>NZ_JBFAYF010000026.1:19606-134998 GCF_040681165.1 Actinoplanes sp. NPDC051851 | reverse complement strand
TTGTGCCCGAGCTGCAGCGCCTCCCGCAGGGAGAGCTCCAGCACCTTCTTCGCCCGCGGCGTGAACGGGATGTGCCCGCTCGGCGCCTGCTGCCCGTGCCCGATGATCTCCTCGACCTGCTGGCGGACCGCTTCGAGGGAGATGCCCAGGCTCTCCAGCGCCTTCGCCGCGACGCCCTCGCCCTCGTGGATGAGCCCGAGCAGCACGTGCTCGGTCCCGATGTAGTTGTGGTTGAGCATCCGGGCTTCCTCCTGCGCCAGGACAACCACCCGGCGCGCCCGATCGGTGAACCTCTCGAACATGCCCATCACGTCCTCAACGGACACCCACGCTGCCCAGTTAGACGGACGGCACACGTCGGCCGTGCGGGATTCACTGCGCTGAGTCGGAGACTCTTGGCCACGTCTCATGGTCGACGTGGGCAGCCATTGGTGGCGCGGGCAGGCGCTCTGCCGAGAACCAGAATCCTACCCGCACCTCATCCACATCAGAAGCCGGGGAAGACCGCGCGCAGGGTGTCGAGGGTGATGTTTCCGGTGACCGTGAGGTCGTCGGGGGTGTGCTCGGGGGCGAGGCGGCCGTAGAGCAGGCGCAGGGCCGACTCCAGGGAGCCGGAGTAGGTGGCCGTGGCGGGCAGGGGCTCGGTGGTCAGGCGGGTCGAGTCGTCGATGGTGATGCGGTACGGCGTGCCGGTGATCTCGACGACGGCGGGCTCGGCGGCCTCCTTCGGCTTGCCGATGAAGCCGAGCAGGAAGGCCAGGCCGCCGCTCAGGTGCTCGGCCAGGACCGCGGCGGACTCGTCGGGCAGGGTGGCCGACGGGTCGAGGCCGGCGCGGACGTCCCAGCCGTGGTGGGCCGTCTCGCTCAGGCGGAGGGCGGCGAAGGACGCGAACGGGACCGGCTCGGGCAGGAAGGTCTTGACCCGCAGCTCGTCGTGACGGGCGTCCGGCACCGCGGAGAGGGCGGTGACCAGCGCCTCGTCGGACTCGATGGAGCCGGTGGCCTGGTCCTGCGGGCTCAGCGCGTTCCAGTGGTCCCACACGCCCTGGTTGAAGTCCGGGCCGGGGGCCGCGGACTCGCCGGTCGCGGCGCGGAAGCCGGCCAGGGTGATCTCGGCACCGCTGCCGAGGTGCGACAGGACGTCGGCGACCGTCCAGGCGGAGGCGGCGGACGTGCCGGTCAGCTGCTCGGCGGAGAGGGCCGGTACGAGAGCCGCGAGGCTGTCGTGCTCACTACGCAGCGCGGCAACGGTACGGCTGGCAAGGGAAGTCATGCCTTACACCCTAGATCCGGCGGACTACGGCACCGCGGCTGTAACGCGGCGCGCGTCGTTCCGTAACAGAGACTCGGTTCACTCTTGTGAAACGGAGTTTCTTGTGAAGAATCATCTGGGGAGGTCACGTGTCACAGGCATCGGAGTTGGCGCGGCTCGCCGAGGAGAGCGGGACGCGGTTCGTCCTGGCGCTCTTCGTCGACCTGCGCGGCAAGCCCTGCGCGAAGCTGGTGCCGGTCGAGGCGATCGAGGCGCTGGCCACGGAGGGGGTCGGCTTCGCGGGGTACGCCGTCGGCGCGATCGGCCAGCAGCCGAAGGACCCGGACCTGATGGCCGTCCCGGACCCCTCCTCGTTCACGCCGGTGCCGTTCCTCAAGCCGGGCCTGGCGATCGTGCACTGTGACCCGCACGTCGGCGGCGTGCCCTGGAGGTACGCGCCCCGGGTGATCCTCAAGGCGATGCTGGCCCGCGCCGCCGAGGCCGGCTATCGGCCCTGGGTCGGCGCCGAGGTGGAGTACTTCCTGGTCGAACGGGACGGCGACGGTGGCCTGCGCCCCGCCGACGCGCACGACACCGCCGCGCAGCCCTGCTACGACGCGCGCGGCGTTACCCGGATGTACGAGCACCTCACCGCCGTCTCGACCGCGATGAACGACCTCGGCTGGGGCAACTACGCCAACGACCACGAGGACGGCAACGGCCAGTTCGAACAGAATTTCGCGTACGCCGACGCGCTGACCACGGCCGACCGCGTGATCACCCTGCGCTACCTGCTGACCATGCTCGCCGAGCGGCGCGGGATGACGGCGACCTTCATGCCGAAGCCGTTCGCCGACCGGACCGGCAACGGCCTGCACCTGCACATGTCGCTGACCAGCGGCGACGACCGGGTGTTCCCGGCGGGCGGGGACGACCGCGGGCTGGGCCTGTCGCCGACCGCCTACGCCTTCGTCGCCGGGGTGCTGGAGCACGCCTGCGCGCTCCAGGCCCTGCTCGCGCCGACGGTCAACTCGTACAAGCGGACCGGCGCGGTCGCCACCTCCTCCGGCGCGTCCTGGTCCCCGCGGTACGCCACCTACGGCGGCAACGACCGCACCCACTACGTCCGGGTGCCCGACGACCAGCGGGTGGAGCTGCGCGGCGGGGACGGCTCGGCGAACCCGTACCTGGCGATCGCGGCGGCGCTCGGCGCGGGGCTGGACGGCATCGCCCGTGGACTCGACCCCGGCGCGCCCGGCAGCGGCGAGTCCAAGGGCGACGCGCTGCCGCTCACCCTCCTCGACGCGATCCAGGCCTTCGAGGCCGACGACCTGCTCACCGGGGTGCTGGACGCCGCCGGTGGGGGTGTGGCCGCCTACTTCGCCCAGCTCAAGCGGGATGAGTTCTTCGCCTGGCACAGCGCCGTGTCGCCCTGGGAGATCAACCAGTACCTCCAGGCGTTCTGAAGGGATTTACCGAGATATGTGTGGAATTGTCGGGCTACATTTGAGAAATCGGGATTTATACCCGAGGCTGGGCGAGCTGCTCACCGGGATGCTCTGCGAGATGTCCGAGCGCGGCGCCGACTCGGCGGGCGTGGCCGTCTACGGCGACCCGGTCTGGTCCCCGCCGGGGCACGCGACGGTGACGGTGCTGGCCACCGCGGTTCCACCGATCGAGGGGGCGACCGTCATCGACCTGGGGGAGACCCAGATCGTGCACGCCCCGATGGCGGTCGACGCGCTTCTTCAGGCCGTACGGGAAAAGATGCCCGATGCTCTGGTGGCCGGTTTCGGTGAGGATCTCACCGTCCTCAAGGGCGTGGGGCATCCCCGCGAGCTGGCCGCGACGTTTCAGCTGGAGCGGGCGCAGGGGTGGCAGGGGGTCGGGCACACCCGGATGGCGACCGAGTCGGCCGTGACGCCCTCCGGAGCGCATCCCTACGCCGTCGGACCGGACCAGTGCCTGGTGCACAACGGCTCGTTCAGCAACCACGCCACCATCCGGCGCCACCTGCGGGCGAAGGGCGTGATCTTCGACAGTGAGAACGACACCGAGGTCGGTGCCCGCTTCGTCGCGCAGGCGCTCGCCGACGGGCTCGACGTGGAGAGCGCGCTGAAGAGCCTCTGCGCCGAGTTCGACGGCTTCTACACGCTGCTGGTCTCGAACCGGGACTCGTTCGCCGTGGTCCGGGACGCGATCGCCTGCAAGCCCGCGGTGATCGCGGAGACCGGCGACTGGGTGGCGATGGCCTCCGAGTACCGCGCGCTGGTCGGGCTGCCCGGCATCGAGCGGGCCCGCATCTTCGAACCCGAGCCGGAACGGATCTACGCATGGACTCGCTGATCTTCACGATGGACAAAGGGGTCAACCGGGCCCTGCACCGCCTGGAATCCGGAACGGTGACGATCACCGAACCCAACGGGAAACACAGTGTCGCCGCCGGGCTCAAGACCCCGCTCCAGGTGACCATCGACGGACACTGCGGCTACTACGCGGCCGGGATGAACCAGCTCGCCGACGTCACCATCAACGGCAACGCGGGTGTCGGCGTCGCCGAGAACATGATGAGCGGCTCGGTCCGGGTCAACGGCAACGCCTCCCAGTCGGCCGGCGCGACCGCACACGGCGGCCTGCTCGTCATCACCGGCGACGCGGCGGCCCGCTGCGGCATCTCGATGAAGGGCGCCGACATCGTGGTCGGCGGGAGCATCGGCCACATGAGCGCGTTCATGGCCCAGGCCGGGCGGCTCGTGGTCCGCGGCGACGCGGGGGAGGCGCTCGGCGACTCCGTCTACGAGGCCCGGATCTACGTCAAGGGCGCCGTCGCCTCGCTCGGCGCGGACTGCGTCGCCAAGCAGATGGGCGAGGAGCACCACAAGGAGCTGCGCGACCTGCTCGACCGGGCGGGATTCCCGGACGACGACACCGCGGACTACACGCGGTACGGCTCGGCCCGGCAGCTCTACCACTTCCACGCGGGAAACGAGTACTGATGAGTCATCTGCGCGAGTCGGCCACCTTCAACCGGGCCACCATCCACGAGATCCAGCGCGCGGCGGCGACCGGCGTCTACGACATCCGCGGCTGGGGCGCGAAGCGTTCCCTGCCGCACTTCGACGACCTGCTCTTCCTCGGCGCGAGCATGTCCCGCTACCCCCTGGAGGGGTACCGGGAGTCCTGCGGCACCGACGTGGTCCTCGGTGGACGCCACGCCGAGTTCCCGCTGCACCTGGACATCCCGGTGACGATCGCCGGGATGAGCTTCGGGGCGCTCTCCGCGCAGGCCAAGGAGGCGCTCGGGCGCGGCGCGTCCGAGGTCGGCACGTCGACCACCACCGGCGACGGCGGGATGACGCCGGAGGAGCGCGGTCAGTCCAAGCACCTCGTCTACCAGTACCTGCCGTCCCGGTACGGGATGAACCCCGACGACCTGCGCCGCGCCGACGCCATCGAGATCGTTCTCGGACAGGGCGCGAAGCCGGGCGGCGGCGGGATGCTGCTCGGCCAGAAGATCAACGCGCGGGTGGCGGCGATGCGCACGCTGCCACAGGGCATCGATCAGCGCAGCGCGTGCCGGCACCCGGACTGGACCGGCCCGGACGACCTCACCATCAAGATCCAGGAGCTGCGGGAGATCACCGACCACGAGAAGCCGATCTACGTGAAGGTGGGTGCCAGCCGGACGTACTACGACGTCAAGCTCGCCGTGCACGCCGGCGCGGACGTGGTGGTGGTCGACGGGATGCAGGGCGGGACCGCCGCCACCCAGGACGTCTTCATCGAGCACGTGGGCATCCCGACGCTCGCCGCGCTGCCCCAGGCCGTGCAGGCGCTGCAGGAGCTCGGCGTGCACCGGCAGGGCCCGGAGGGCGTCCAGCTGATCGTCTCCGGCGGCATCCGCTCCGGCGCCGACGTCGCCAAGGCCCTGGCGCTCGGCGCGGACGCGGTCGCGATCGGCACCGCCGCACTGATCGCTCTCGGCGACAACGACCCGCGCTACCAGGCCGAATACGAGGCGCTCGGCTCGGCCGCCGGCTTCTACGACGACTTCCAGGACGGTCGCGACCCGGCGGGCATCACCACGCAGGACCCGACGCTGTCCGCGCGCCTCGATCCGGTCGAGGCGGGCCGCCGTCTCGCCAACTACCTGCGCGTCCTCACCATGGAGGCGCAGACCATCGCGCGCGCCTGCGGCAAGGCGCACGTCACCCACCTGGAGCCGGAGGACCTGGTCGCGGTCACCATCGAGGCCGCCGCGATGGCCCGGGTGCCGCTCGCGGGCACGTCCTGGATCCCCGGGTCGGGCCTGTGATTCGCTCGGTCGCGGTCGTCGGCGCCGGTCTCACCGGCGCCGCGACGGCCTGGCGATTGGCGCAGCGGGGCGTCGCGGTCACACTTCTGGAGCGGGCTGCGCCCGCCCATGCGCAGGGCAGCTCGCACGGTTCCGCCAGGATTTTCCGTCACGCTTATCCCGACCCTTTTCATGTACGGTTGGTAGCCGAGTCGCGGTCCCATTGGGACGAGTTGGCCGGGGCGGCCGGAGAACAGTTCATCCGCCCGACCGGCTCGCTGGATTTCGGGTCGGTCCGCGACCCCGCCGCCCTGGCCTCCGTTCTCGCCGCCGTCGGTGTCGAGCACGAACTGCTGTCGGCTTCGGCTGCCGCTCAACGGTGGCCGGGAATCCGCACCGGCGACGGACCGGTCCTCTGGCACCCCGGCGCCGGGGTGATCGACGCGGAGCGTGCGGTGCTCGCCATGGTCGCGCTGGCCCGCGCCGCCGGGGCGACCGTCCACACGGACTGGACTCTCACCGGCCTGGTCGAAACGGGCGGCCGCGTCGCGCTCCGCTCGGCCGACGGCGAGATGCTCACCGTCGATCACGTGGTCGTCGCGGCCGGGGGATGGCTGCCCTCACTCGAACTCCCGTTCTCGCTACCGCCGCTGCGGATCCGGAAAGAGCAGGCGTATCACTTCCCCTACCGGGATCCCGTTGCGGAATGGCCCACGTTCATCCACAAGGGGGCCGACATCATGACCTATAGCCTGCCGGGCGGGCGGGACGCTGGCTTTCGTGGGCAGAAGCTCGCCGAATACAGCGCCGGCCCATCGATCCCGAGCTCGGCCTTCAACGACGGCGTCGTGGACCCGCGCAACCGGGAACGGGTCGTGGAATACGTTTCTCGCTTTCTGCCCGGCCTGATTCCCGAACCCTATGCCGAGACCACCTGCGTCTTCACCACCACGCCGACCGAGGACTTCCTCATCGACACCGTCGGCGCGATCACCGTGGCCTCGCCCTGCTCCGGGCACGGCGCCAAGTTCGCCCCGCTGCTCGGCACGATCGTGGCCGACTCGGCGCTCGGTGTGGCCGCTCCCGCTGACCGTTTCCGACTCTCTCAGGGGCTTTCATGATCGCGTCGGTTCCCTCGTTGCTCGCGGACATCGCCGACGTCGGGCGGGATCCGGCCCGGGGCGGCTACAGCCGTTTCGTGCTCGGCACGGCCGAGATGACGCTGCGGGAATGGTTCGTCGCCGAGGCTTCGCGCAGGTCCCTCGACGTGGAGACCGATCGCAACGGCGCGATCTGGGCGTGGCGGTACGGCCCCGGCGGATCACGTGAGGGCGCCGTCGTCACCGGGAGCCATCTGGACTCCGTCCCTGGTGGGGGCGCGTTCGACGGCCCGCTCGGGGTCGCTTCGGCCCTGTCTGCGTACGACAGAATGACCGAAAGCGGAACCCTGGGCAGCAAGCCCTTCGCCATCGTGGTCTTCCCCGAGGAGGAAGGGGCGCGCTTCGGCGTCGCCTGTCTCGGCTCCCGCCTGATGAGCGGGGCGATCTCTCCGGATCGGGCACGCGGTCTCACCGACGCCGACGGCATCACCTACGCTGCGGCGCTCACGAAGTCCGGAATCGATCCCCGGCACATCGGACCCGACCCGGCCCGGCTGGGCGCGATCGGCGCCTTCGTCGAACTGCACGTCGAGCAGGGCCGCGGGCTGATCGATCTCGGCCAGCCGGTCGCCGTCGGCGACGCGATCCTGGGCCACGGGCGCTGGCGGATCACGCTGCGCGGCCAGGGCAACCACGCGGGCACCACGCTGATGGCCGACCGGCGCGACCCGATGGTGGCCGCGGCCGCGATCGTGGTCGCCGTCCGCGATCTGGCCCGCAAGATCCCGGATGCGCGCGCGACGGTCGGGCGTCTCCAGCCGATCCCCGGCGGCACCAACGTGGTCGCCTCCCGCGTCGACATCTGGCTCGACGTGCGTCACCCCGCCGACGAGGTGACCGCGTCCCTGGTCGCCCAGATCTCCGCGGCCGCCCACGACCTGGCCGCCGCCGAGCAGTGCACGGCCACGGTGACCGAGGAGTCCTTCAGCCCTACGGTGACCTTCGATGCCGGTCTGCGTGACCGGTTGTGTTCATACTTGCCGAGCGCTCCCGTGCTCGGCACCGGCGCGGGCCATGACGCGGGCATCCTCGGCGACCACCTGCCCACCGCCATGCTCTTCGTCCGCAACCCGACCGGCGTGTCGCACGCCCCCGAGGAATACGTCGAGCCCACCGACGCCGACGAGGGCGCCGCCGCCCTGGCCACCTGCCTGGCCGGCCTGCTGACCTGACCCGCTCTTGGCCGGCGCTCAGGGGTGCCTCGGAGCCCTTGAGGCGGCCCTGAGCGCCAGCCCGCACCTCGCTTGGCGTAGGTTTCGCTGAGTCGAACCGTTGGACCGGCAAGGAGTGACGCCTCCCCACCACAGTGCGCAGGGCCCGTGTGGGCTTCTGATCGTCCGTTTCTGACGAGGGCCGGACGTTCCCCGTGGGGGACGCCGTGCAGGGCATGCGGTGCAGGGCATGCGGTGGCAGATCGGGTCGATGGGCGCTTCCTGGTCCCTCGGGCTGCTCTACTCGGCGATGTCGGTCGGAGCGCTGCTGGTGTCGCTGACCAGCGCCTGGATCGGGCAGGTGCATCGCCACGGGTTGGCGGTCCTGATCGCCGCCGGGATCTGGGGACTCGCCGTCGCCGGGTTCGGCCTGACCGGCGACGTGGCGCTCGCCCTGGCCCTGCTGGTCGTGGCGGGTGGCGCCGACATGGTCAGCGGCCTGTTCCGGCAGACGATCTGGAACCAGACCGTTCCCGACAACTTCCGGGGGCGCCTCGGGGGCATCGAGCTGTTGTCCTTCTCGGTCGGCCCGACCCTGGGACAGCTGCGGGCCGGCGGCATGGCGGCCGCGATCGGCCTGCGCGGCGCCATCGTCTCCGGCGGCCTGCTCTGCACCGGCGCGGTCGGCCTGCTCGCCGCGGTCCTACCCGGTTTCACCCGCTACGACTTCACCCGCTACGACTTCACCCGCTACGACGAGAGGACCGGCCCGCGCGGGTGAGCGTGGGCTGCTGATCCCGACGGCTGCGGGGCCGGCCGTTCAGGGTTTTGAGCGATCGCTTAAAACTGCTAGGTTTGAGCGGTCGCTCAAACCTGTTCGGGGAGGGGTGTTGTGGCCAGGATCTATGTCGAGACGACCATCGCGGTGCCGCTGGAACGTGTCTGGGAACTGACCCAGGATCATCGGGAGCACGCGCGGTGGGATGTCCGGTTCGGGCGTATCGACGCGGTGCCCGGCAGTGAACCGGCGGCGTTCACCTATGCGACGGCGGTGCTGCCCGGGGTGGAGATCGCCGGGCGCGGTGTGCACAGCGGGGAGCGCCGGACGGCCGGGGGTGAGGCGGTGTCGGCGCTGCGCTTCGGCTCCAGCGACCTGCGGTCGCCGATCGAGGAGGGGTCCGGCTACTGGCGATACGTTCCGGTCAGTGGCGGGGTGCGCTTCCTCACCGGGTACGCCTACCGCACCCGGTGGGGGATCGTGGGGCGCGCGGTCGATCTCGTCTTCGGGCCGGTGTTCGGGTGGGCGACCGCGTGGTCGTTCGACCGGCTGCGCCTCTGGCTCGAGGACGGTGTCCCGCCGGAGCGAGCCCGGTGGCATGCCGTGGTCGAGGTGCTGTCGCGCTCGGTGGTCGTGATCGCCGCCGTCGCTCTGAGTGGGCATCCGGTGATCGTGGTGGCGGCGGTTCTGCTGGCTTTCGGCGTACCCAAGCACCCGCACACGCCGTCGGCACGACGGTGCCGACGCAAGCCCGGGAAAGGGTGACCAGCGATGACCTCGGTGTTCGAACGTGCGCTCGGCGACGACTTCGGGCGGCTGCACCCGCGGCTGCAGCGGCGGTTCGGTGTCGACGGGGAGCGGGACCAGGGCTGCGTGGGGACCGGGGTGATGGACCGGGTGTGGCGCGGGCCGGCGTTCACCGTGCCGTTCCTGCACGTCGGGACGCTGCGGCACATCCTGTTCCCGGAGACCGGAAATGACATCCCGTTCAGCATTGAGAACTATGCCTATCGGGACACCTTCGGGCGGCCCACCCTAACGTTCGTCCGGACTTTTCAGGTACGGCCGCATCGGCGGCGCCGGTTCGACGCGACGATGGTCTACGACCCGGCGCGCGAGGTGCTCGTCGACTATCTCGGGACGACCCAGCACCTCGCGGTCGACCTGGACGTGACGGCTCTCCCCGATGGGAGCCTGCGGATCCGCAGCGGGGCGCAGGCCTTCCGTGGTGGCGTGGGATGCCCGTCGCTGATCCGCGGTGACGCCGAGGTGCGCGAGTCGTGGGACGAGCGCGCCGAGCGGTTCCGGATTCGGGTGACCGTTTCTCATCGGCGGTTCGGGCCGCTCTTCGGCTATCACGGCAGCTTCGCCGCCCGCTATGTCGAGGCGGGGAGTCCGGTGCCCGCGGCGGTCCGGCCGCTGCGGGAAACTAGTGTTGCTCCGTGACCGACAGCCCCCTGCTCCGCAACGACGCCGGTACCGCTCGCGAGAGGGCGGCCGGCGAGCCCCTCGGCGCGGTCGATCTGGAGGTGGCGATCGGCCGCAACGTGCGCGAACTGCGCAACCAGCACGGGCTCACGGTCGCCGAGTTGGCCACCCGGGTCGGCATCTCCAAGGCGATGCTCTCGAAGATCGAGAATGCCCAGACCTCGTGCAGCCTCGGCACCCTGGCCGCGCTCGCCGGTGGCCTGGACGTGCCGGTGACCAGCCTGTTCCGCGGCGCGGAGAAGGAGCGCCCGTCCTCGTTCGTCCCGGCCGGTGGCGGCACGGCGATCGTCCGGGACGGGTCGCAGGCCGGGCACGAGTACCACCTGCTCGGCTCGCTGCGCGGCGAGCACCGCCGGCTGGAGTGCCTGCACGTCACGCTGACCGTGAAGAGCGAGACGTACCCGCTCTTCCAGCACCCGGGCACCGAGTTCATCTACATGCTGGAGGGCGTGATGGACTACGCCCACGGCCGCTCGGTCCACCGCCTCACCCCCGGCGACTCGCTGCAGATGGACGGCGAGGGCGCGCACGGCCCGGCCGACCTGATCCAGCTCCCGATCCGCTTCCTCTCGGTCATCGCCTTCCCCGACACGGTCGCGCCGCACCGCTGATATCCAGGGGTAACACTCCCTCTGTTTACTGCCGTCAAACAGCGGACACTCCCAGTAGACGAAGGATCTCCCCCTTGGACGTCGGAAGCACCGCATTCATCCTCGCGAGCAGCATGGCTGTCGCGCTCATGATTCCCGGCCTCGCCCTCTTCTACGGGGGCATGGTCGGGTCGAAGTCCGTACTCAACATGATCATGATGGTGTTCGGGGCGGTCGCCGTGGTCGGCGTGCTCTGGACGTTCTACGGGTTCTCGATGGCGTTCGGGGACTCGTACGGTGGACTCGGCCTTCTCGGCAACATCACCGAGCACATGGGACTCGGTGATCTCGTCGCCGGGGACGACACCGCGACGCTGCCCCCGGCGGCCGTCGCGATCTTCCAGGCGCTGTTCGCGGTGATCACGACCGCGCTGATCGCCGGGGCCATCTCGGACCGGGTGCGGTTCGGGCCGTGGCTGCTCTTCTCCGGGCTCTGGGCGACGCTGGTCTACTTCCCGGTCGCGCACTGGGTGTTCGCGTTCGACTCCGCGGACGGCAGCGTCACCGGCGGCTGGATCGCCAACAAGCTCGGCGCGGTCGACTTCGCCGGTGGCACGGCCGTACACATCAACGCCGGTATCGGCGCCCTCGCCGTGATCCTGGTGGTCGGCAAGCGCACCGGCTGGCCCAAGCAGGCCCGGCCGAACAACCTGCCGCTGGTCGCCGCCGGCGCCGGCATCCTCTGGTTCGGCTGGTTCGGCTTCAACGGCGGCTCGGCGCTCGCGGCCGGGAACGCCGCCTCGGTCGTCATGCTGACCACGTTCAACGCCACCTGCGCGGCGATGCTGGCCTGGCTGGTCGTCGAGCGGTTCCGGGACGGGCACGCCACCACGCTCGGCGCGATGTCCGGTGCGATCGCCGGCCTGGTCGCGATCACCCCGTCCTGCGGCGCGGTCACCCCGATGGGCGCGTTCGCGGTCGGTGCCATCGCCGGCGTGGTCTGCCCGCTCGCCATCTCGCTGAAGTACCGGCTCGGCTACGACGACTCGCTCGACGTGATCGGCGTGCACCTGGTCGGCGGCCTGCTCGGCACGCTGCTGGTCGGCTTCTTCGGCACCGACGAGGCGCCGAGCGGCCAGTCCGGCCTGTTCTACGGCGGCGGGTTCGGGCTGCTCGGCAAGCAGGCGATCGCGGCGTTCGCGGTGCTCGGGTACTCCTTCGTGGTCAGTCTGCTGATCGCCGTCGTACTGCAGAAGACCATCGGCCTCCGGTTGTCACCGGAGAAGGAGGCCGCGGGCATCGACGTCGTTGAGCATGCGGAGCTCGCGTACGACCTGGAGGGCAAGGCACACGCTCCCGGCACCGGCCCGACGCCTGAGGCGGTGATCGCCTCGGCCGAGAAGCTGACCGCCGAGGCCGCGCCGACGAGCACACCCGCATCGAGCTGACCGTCTCCGGCTGCGTCGGCCAGGGTTCGGTTGTGGACCGTTCGGGCGGCGCTCGCGGATGGTGAGCCGGCGGCGTTCCGGGGTACCTCGGCCGGTCGGCTGGCGTTCCGGGGTGCCCGTGGGTGGTGGGCTGGCGTTCCGGGGTGTCTCAGGGTGGTTGGCTGGTGGTCCGGGGTGTGTCGGGCAGTCCGATTGACCCGTGAACGCCAGCCGACCGGCCGGGGCTCCCTGGGCCGCCAGTTCACTGCCCGCGGGGTGCTGCCCGGCCGGTTCAGATTTGATCAGCAGGGTCACCCGTGATTCTGCTGGTCAATTTCGGTCGGGCCCTGCGCCCTGGTCGCGTCGATGCGTGTTCGTGTTCTCGCCTCGACACGGGGTTGTCCACAGGCGGGCCGTCAAGATCACTGGTTTTCGGGCAGGATGCCTGTTGGGATGGGGGATTCCCCCGGTATTGGGGTGGGCCCCCTCTCCGGCGCGTTGCCTTTGCCAAGATCGCCAGCCGGGTTCGGGGGCGAGTCCGGGTCCGGGACCGGGTCCGGGTCCGGGCGTGCCGGGGCGTGGCGTGGTGCCGGGGCGGGGCGTGCCGGGGCGTGGTGCCGGGGTGGGGCGGAGTGCTGGGGAGCGGGGCGGGATTGGCGAGGATTGCTCGCGAGGGGCATTGGGTATCAGGCGGTCGGCGGGGATTCCCGCGGACGGACGGAGAGAAGCGATGCTCGTTGTTGGACTGATCCTGTTGCTGCTGGGATACCTTCTGCACGTATCCATCCTGTACACGATCGGCGTCATTCTTCTGATCGTCGGTGCGGTGCTCTGGATCCTCGGTGCTGTCGGCCGGCCGGTCGGCGGTAGAAAAGTCTGGTTCTGATCGAGCCTGATCGAAGCGGGTGCCGTGACGTTCCGGCGCCCGCTTCGGCGTATCTATCCCCGAGGCGCGTGCGTCCCTGAGGCGCGTGCGTCCCTGAGGCGCGTGCGTCCCTGAAGCGCGTGTTTTCCTGAGGCGCAGTGCACACTCCGCCCTGCTCAGTCCTATTGTCCGACAATTGGCTGAAGGCTACGGTGGGGGCATGCCGCGCTTGAGTCCCAACGTTCCGCTGTCGGAACAGGTGGCCGCCCAGATCCGCGGGCGCATCGTCGCCGGGGAGTTCCCGGTCGGTGCGCTCCTGCCCACCGAGGCCGAGCTGACCCGTGAGCTGGGGGTCAGCCGGAACAGCGTTCGTGAGGGGCTGCGCTCGCTGGTGCACGCCGGGCTGCTCGGGGCCCGGGCGGGGTACGGGACCTTCGTGGTGGCGACCAGCGATCTCGCGCCGGTGCTCGCCCGGCGGCTGGAGCACGACCGGGCCACCGACGTTGCCGAGGTTCGGCTGCTGCTGGAGCGCGAGGGTGCCCGCCTCGCGGCGATCCGGGCGACTCCCGAGCAGCGGGTCGCGCTGGCCGAGGCGTTCGCGGCGCGCGCGGCGGCGACCGACGGGCCGTCGTACGCGGCGGCGGACATCGGGTTCCACCGGCTGCTGCTGGAGTGTTCCGGGAACGCGCTGCTCGCGGAGCTGTATCGCGGCACCGGCGGGAACGAGCAGGCCCTCGAACACCTGAACTCACCGGACCTCGACTTCCCGGCGGCGCTACCGAGGCTGACCGAGATCGACGCCGCCCACGCCGCGATCGTCGATGCCGTCACCGCCGGTGACCCGGACGCCGCCGCCGACGCGGCGGAGCGCACCGCCCGCCTCGCCCACGAGATCGCCGACCGCGCCGCTGCTCGCGCTGTCGGCTCTCCCGTGGCCGTGGAAGCGGGCGCTATTGGCACGGGCGTTACCGACACGGGCGTTCCTGATGACGGAGACACCGCCGATGACCGTGACTGATCGTGCCGTCGGTGGGAGTGCCGCCCGAACCCTCAGCCCCGCGCTGATCCTTACCGGTCTGCTGCTCGTCGCGGGCAACCTGCGGGCCGGCATCACCACGGTCGGGCCGGTCATCGAGGAGCTGCAGCGCGAGCTGGGCCTCTCCTCGCTGACCGCGTCCGCGCTGATCAGCCTGCCGCTGGTCGCGTTCGCCGTGGTCTCCCCGTTTGCGCCCGCGCTGGCCCGCAGTCTCGGGCTGGAACGCGCGCTCGCCGGTGGCCTCGTCGTGCTCGCCGTCGGGCTGGTGGTCCGCTCGCTTCCCGGGCAACCGCTGCTCTGGCTGGGCACCGGGTTGCTCGGCATGGCGATCGCCGTACTCAATGTGATGCTTCCTGCCCTGGTCAAGCGGGACTTTCCGCACCGGATCGGGCAGATCACCGGTACCTATTCGGCGGTGCAGTCCTCGTTCGCGGCGATCGCGGCCGGTGCCGCCGTGCCGGTCGCGGGCCTGACCGCGCTCGGCTGGCGGCTGCCGTTGGCGATGTGGTCCGGCCTGGCGCTGATCGCCCTCGGCGCGATGCTCCCACAGCTCCGGGGCGCGCTCCCGGACGCCGCCGCCGGTTTGCGAAACGTGGACACCGCTGGTCTGCGAAACGTGGACACCGCCGGTCTGCGAAACGTGGACACCGCTGGTCTGCGAAACGCGGACGCCGCCGGTCTGCGAAACGCGGACACCGCCGGTCTGCGAAACGTGGACGCCGCTGGTCTGCCGAACGCAGGCACGGCCGGTTTGCAGAACGGGGGAGTCGGCGATTCGGAGCGTGCGAGCGCGGCGGCCTCCGGCGTGGACCGAGCGGGTGCGGTGGGGCGGGCGGTTGTGGGCGGGCTGGCCGGTGGGCGCGGGCGGAGTCCGTGGCGGACCGCGCTCGGGTGGCAGGTCACCGCGTTCATGGCGCTGCAGTCCACCGGCTACTACGTGCTGATCACCTGGTTGCCCTCGATGGAGACGGCCGCCGGGGTGAGCGCCGCCACCGCCGGCGTACATCAGCTGCTGTTGAACGGTTTCGGCATCGCGGGCAGCATCGCCTGCTCCACGCTGATCCACCGCTCGCGGGACCAGCGCCTGCTCGGCGTGATCGTCCCGGTTCTGCTGGCCGGTGCGGCCGGCGGCATTCTCGCTTTTCCGGCGTACGGCGCGATCTGGGCGTCGCTGGCGGGTGTCGGCGGCGGCGCGAGCATCGTGCTGGCCCTCTCCTTCTTCGGCTTGCGTACGGTCGACCACACGCAGGCCGCCCAGCTCTCCGGCATGGCGCAGTCGGTCGGCTACATCGTCGCGGCGGCCGGCCCGATCGTGGTCGGCGCCCTGCACGACGCCACCGGTTCCTGGAGCCTGCCGTTGACCGTGATCATCGTGCTGGACCTCATCCTGATCACTTTCGGCTGGCTCTCCGGCCGCCCCCGCCTCATCGGGTGAGCCGGGCGAGTTGATCGAGCCGCGGTGAGATGGCGCGGTCCCATTAAGGTCGGCCGGTGATCAAACCCCCGTCACCGCTGAGCGGATTCTGGGCCCTCCTCGTCGGCGGCGGGGTGCTCGCCGTGGTGCTGGCGCTCGCCGGTCCGGCGCTGCGGGTGGAGGACTGCTCCAACTACGGCGGGGCCGGTAATGCGAGCACCTTCCGCCACCTGGACGAAGTCCAGTTCCTGCTCCTGCTGGGCGGCTGGATCCTGCTGGTGCTGGTGGAGCAGTTCCTCCCGGTGACCGTCCGGGGCCGTGCGGGGACCGACGTCTTCGCCCGGGCGATCGCCGCGGTGATGATCGCCCTGACCGGCTCGTGCTGCCTCTTCCTCGGCCTCGGCTCGATGTGCCACTAGTGCGATGTGCCGCCGGCCCGATGTGCCGTTAGACGGCGTCACCCTCCCGACCGCGAGCGGCCCGACCCGCAGGCGTGCCCCGACCCGCAGGCGTGCCCCGAGCCACTCGACGGCCTCGGCGAACCACTCGCAGTTTCCCGGTCCGGCGGGTCAGAAGATCGCCAGGGGGTTGACCGGCAGCCCGGTGGTGCCGGCGATCCGGGGCGCGGCGACCACGAACTGGAACGTCCAGCGGCCCAGCCGCGCGCACGTCGCCGCGAGCTCGTCCGGGTCCGCGCCGTCGATCAGCGGGATGGCCAGGCGGCCCAGGGCGAACCGGTGCAGCGCGCCCGGCACCTCACCGGGCAGCGGCGGGCGGGCGTCCCCGATGTCACCGGCGTAGACGGCGACGCCGTGCTCGTGCATCCAGCGGACCGCGTCCAGGGTCATGCCGGGCAGGGGCTGCGCGCCGTCGGCGACCCGGTCCCAGCCGCCCCGGACCACCAGCGCGTCGCCGGGCAGCACCGTGACCCCGGCCCGGTCGGCGGCCGCGTCCAGGTCCGCGCCGGTCACCGGGTGGCCCGGGTCCAGCCGCCCGCCGGGTGCCAGGTCGAGCAGGACGCCGCGGGTCAGGATGCCGCCGGCGTAGACGTCGGCGGCGCCGTGCCGTACGCCCTCGGCGCCGGAGCTCGCCGCCGCGTCGACCCCGGGGTAGACCCGGCCGCCCTCCGCCCAGTGGCCCATCGCGTCCAGGTGGGTGACCTCCGGGTGGTGCGTGGTCACGATCATCACCTCGGCCATCGCGGGGACGCCCGGCCCGGCGTGGATCATCACGGTCTGCACCGCGGTGGTGGACGCCGTGGTCGGCGCGAACGGGCCGCCGGTCAGCGGGAACGGGGTGGTCAGCCGGGCGAGCGACACGGTCTGGCCGGTACGGGCCTCGGCGGCGCCCCGGGCCCGTACCTCGTCGGTGATCAGGTTGACGGCGCCGCGCTCGTCGGTGTCGCCCCATCGGCCCCAGTTGCTGGGAAAATCGGTCATGCCCCGATCGTCGCCCCGATCCGGGGTGACCGACTGCCCATACCGGTGCCCGTTCGGTGCCCGTTAGGGTCGGACCATGTCACGGCTCCAGGACACTGTGGACGCGCTGCGCCGTGCGTCGTTCGTCGGCCGGGAGCCGGAGATCGCGCTCTTCCGCGAGGTGCTCGCGACGGCGGGCGTGCTCTTCGTGCACGGCCCCGGCGGGGTGGGCAAGTCCGCGCTGCTCGACGTCTTCGCGGCGACGGCGGCGGAGCAGGGGCGTATCCCGGTCCGGGTCGACGCCCGCTACCTCGCGCTCGGCCCGGGCAGCCTGCCCACCGTGCCGGACGGCGGCCGCCCGGTGCTGCTGATCGACACGTACGAGCTGCTGGAGCCGATCGACGACTGGGCCCGCGACCGCTACCTGCCCTCGCTGCCCGCCGGTTGCCCGGTGGTGATCGCCGGACGGCGGCCGCCGGGACCGGGCTGGCGTGCCGACCCGGCGTGGCGGGCACTGACCCGGGTCGTCGCGCTGGACGGCCTGCCCGACGCCGACGGGCGTGCCTACCTGGCCGGGCAGGGTGTCCCGGAGGCGGTGCACGACCAGCTGCTGGCGATCGGTCACGGTCATCCGCTCACCCTGGCGCTGCTCGCCGACGCGGTCGCCCGGGGCGTCACCCCGCGTAGCCTGCGCGACGTGCCCGACGTGGTGAGCGCGCTGGTCGCCCGCCTGGTCGAGGCGGCGCCCGGCCCGCGGCACCGGGCGGCCCTGGAGGCGTGCGCGCTGGTGCCGGCCACCACCGAGGACTACCTGCGGGCGATGGTCGGCGGCGACGCGGCCGAGCTCTTCGCCTGGCTGCGCGGCCAGCCGTTCATCGGGGAGAGCCCGTACGGCCTGTACCCGCACGACGTGGTCCGCGACGTCCTCGAGGCCGACCTGCGCTGGCGGGACCCGGCGCGGTACGCCGAGACGTTCCTGCGCAAGCTGGTCGCCTTCCGGGAGCGGGTGCGGGCCGTGGCGGACGAACGGGAACGGTTCGAGCTGGTGGCGCGGATGGTCGTCCTCAACGGCGGCCGCTCCCCGGTCGCCGGGCTGAGCGCGCTCCCGCCGCCGCTGGGCGGGTACGCCGACGGCCTTCGCGACGCCGACCACGGCCCGGTCGTCGCGATGACCGCGGCGTGGCAGGGCGCGGAGCAGGCGGACCTGGTGGCGTACTGGATGCGGCGGCAGCCGTCGGCGTTCCGGGTGTTCCGTACCGGAGAGGGGCTGGTGAACGGATATGCCGCCTGCCTGGACCTGACCGAAGATGATCTCGGTGTGGATCCGGGTGCCGAGGCCATGTGGCACTTCGTGGCCAAGAACGGCGCGCCCCGGCCGGGCGAGCGGGTGCGGGCGTGGCGCTTCTTCCTGGACCGGGAGTGCGGGCAGGCGCCGTCGCCGTCGACGACCCTGTTCGTGGCGTGCCAGATGCTGGACATCCTCCAGCTCACCGGCGACACGGCGTGGACCCTGACCGGTGCCTGGGCGGACGGCGACCGGTGGCGCCCGGCGATGGAGTTCCTCGACTTCCTCCCGGCGCCCGACGCGGACTACCGGATCGGCGACGCGTGGTATCCGGTGTTCGCGCACGACTGGCGGCGGGCGGGCGCCGAGGAGTGGACCCGGGCGCTGCACGCGCGTCAGATGGGCGCTCCGGTACGCCCGGCGCAGGCCGCGGTCCCGCTGCTCGGCCGGGACGAGTTCACCGACGCCGTCCGCTCCGCCCTGCGCGTGCTGACCACGCCGGAAGCGCTCGCCGCGAACCCGCTCCTGCGGTCCAGGATGGTCCGCCGCCGGTCTGAGCGGCCGCCCGCCGAGGTGCTGCGGGGACTGGTGGAGGAGGCGGCCGGGGCACTGGAGCCCGCGCTGGCCGAGCTGGTCACCAGGACGTTCCTGCGCCCGGCCACCACACAGCAGCGGGTGGCGGTCGGCCTGCACCTGTCGTTCAACACCTACCGCCGCCACCGCGACCGCGCCGTCGGCCGGATCGCCGCCCTGCTCTGGGCCGAGGAGACCGGTTCACGGACCGATCGGGTCACGTGAGGCGTCGGCGATCCGACTCCGCGGCGAACCGGCGTGGGGGCCGCAGGCTCCCTCGGTAGGGGTGACCGCCGTCCGTATCGCCGGCATGGTCTGCAGATCGCACCGCGAGCCCGCGGTGTCCTACGGCACCGGCTGATCGGCGGCGCGCCGGGCCGGGCGGTAGATCTGGATCATGATGACGGTGAAGAGGCTGATCAGGGCGCCGATGCTGTCCGCGATGATCAGGGGCAGGTCGTCGGTGACGAGGCCGTACAGGGCCCAGAGCGACGAGCCGATGAAGATGGTGGCCGGCCAGCCGGCCGAGGAACCGGACGAGTCGCGGTGGCGGACGACCAGGCGTACCTGGAGCAGCGGGGCCAGCGACACGACCACGGCCCAGCAGGTCGTCACCCACGCGAGTACGACACGCACGACATCTCCGATCCGTTGACCATGACTCCCCCACCAGCAACGGCCGCCGCGTCCGGAATGTTCAAATAACGTGAGGTGATGCCGCTGATCGTCGTGTGTGGAGTCTGGGGCGTGTTCTGGGGTGCCTGGGGTGCGCTGCTCCCGGCGGTGCAGGACCGGATCGGGGGCACGCTCGGGGATCTCGGGCCGGCCCTCGTGGCGATCCCGGTCGGCGCGATCCCGGCGATGGCGTTCGCCGGGCGGCTGGCCCGGGGGCGGGAACGCGGGGCGCTGGACGTCTGCCTGAACATGGCGGTGGCCCGGGCTGACCGGCGGTCGTTCCAGCGGGTGCACGCGGCGTTCCCGGTGGCGGTCGTGGTGACCGCGCCGCTGGTCGGTGTGGTCCGGTGATTGCCGGCTCTGCTGGCCCACGCGGCTGGCCCACGCGGCGGAGCGTGACCCGGGCGGCCGGATGGTCGCCCGGGTCACCACGGTGTCCTACGGCGGGTTCATCGTGAGCCCGCTGTTCGTCGTGACCCTGCACCGCTGGATGACGCTCCCGGCGGCGCTGGCGTGTCTCGGTCTGCTGGTGGTGCCCCTGCTGGCCGCCGCGGTGCTGATGCGCCCCGCCGAGTGAAGAACCCGCGGCGGTCGGTCAGGGGCGGTCAGTCGTCGAACTCGCCGGACTTGGCGCCGGCGACGAAGGCGGCCCACTCGGCGTGGGTGAAGGCGAGCGTGCCGCCGTCCCGGTCCTTGGTGTCGCGCACGGCGACCCCCTCCCGGACGATGGCGACCTCGACGCACGCCCCGTCGTGCCCGGATCGGCTGCTCTTGAACCATCTGGCGTCGGTGAGATCCATCCGGGGTCCCTCTTCTCTTACGCGGTTTTCGCTATCTCCTGGAGCAACTTCCGGGATTGGGTGACGCTCAGGGCCGCACCGGCGATGAACTCGAAGGTGTCGGCGAACCTGGCCACGTCATTCTCCCTCTCCAGGAAGGCGTTTCCGGTCACTCCCTCGGCGTACACCAGGGGTGCGTCGAACGGGTCGGTGAAGTACATGACCGTGAACGGGCCGGTCATCCCGGGGTACGCGCCGGCGCTGAACGGCACGATCCGCAGGGTCACGTTCGAGGCGGCGGAGACCTTGGCGAGGTGCTGGATCTGGGCGCGCATGATCTCCGGGCCGCCCACGGTACGGCGGATCGCGGCCTCGTCGATCACGGAGTAGAGCTGCAGCGGTGCCGGGCGGTGCAGGATGCTCTGGCGGTGGCGGCGTACATCCAAGCGTTTCTGCACTTCCTCGGGGGTGAAGTGCCGTTCCTGGCCGACGTCCTCGATGACCGCCCGGGCGTAGTCGGCGGTCTGCAGCAGGCCGGGGACGAAGAGCGGCTCGTAGTTGCTCAGCCGCTCGGCCTCGTACTCGAATCCGACATACGCCTGATACTGCTCGGGCAGGTACGGCTCGTACGCCTGCAGCCAGTCCTGCTGGTCGCTCTCCTTGAGCCAGGTCAGCAGCGTCTCGCGGCGCTGATCGTCCACGTGGTACAGGGCGAGCAACGTGGTCACCGTCCGGCGCTGCGGCTTGTTCAGCGCGCGCTCGATCCGGTACACGGACGACTGATCGATCCCGGTCTGTTTGACCACGTCGTCGATGGTGACGCCGGCCGCGATGCGCAGCCGTTTGAGCTCCGCGGTGAGCCGGCGGAGCTTGACCGTGGGGACCTTGCGTACCGGCACGTTCCTCATCCACAACCACTGTTCTCTGTGTTGTACCTGATCCACAGGGTTGGCGCATAGGGGTTCGTCTCTGAAAAATCGTGGGCACGAACTTGCATAGGCGAGGAGGGCGGGCGCATCCTGGTCCACACAGGACCCGTGTATGAGGGGGGCGATGCGGTGACACGGGACGAACTGGTGGCGGCGCTGCAGGCGCAGCCGTTCAACGTGGAGGTCGAGGTCGGACTCGACCGTGTCCCGCTCGGCATCGTCCGGGTGCGGATGGACGAACGCCGTGGCTCGATCCGGCTCACCCTCGACGACGAGGAGCTTCTCGACAGCCTGCGTGGCCTGCTGAGCGGGGAGTGCTGACGGCTACGAGCCGGTCATTATATCGACAAGAGTGATAACAGATACCTCTGGAAGGTCTCGGTTCGCCTGGTTACCGTCCGGTAACCATTGAGCCGCTGGAGGCCGGACATGTCCCTCTGGAAACGCATCTCCGCCACACTGCTCGTCGCGTCCCTCGCCGGAACCGTGCTCGGCGCCCTCCCCGCGGGTGCCACGGTCGTCTCGCGCGGGGTGACGATCCCCGACTTCTACACGCCGCCGGCGACGTTGCCCGCGGCCGACGGGACGCTCGTGCGCAGCGAGAAACTGCCGCTCGCGCTCTCCCTGCCGGGCATCGGCGGCACCCTGCCGGGCACCGCGACCCGGATCATGTACAAGTCCACCGACGCGAACGGCGAGCCGGTCGCGGTCACCGGGGCGTACCTCGAACCGGCCCTGCCCTGGCTGGGGCTGACCGCGCGGCCGCTGGTGGTGCTCGCGCCCGGCACGATGGGCCAGGGCGACCAGTGCTCCACCTCGCTCGCCCTGGAGCGCGGCCTGGTGGTGGGCACCGAGGACTCACAGACCACGATCTCGATCGGGTACGAGGTCCTCGCGATCTACCAGCTCCTGCTGCGCGGGATCGCGGTCGTGCAGACCGATTACGTCGGGCTCGGCGCCACCGACCGGCTGCACACGTACGTCAACCGGGTCGACGAGGGCCATGCGGTGCTCGATGCCGCCCGGGCCGCGAAGGCGCTGCCGAAGACGTCGCTGACCGCGAGGTCCCCGATCGGTCTCTACGGCTACAGCCAGGGCGGGGGAGCGGTCGCCGCGGCCGCGGAGCTGCAGGCCACCTACGCGCCGGACGTCACGGTGACCGCGACCTACGCCGGCGCGCCGCCCGCCGACCTGGAGGACGTCACGGCCGCGATCGACGGCACCGAGCTGGCCGGCGCGCTGGGCTGGGCGGTCAACGGGTTCGTCCAGTCCGAACCCGCCCTCGCACCGCTGCTCGACGAGTATCTGAGCACGGCCGGGAAGACGGCGCTCACCGACCTGTCCACGATGTGCGTCGGCGATGCCCTCTTCGGCTACGCCGGACAGGAGAGCTCGTCGTGGACCACGAACGGCGAGTCGCTCACCGAGATCATCCAGGCCGAGCCGGCCCTGCGGGCGTTCGTCGCCGACCAGCTGATCGGCACGTCGAAACCGGTCGGCGTGGTGCGGGTCGCGACCGGGGTCAACGACAACCTGGTCTCCCACGGCCAGGCCCGGCAGATGGCGGTCGACTGGTGCGACCTGGGCGGTTCGGTGGTCTACGCGCCGATCAGCCTGCCGGACACGGGTAGCCCGCTGCTGAACCACTTCGGTCCACTGCTGACCGACCAGCTCTCCGCGGTGGACTGGCTCGGCGCCCGGCTGGCGGGTCTGCCGGCCTCCTCCAACTGCTCGACGATCTCCCGCCAGCCCTGACCCGATCCGGTCACAGATCCAGGATCAACCGTGGTGAGGCCGCTCGCGACACGCAGATGAACATGATGTCGTGGGCGGCCTGCTCCGCCGCGGTGAGCAGGCTGTCCCGGTGGTCGACCTCACCCGCGAGCACGGTCGTCTCGCACGTCCCGCAGGTCCCCTCGCGGCAGGACGAGAGCACGTCGACGCCGGCCCGTTCGACCGCTTCCAGGACCGACACCCCGGGCAACACCTTTACGGTACGACCGGAGCGCGCCAACTCCACCTCGAACTCCCCGCCGTCTGCGGTGACCGCTGTTGCACTGAACCGCTCGACGTGCAGCGGCCGGTCGGGCCACCGTGCGCAGCACTGTTCGACAGCGGTCAGCATGCCCTCCGGCCCACAGCAGTAGACCAGCGTGCCGGGCTCCTGCCGCCCGATCAGCCCGTCGAGATCGATAAGCCCTCGCTCGTCCTCGGGATAGAGCGTGACCCGGTCACCATGAGCCGCCGCCAGCTCCTCGCCGAAGGCCATGGCTGTCCCGGTACGCCCTGCGTAATGCAGTTCCCAGCGCGCGCCCGCGGTCGTGGCGGCCGCGAGCATCGGCAGGATCGGGGTGATCCCGATACCCCCGGCGAGGAACAGGTAGCGGCTCGCCGGCCGCAGCGGGAAACGGTTCCGGGGCGCGCCGGCCTCGACCTGATCACCGGCGGACAGTGTGTCGTGGATGTGCCGGGAGCCACCGCGCCCATCGGGTTCCCGCCGCACGGCGACCCGCCAGCCGTGCCGGTCGGTGGGGTCGCCGCAGAGCGAGTACTGCCGGGTCAGCCCGGGCGCCATCAGCAGGTCGATGTGGGCGCCCGGCGCCCAGTCCGGCAGCGGCCGACCGTCCTCGTGCCGGAGTTCCAGGACCACCACACCGTCGGCGGCGACGGTGTGCCGGGCGACCCGTAGACGCAGGGTTTCGGTCACGACTACCTCCGGAGGGCGGTCACGAGGTGGGCCGGAGGCCGGGGCGGCGTTGCCGGGAGGACCGGGACCGCCGGGCCGCCGAGCGGGTGGTCGGGGTGGGCCGACAGCCACTCCCACATCGCGATCGGATCGTCGGACTCCGACGCGGCACCGCAGTGGCACTCCCCGTGGAGGCGATCGGAACCGGGCAGCCACGCCACCCGCAGGAGCCGGTCGGTCATCGCTGCGCCATCCGGGCGATCATGCGGCGTGCGGCCAGCCCGCCGGTGTCGATGTTGATGGAGAGCTCCTGGTGCCCGTCCGGCTCCCCGGCGATCACCCGCTCCAGGGCGTCCAGCGCCGTCACGTCCTGCAGCACCACGGTCCGGTTGCTCTTGGCGAGGTACTCGCTGACCGCCTCGTCGTCGAGCGCGAAGTCCCGGGCCACCGCCCAGAAGTCGTGCGTGGAGCTCTCCGTCTCCGGGGTGATCGCGTACACCACCTCGACGTGGAAGGCGTCCGGGTCGGTGCCGTCCGGGTTCGGCAGCACCCCGGCCGGGGCGATCCGGCTGTGCAGCACGTACAGGCAGGGCGGGGTGAACTCGATGTCCTGCCACCGGGTGATCCGCCCGGTGATCCCGGTGGAGTCGGCGTAGAACGGCGGGCACTCCGCGTCCGCCATGTGCCGGGAGACCCGGATGATCCCGGCCTCCTCGTCGACCTCGGTGGTGATCGGCGTGGCGGCCACCTCGGGCGTGCCGATGTACCCGCCGTGCAGGTAGGTCTCGTGCGAGAGGTCCATCAGGTTGTCGACGAGCAGGCTGGAGCGGGCGGCCAGCGGCTCCATGCCGGACACCACGGTCCAGCCCGCCCGGTCGAGCCAGGGTGCGCGCGGGATCCGGGTGCCCTCGGCGCGTGCCGGGTCGCCGATGAACACCCAGACGAACGAGTCCTGCTCGGCCACCGGATAGCTGCGCAGCCGGGCGGTCCGGGGCACCCGGGTCTGACCGGGTACCGCCACGCAGACGCCGTCCGCACCGTACGTGAACCCGTGGTAGCCGCAGACCACGGTGTCGCCGGCCAGGTGGCTGGGCTGTTCGGAGAGCGGGAACCGGCGGTGCACGCAGCGGTCCGACATCGCGGTGACCGCGCCGTCCCGCGTACGCCAGAGAAGGATCGACTCGCCGCAGACCGTCCGGGAGAAGAGCTCGCGCCCGACCTCCCGGGCGTACGCGGCCACGTACCACTGATCTTGAACGAATGACGTCACTGTCCGCCTCTTCCGTGCCGGGTTGAGTGCTCGGATGTGACCCGGATTGTGTGACCCAGGCCGCACCGCGGGCATCGGGGGTTTCCGTAATACGGAAGCAATCAGCAGGAAACCTGCGATGATGCCCCGATGAGCGCGGAGCCCGGGAAGCGGCGGCCGCCGGTGCGCGCGGTGACCGGGCCGGTCCTCGGGCGTGCGCTGCGGATCCTCGAGGCGTTCGGGCCCCGGCACGCGGCGCTCACGCTGACCGATATCGCCCGCCGGTCCGGGCTGCCGCTGTCGACCGTGCACCGGCTCGCCGGCGAGCTGATCGCGTGGGGCGCGCTGGAGCGGGACACGGCCGGGCGCTACACCGTCGGCCTGCGCCTCTGGGAGGTGGCCGCGCTCGCGCCGCGCGGCCAGGGCCTGCGGGAACGGGCTCTGCCGTACCTGGAGGACCTCTCCCAGGTGACCCACGAGAACGTCCAGCTGGCGGTCCGCGAGGGCGCCGAGCTGGTCTTCGTCGAGCGGATCGCGGGCAGCCGGGCCGTGCCGGTGCACACCCGGGTCGGCGGCCGGTTCGCGCTCTCCGCGACCGGTGTCGGCCTGGTGCTGCTCGCGTACGCCCCGCCGGAGCTGCAGCAGGAGGTGCTCGGCGCGGCGATCCGGCGGTTCACCCCGCACACGGTCACCGATCCTCAGCTGCTGGCCCGGATGCTGGCCGACGTCCGGGCGAACGGGTTCGCGGTCTCCGACCGTCAGGTCACGCAGGACGCGCTCTCGGTGGCCGCCCCGATCCGCGACCCGGCCGGCACGGTGATCGCCGCTGTCTCCCTGGTCGTCCGATACGGGTCATTCGCCCCGCAGGCCCTGTCCCCGCTGGTCCGCTCCAGCGCCCGCGCCATCTCCCGCGCCCTGGCCTCAGCGTGACCGCCGGGCTGCCATGATCGCCGCGCTGACCGGCACCCGGGTGAGGAAGACCCGCCGGTGGTCCGGGTCGGTGATCGTCGCGGCCTTCGCCTCCAGGATCGCGTACGCCCGGTCGAGCGCCGTGACGTCCCCGGTGACCTGGAAGTGGATCAGGTACAGCTCCTCGCTGCGCAGTGACGGCATGGTGCCCACCGCCGCCAGCCCTCGTGCAGCGGCCCGGCAGCGAGGTCCGGCCGGCCTCTATGCTCAGCGCTCGGTCCCCGGCGGCCCGCCGCAGCGCCTCGGCGATGACCCGCTCACCCTCCTCGAACCGGCCCTCGGCGATGTAGAGCTGGGCCAGGTAGTTCGACATCATCTTAACGATCCCCACGGATGAATCCGGGGGATTTCCCTCCGGAGCCTTGCGGCTCTGGATTCCCAGCTCGGACCGCATCTGATCCACCGTCCCGGAAGGAGGCGATCTGGTGTCTGACGTCGTCGGCACTGGCACGGTCGCGTTCAGCCGTGGCGAGAATGCTTCTCGCGGCGTTGAGGTCGCGGTCTGCGGTGTAGCCGCAGGCCGCGCACTCGAAAGTGCGTACGCCCAGTCCGAGGCGGTGATTGGCTCTCTCACCGCACGCGGAGCAGGTCATCGTGGTGTAGGCGGGCGGGACCAGCACCACCGTGCGGCCCGCCCGCACGCCACGTTCGATCAACTCTTTCTTGCAGGCGCCGATCGCGTTGTCGGCGGCCTTGCGGGCCATCGACGTCTTGGCCAGGAACTTCGGTTTGAAGTCCTCGACCGCGATCAGGCCGTGGTGGTCGACCACGGTCTTGGCCCAGACGCGGGCGTCGTGGGTGTTCTGCCGGGCCGCCTTCTTGCGGATCCGGGCCGCCTGCCGCTTCGCGGACACGTAGCCGTTCGACGCCTTCTGCCCCTTGGGTCGACGGCGGCGGGCCATCCTACGCTGAGCCCTGGCCAGCTCGGCGGCACACCGTTTCCGGTGGCCGAGGTGGGGCAGGTCGAACACCGGGTCGGTGGTGGTAGCGGTCGTCTTCACACCCCAGTCCACACCGATACCCGGCAGATCCGCGCCCGGCGTCTGGGCCTGCTCGCGGCGGACCACGAACGAGGCGTACCAGTGGCCGAGGGAGTCCTGGTAGATACGGACGGAGGTCGGTGCGGACGGCAGCTCACGGGACCACACGATCGGGACGGTCACCGTGCCGGGCAGACACAACCGGCCGTCTCTGACCCGGAAACCACGGGTGGTGTATTCCAGGGTCGGCAACGCGTCTTTCCTACGCTTGACCTTCGGCCGTCCCCGGCCCCTGACCCTGAACCAGTGGTCCAGAGCGGCACCGTAGGTGCGCAGGGTCTGCTGCTGCGCGACCTGCGAACCCTCACGCAGCCAGGCATTACGGGACCGGGCCTCGGTCAGCAGCTTCGACAGCTTCCCGAACGTCGGCTTCCGGCCGGTCCTCTGCTGGTGAACGGCTTCATTCCACAACCACCGGCAGCGCCCCCACTCGCCGAGCAGTGCGGCCTGCGCGATGCGGCCGGGCCGCAGGCGGTAGGTGTAACGCACCGTCTCGGACACACCAGACTCAATACGGCATCGAGCTACACAGTGCAAGCATGGACGAGGTCAGATCGAACAACAACGTCGTATACCACTGCCACCACCACCTCGCCTGGTGCCCGAAATACGAGCGCAAGGCCATCGACGGCACAGTGGACGAACGACTCACAGAGATCATCCGAGAGGTCTGCACCGAACGCGACGCCCCGATCAAGGCGGCTGCGGCGCGCCCTGCCCCGGGGCACCCCGTCCCGCGAGATCGACGCGGCCGCCGCGGTCCGCGCCCTCCTGGAGGTGGTCCGCCTGGCGGTCTCCGGCCGCAGCGGCCGCGCGGCCGTCAGCCTCGCCGAGGTGATCGAGCTCCCCAACCCGCAGTGGGCCGTCTGCACCGACGGCCTGCGCTGCCGCCAGCGCCACTACCACATCCCGGCGCTACGCCTGATCGCCGGCACCGAGGACTGGCCCGCCTACATGTCCCGCCACTCCTGGGTGGACCCGGCCCTGTTCAAGGAGGCCTACGAGACCGCCCGCGAACTCCTCCGCCCCGCCCGCCCGTGATCCGGCACGGTCGCCGGAGAGTCGCGTCAGTCCATCCGGGTGATCGCGTCGCGGAGGCGGGTCAGGTCGCGGCGGCGCTGCTCCATCGTGGTGGCGATGCCGACCAGCAGGAGGCCGCCGAGCGCCAGGGGGGCCCAGCGCGGGACGAGGTCCCAGATCTGGGCGAGCTCGTGCAGAGCGATCAGGGTCAGCGCGAGGGCGCCGGAGACGACCGGGGCCCGCAGGCGGGCCGTCGCGCCGGCGATCAGCACGGCCAGGGCGTCCGCGCCGAGCAGCAGGCGGCGGGCGTACTCGGGGTGGTCCGGGCCGCTGCCGGCGATCACCGCGAGGGTGGGCAGGAAGGCGGCGGCGAGCGCGGGGCCGTACGCGGTCCACGACGGCAGGACCGGGCGCTGGCGGCGCGCGAACCAGCCGCCGGCGAGGGCGGCCGCGGCGGCGGGAGCGGTGTACGCCTCGGCGACGCCGACCTGCCGGGCGGAGAGGAGAAGCCACCAGCCGAGCAGGGCGCCACCCGCGGCGGCCAGGGCGTAGGCGTTGCGGACGGTATGGGTCTCGTGCGGGCGCAGGGCGCGGACCGCGAGGACGACCGACCAGAGCGTGGCGATCAGGGCGGCGCGGCCGAGCGTTCCGGCGGTCATCAGGGCGATCACGGCGGCGGCCTGGGCGACGGCGGCGACCGGCCGGGCCTCGCGGGGCCGCTTCGCCGCCAGCATCCACTCCAGGGCGGCGGCGACCGCGGCGGCGGCCAGTACGGCGAGGGCGCTGCCGCCGGTCCGCAGCTCCGCGACGTGGGCGGCGGTGACCGCGACGACGATCAGGGCGAGCGTGCCGGTCACCCAGCCGGCGATCCGGGCGATCTCCGTGCGGGCCGCCACGCCCGCCACCGCCCCGGCGACCACGACCAGGGCGAACGCGGCGAGCATCGCGCCGGCGACCGGCGTCGCGCCGCAGAGCCCGGCGCCGGCGAGTACCCCGAACGCCGCGGTCAGCCCGGCGCGCCGGTCCGGCCGCGACGTGCCCAGCGTGAGGACGACCATGCCGGCCAGCCCGACGGTCAGCGACGTCAGCGGAACCGCGGGCCACGGTGCGCGGGCGGCGGCCACCCCGAGCGGGATCGCCAGCCCGAGCAGTGGCGCCACCGCCATCGCGGCGGCCGTGCGCGTGGCGGAGAGGGACCAGGCGAACCGGCCCGCGGCGGCGGCGCTCATCAGCACCGCGGCGACCGTCGCCCACGCGATCGGGGATGACGACGGGTGGCCGCCGGCCCATGCGAACGCCAGCGCTCCATACGGCCTGACCAGGACCTTCGCCAGGTCTTCGCCGGTCCAGGCGGCCAGGCCGACCGCCAGCACGCCCGCGGCGGCGAACACCGGCAAGCGGGTCGCGGCGTGCTCCGGCAAGCGGGTCGCGGCGTGCTTCGGTAGGCGAGCGGTGGCGAGTGAGGCGACCAGCAGCAGGCCCGCGCCGACGTAGAGCGCACCGGGATCGGTGCCCGGAATCGCCCACAGCGGGGTGGCCGCCGCGACCAGCAGCGCCACGCCGGTCACCTGCGGCGTGGAGACCGACGGGTGGCGCGCGGCAGCGCACAGCAGGATGCCGACCAGCAGGATCGCGCGGACTCGCAGGGTCACCGGGACGTCCAGCGCCAGCAGGGCGAGCCACACGGTGGGCGCGATCGCGAGCAGCCCGGCGGTGACGGCCCCGGCCCCGACGACACCGCGCTGCCGTGCCGGACCGGTCACGTCGCCGTGGCGTGCGTCCGCGCGCAGACCGAAACCGGTCACCGCGCCGATCGCCACGATGCTGCCGCACACCCCGGCCGCGACGGCGGCGTCGCCGAACGCGACGAGCAGGGCGTGTGCCGTCGCCGTCACGCTCACGGCGAGCCGGAAGAGCAGCCGGAGATCGTCCGTGGCGCGGGTGGCCAGGGCGATCGCGCTCGCGGCGACGAGCATGCCGAGCAGCGCCGCCGTCCACCACGGCAGCCGCAGCGCCGCCGGGGTCAGCAGGGCGGCCATCAGCAGGGCGGTCAGCCCCAGGTCCGTGCGTGCCCTGTCGGGGAGGCTTATCACGTACGCGCAAAGCACCCCCACCAGCGCAAGCAGAATGTCCCACTCGAAACCGGACACGGTGGTGGTCCATGCCGCGCTCAGGGCCGGGCGTGCCGTTGCGACGCTGTGCGTGCCGGCGACCACGGCCGCCCACGCGACGCCGACCGCGGGCGGCGCGGCCACCGCCAGGGCGCCGATCCAGGTGCCGCGGCCGACGATGCCGGGGAGCCGGGTCCGGACCGCGACGACCGCCACCGCCACGGCCAGGGCGACCATCGCGAGGCGGGTCAGCGGCTTGCCGGCGTCCAGCTGGAGCGCCCACCCGCCGCCCGCGATCCCGACCGCCGCGGTGAGCAGGCCCGCCGTCCAGGCCTGCGCCGTCCGGTAGCCGGAGAGCACCGCCGCGCCGGTCGCCACCGCCGCGGCCAGCACCAGCGCGCCACCCGACCGGGCCGCCTCGGTCGCGCTCTCCACCACCGCCAGGTCGGCGAGCGCCATCATCCCGGCCCCGCTCACGGCGAGGAGCCCGCAGAGGTACGCCACCAGCCCCGGCCCGCTCGGCTCGGCCCACTCCCGGCGGAGCCGGACGACGACCGCGTCGAGGACGGCGACCCCGCTCAGCGCCACCGACCACCCGGTCGCCCCGGCATCACCCGCCACCGCGAGCAGCGGCAGCACCGGCTGCGCGACCAGCACCGCCGCGATCCCGGGCCCGGCCAGCCCACCTCCGGCCGGCCCGTCTCGGTGCCCGGCCAATCCGCCTTCGTGCCCGGCCGGCCCGTCTCGGTGCCCGGCCAACCCGTCTCGGTGCCCGGCCGACCCGTCTCGGTGCCCGGCCTGTCCGGCGAGCCGTCCGTATCCCCGCGCGATCCCCGCCGTCACCGCGCATACCGTGGCGGAGTAGCCCGGCCCGCCCAGCCCCTGCACGCCGAGGAGGTCGACGGCCCAGGCCGCGTACCCGTCCAGCAGCACCATCAGCAGCCCGACGGCGGCGAGGGTCTCGGCGGCGCCGTGGAGTCCCCGGCGCACCGCGAACGGTGGCACCAGGAGGACCGTCCCGGTCGCCGCCGCCAGGATCGCGGCCCGCCCGATGACGCCGACCTGCGCCCAGGCCACCGCGGTGAAGACGGCCGCCGCGACCACGAGCAGCAGCCCACCGAGCGCGAACAGCACGTTCTGCGCGGTGAGCGCGGTGATCCTCTGCTCCACCCCGTCCGCGGGAGACGGCGTCGCCCCCAGCGCGCGGGGACGCCCGGTCTCCGGCTCGGCGCCCGGTGCCGGCGGCGCGGGCGGCATGCGGGCGATCGGCCCGGTCTCGGGAGCGGTCCCGGAGCGGGCGGCCGGCGGGGAAGGGGCTGTCAACGGGGGAGGGACCGTCGGCGGGAGAGGGAATGCCCGGGCCCGCTCGGCGGCGATCCGTACCTTCGTCGCGATCGTGTTGCGGCTGGTGATGCTCTCGTTGAGCCGGGTCTCCAGGGCGGCGATCTCGGCGCGGGCCGCCGTCAGCCGCCCGGTCAGGTCCGCGATCTCCCCGTCCATCCGCGTCACGGTGATCGCGTCGGTGTCCGGGCCCCGGCCGCACGACGGGCAGCCGGTCGCCGCCGACGCCTGCGCGAGGCAGTAGGGGCACGGATACGTCTCGGGAGCGGGGACGCTGGTCACCGCGCCAGTCTCGCGGACCTGTGCAACGGTCCGGCGCCGGTTTCGGCACCCGGGCGGGCCGAACACCAGCCACGCCGGGAAAGCTGGCACCCAGAGGTCACTCAAGCCCGCCGACACACCCCAGAACGCCAGCCACGAAGATCATCCCCACGGTTGATCATGAAAAGCCGATCAAACCCGGCCAAACGTGGCCTACCCCGACCGGGGAGACCCCCGCCGGAATTGACCAGCGGGGGCACCCCTCACGACCAGCCAAGAGGCGGAACGGGACTGCCTGGCGAGGCCGTGGAAAGCAGCAAGCGGGGAATGAGGAGCGAAGAGGGTATTGCCGTCCGCGCCCGTTCCTTAACTGCGCGGCCTTGCCGGATGGAACGGCGGGCGGCTGCTGAGCGCCGGCTGTTGGTCGTTGACGCTGATCGGGCACGGGATTAGCGTCAGTTATGACTGTTAGCCCGATTTCTTCGATCTCGAAAGAGCGGGGGAAGCGTCATGACCACGATCGCGCAGCGGACGCTGCCGATGTTCCTGGACTGGCTGGAGGAGGGCCGGGCGCGGGGGCAGGTCCGCTTCGACGACAAGCAGGGCACCTGGCAGGTGTACGGGCATCCCGAGGCGTCGGAGATCCTCTCCGATTCCGGGGTGTTCTCGTCGGACCTCTCGGCGGTGATGCCGCCGCAGGAGGACTACGAGTCGTTCCAGAAGGGGAACTTCGTCCGGATGGATCCGCCGCGGCACCGGAAACTGCGGGGACTGGTCAGTCAGGCGTTCACCCCGCGGATGGTGGCCGGGCTGGAGCCGCGGATCGCCGAGGTGACACACGACCTGCTGGACGAGGTGGAGGGACGTGCCCGGCTGGACCTGATCGACGCGCTGGCCTATCCGCTCCCGGTCATCGTGATCGCGGAGCTGCTGGGCATCCCGACCGGCGACCGGCCGGTCTTCCGGCGCTGGGCGGACGTGCTCTTCGACCAGAACAGCATCGACCCGGAGGAGTCGCTGGAGACGGCCGGTAAGCGGGCGATGGCGAAGGCGGCGCCGACCATCCGGGAGATGAACGCGTACCTGCTGGACCACATCCGGGCCCGCGCGGCCCATCCCGGCGACGATCTGACCAGCACACTGTTGCAGGTGGAGGTGGACGGCGAGCGCCTGGACGAGCAGGAGATCGTCGGGTTCGTCGGGTTGCTGCTGCTGGCCGGGCACATCACCACCACGGCGACGCTGGGGAACACGATCGTCAGCCTGGACGAGTGTCCGGAGGCGGCCGAGGAGATCCGCCGTGATCCGGGGCTGCTGCCCGGCGCGATCGAGGAGAGCATTCGCTATCGGACACCGTTCCCGCGGCTGGTTCGGATGACCACCGCGCCGACCAGGGTGGGCGGCGTGGATCTGCCGGCGGGAGCGGTGATCCAGCTCTGGGTGACGGCGGCGAACCGGGATCCGCGGATCTTCGACGAGCCGAACCGGTTCGACATCCGGCGCCGGCCCAACCCGCACCTGAGCTTCGGGCACGGGATCCACTTCTGCCTGGGCGCGCCGCTGGCCCGGCTGGAGGCGAAGGTGGCGCTGCGGATCCTGCTGGAGCGCTACGGCGACATCACGGTCGCCGCCGACGAGCCGGTGGTGCACCGGAATCCGTGGCTGATGGTGAGCGTCAACCGGCTGCCGCTGGACGTTTCAATCACTTGACTTAATCAATGTGCCGGAGTTGACTCGATCCATGGCGCTTGACACGGTTCCTACGTTTCCGATGGTACGAGCCCCGAAATGCCCGTTCGATCCGCCGCCCGAGCTGCACGGTCTGCAGGAGCAGGCCCCGCTGGCCCGGGTGCGCCTCTGGGACGGGAGCACCCCCTGGCTCGTCACCCGCCACGCCGAGCAGCGCACCCTGCTCGGCGATCCACGACTCAGTTCGGACGTGCGACGACCGGGCTATCCGCTGCCCAGTCCGGCGCGGCCGACCGGCTCCGGGAGTATCGGGTTCATCCTGATGGACGATCCGGAGCACGCGCGGCTGCGCCGGATGGTCACCGCGCCGTTCGCCATCAAGCGCGTGGAGGCGCTGCGTCCGGTCGTACAGGAGATCGTCGATGATCTGATCGAGGAGATGCTCGCCGGTCCGAACCCGGTGGACCTGGTCGAGGCCTTCGCGCTGCCGGTGCCGTCGCTGGTGATCTGTCACCTGCTCGGCGTGCCGTACGCCGACCACGGTCTGTTCCAGGGGCACAGCCGGAATCTGATCAGCCGCAGCGTGGCGATCGAGGAGCGGACGGCCTCGTTCCGGGCGCTCACCGACTACCTGGACGGCCTGCTCGCGACGAAGGCCGAGACGCCCGGCGGCGACCTGCTCTCCCAGCTGGTGGAGCGGGTGGCGAACGGCGAGCTGACCCGCGCCGACGCGGCCGGCATCGGGGTGCTGCTGCTGGTCGCGGGCCACGAGACGACCGCGAACATGATCGCGCTGGGCACGCTGGCGCTGCTGGAGCACCCGGATCAGCTCGCCCTGCTGCGCGAGAGCACCGATCCGGCGCTGGTCGCGAGCGCGGTGGAGGAGCTGCTGCGCTACCTCAACATCACGCACACCGGGCGGCGGCGGGCCGCGCTCGAGGACATCGAGATCGCCGGGGTGACGATCCGGGCCGGCGAGGGCGTGATCATGGCGAACGACATCGGCAACCGGGACCCGTCGATCTTCCCGGAGCCGGGTGAGCTGGACCTGACCCGGGACGCGCGCCGGCACGTGGCGTTCGGGTTCGGCGTGCACCAGTGCCTGGGCCAGCAGCTGGCCCGGGTGGAGCTCCAGGTCGTGTACAGCACGCTCTACCGGCGCCTGCCCGCACTGCGGTGCGCGGTGCCGCTGGACGAGGTCCCGTTCAAACACGACGGTCAGGTCTACGGGGTATACGAGCTCCCCGTCAGTTTTTGATCAGATCCCCGCGCTCAGCGCCAGGGCGGTCGCCTCGCCGCGACTGGAGACTTCGAGCTTCTTGAGTACGCCCGCGACGTGGAACTTCACCGTGCTCTCGGTGACGCCCAGCGCCTCGCCGATCGCCCGGTTCCGCTTGCCCTGGGTGACCAGGCGCAGCACCTCCAGCTCGCGCCGGTTCAGGCCGGCCAGACGGCTCTCGCCGGTCCGGTCCGGCTCGGCGGCCGGTGCGAGCGGCAGGTCGATCGCGGCCCGGCTGCCCCAGCCCGGCACCGCGTCCAGCTCGACGGTCGCCTTCAGTGCCCGGGCCCGGCCGTCGAGCTGGTGCCGCAGCGCGCCCAGGTCGAGGCGCCCGGGGTCCTGACCTCGGACGTCGACCCTCAGATGCGTGCCGTCGCACTCCCACGCCACCCGCAGGCGGGTCAGCCCGGACTGCGCGGTGAGCGCCAGCACGACCGCCCGGGTCATCGCGTGTGCCGCCTGCGCCACCTCGCCGGGCAGGGTCATCGTGTGCTCGGACCGGCCCGCTTCGGTGCGCCGGCCCGTGTCGCCGGGCGCGCAAGCGGCCGGGGCCACGAACTCCAGCTGGGCCTCGTGGTGGCGCAGCATCTGCCGGATCTCCTTGCGCAGCCGGGCGAAGACCGCCGGCAGCGGCTCCGCGGAGAGCGCCTGGTCGGAGGCCCGGGCGCAGCGCAGCGCGACCAGCGCGGTGGAGGCCTCCTCGGTCGCCGCGAGCCGGGCCCGATGGTCGTCGAGTGCCGTCGAGCGCAGCGTGGTCAGCACGGTGACCAGCGCGGTCTCGTGCGCCGCGGCCATCTCGGCGATGGTCCGGGCCCGTTCGCTGGAGGCCGCCCGTGACTCGGCGAGGTAGTCCGGGCTGGCCTGCGCGACCTGCTGCCGGATCGAGGTCGCCACGATTCCGAAGAGCTCGGCCAGCGGTGCCGCGGGCTGCCCGGAACCCCGGGGGATCAGCACGAGCAGCGTGTCGACCGGGTCGCGGACCACCCAGACCGGGCGCTCGGCCCCGGCGATCGTCGCGATGGTGGCGACCGGCGCGCCCGGTGTCACCCGTGCCTTGAGCTGTTCCAACTCGGTCAGGGTGACCCGATTGATCATCTCGGTGTCGCCGGCCACCTTGCGCGGCCGTCCGGTGCACTCGCGGGTGAAGATCACCAGCGCGGTGTGCGGCCACCGGTCGCCGAGGAACCGGGAGAGGCGCCCGGCGATCTCGTGCAGCGGCCCGTCGATCACCTCGCGGAGCCCGTCCAGCTCAGTCGTCACGCCACCACCCTAGACCTGTCCCGCCGACCAGTTTTTTCCCCTCCGAAGACCAGGTCAAGAGCTTTGCGCGTACGCCTAGAGTCGGGGTTGATCTTTATTGACGGAGAGAGAAGAACCCATGCCGCAGCAGGTCCGTGGAGTCATCGCCCGCACCAAGGGAGCGCCGGTCGAGCTGGTCGACATCGTGATCCCCGACCCGGGTCCCGGTGAGGTGGTCGTCGCGATCGCCACCTGCGGGGTCTGCCACACCGACCTGACCTACCGGGAGGGCGGGATCAACGACGCGTACCCGTTCCTGCTCGGTCACGAGGCGGCCGGCACCGTCGAGACCGTCGGCGAGGGCGTCACCGACGTCGAGCCGGGCGACTTCGTGATCCTGAACTGGCGTGCCGTCTGCGGACAGTGCCGGGCCTGCAGGCGCGGTCGCCCGCAGTACTGCTTCGCCACCTTCAACGCGACCCAGAAGATGACGCTGACCGACGGCACCGAGCTCACCCCGGCGCTGGGCATCGGCGCGTTCGCCGACAAGACCCTGGTCCATTCCGGTCAGTGCACGAAGGTCGACCCGACCGTGGACCCGGCCGTCGCGGGCCTGCTCGGCTGCGGTGTGATGGCTGGCATCGGCGCGGCGGTCAACACCGGCGCCGTCGGCCGCGGCGACTCGGTGGCCGTGATCGGCTGCGGCGGCGTGGGCGACGCGGCCATCGCCGGCGCCCGCCTGGCCGGCGCCACCACGATCATCGCGGTCGACCGGGACCCCCGGAAGCTCGCCTGGGCCGTGGACCTGGGCGCCACCCACACCGTCGACGCCTCCACGACCGACGCGGTCACCGCCATCCAGGAGCTGACCGGCGGTTTCGGCGCGGACGTGGTGATCGACGCGGTCGGCCGCCCGGAGACGTGGAAGCAGGCCTTCTACGCCCGTGACCTGGCCGGCACGGTCGTCCTGGTCGGCGTGCCCACCCCGGAGATGACGGTCGAGGTCCCGCTGCTCGACGTGTTCGGGCGCGGCGGCGCGCTGAAGTCCTCGTGGTACGGCGACTGCCTCCCGGAGCGCGACTTCCCGGTCCTGGTCGACCTCTTCCAGCAGGGACGGCTGCCGCTCGACCGGTTCGTCAGCGAGCGGATCGCCCTGGAGGACGTGGAGAAGGCCTTCCACACCATGCACGCGGGCGAGGTGCTGCGCTCCGTCGTCGTCCTCTGACGGCGGGCGCCCGTCGATCAGTGTCTCCAGCCGGCCGCCCGTAGCTGGTAGGCGGACGGCTCAGGAGACACAGCGGACGTAGGCCTCGTCGACCTCGTGAGCCGTGGTGATGCCGTCGTTGTAGGTGAGCAGCCAGCGGTTCGGGGAGTGGGCGGCGGAGGTGGTCGCGGACCAGAAGGCGCCGGTCTTCGGGGTGGCCGGGAAAGCCTTCACGTCGATCGCGGGGGAGACCCGGGTCTCGTCGACCGTGGTCTCCAGCTCCTTCAGGGTGGGCAGCCGCCAGGTGCGGCCGCCCAGGTCGAGGCCGGTGCAGTAGGCCGCGGCCTTGCCGACGGCCATCGGCGTCGAGACGCCGCGCTGCCAGGTCAGGCCGGTTGCCGGGTCGGTCACTTGACCGCTTCTTATCTGGTACGAGGGTCGGCCGGAGCCACCGTCGGAGCGCACGCACCGCACGGAGTACTCGCCCGTCTGGTCGCCGGCATTGCTGGTCAGGCCCTCGTAGAAGTTGACGATCCAGGCGCGCAGCGGGGTCTTGGTCACCGCCCACGGGGACGAGGTCCAGAAGTACCGCGGGGGCGTATCCGGAAAAGCCTTCTCGTTGACCGCCGGGTTCGCCTCCGCGTAGTCGGCGATCGAGAGCAGCTCGACGCGGCTCGGCAGGTGCCAGCCGCCGCCGTCCAGCGTCAGACCGGCGCAATAGGACTTCGCGCCGGTGAACGTGTAGGACTTCGGGGCGATCGCTTTCTGCCAGACGAGGCAGGTCTTCCGGTCACGGACGGTGCCGTCGCCGAGGTCGGTGTAGCTGCCCTTGTCGGTCGGGACCGGCCAGTTCGCCCAGATCTTGGCGAGTCCGGCGCCACAGGTCGCGGCTTTTTCACGGGGGGACGGGGTGGGCTTCGACGTGGTCGCCGTCACCGACGGCGTGGTCGCGGAGGGGGTGGGAAGGGCGTCGGTGGTCCGGGCGGCGATCACCACCGGGTTCGCCGTTGGTTGCTCCTGTTCCACCCCCTCTCTCCCGTACGCGAAAATGCCGCCGACCAGCGCGACCAGAACACTCACCCCGGCCGCCAGGGGTTTGGCGCGCAGGGCCTGGGAGAGCTGCCGGGGTCGTCCGCCGAGCGTGCCGGACGCCGCGATTCTGGAGATCACGGCGGCGGTGAGCGCGGCCGGCACCGGGATCAGCGCGGCGCCGACCAGCAGCCGCTCGACGGCGATCCCGTCCCGCGAGGTGCTCAGGCAGGCGGGGCAATCGCGGACGTGCCGGTCGATGCGCTTGCGCCACAACGGCGACGGAACACCATCCCAACCCGCGACGGTTTCGGTCAGGCCGGGGCAGCGCGGCTCGGTGCCGAGCGCCGTCACCACTGATCGGGAACGGTCGAGTTGGGCGCGCATACGCTGGATCCGGACCGCCGCGTAGGCCGGGGTGGTCTCCAGCGCGTGCGCCACCTCGTCGCGGGTGAGGCGGCCGCCGGTCTCCTGCCACCAGAGCGCCAGCACGGTCCGGTCGTCGGCGTCGAGCCAGCGCACCGCCTCGGCGACCCGCCTGCGCTCGCCGGAGAGCCGCACCCGCAGCAGCGCCACCTCCTCGAACTCGGCCCCGGACTCCGGCACGGCGTCGAGCGGGATCATCGGGGCCGCCTCCGAGCGTCGTTGGTGCGCGCCGATCTGCTGCACGGCGATCGCCAGGATCCAGGCGCGCACGCTGTCCGGCCGGCGCAGCCGCTCCAGGTGCCGGACCACCTGCAGCATCGTCTCCTGCACCACGTCCTCGGCGTCCGCGTCGGCGCCGAGCGCCCGCCCGACCACGTTGTAGACCAGCGGCAGGTGCTCCCGCACGACGCGCTCGCGAGCCCCGCGATCCCCGCGCTGCGCGGCGACGACCAGGTCGTCGTCGTGGGTGGCACGCTTGCTCATCGAGGTCTCTCCCGCCATTCGTACAACGCGTCGAAGGCTAAATTCCACTCACCATTGTGTCAATACGAGAAATGGTGGATGAAATGGCGGGCGACCGTATATCACTTTTCTTTCAGAAATTGTCTGCGGCGGTTCATAGGCTGTTGTCAACCGTTTGGGAACGGCGGTGAGCAGGTCCGGATCGCCTTCCTGCCGCCGCCCCGCGCCGGTGGGCGGCGGCAGGTGTGGTCCGGTCAGTCGGGCTGGCCGGTCGGCATGACGGTGACGTGGGGGAGGTTCACCCGGGGCGGGAGGCCCGCGAGGAAATCAACGGTCAGCGCGACGTCCTGCGGCCGGAGCCACGCGAGTGCCTGACCCGTACCCTCCTGGCGCCCAGCTCGGCGCGGAGGTTGCGTGACAGCTGGGACACGAAGCCCTGCGGCTTCTCAGTAGCTGGACGGCGCCGCAGCGATCGTGACCGGTCGAGGCGGGGCCGCCTACCGCTCTGCCGGGGTCACCGTGTCGATGAGTCGCCGCAGCTGCGCCGCGGTGCGGTCGAGGGGCTCGATGCTGCGTTTGGCGCGGCACATCGCGACGGTGCCCTCGACGGCGGCGATGATCAGGGTGGCGACCTCGGCGGCCTCTCCGGGGTCGGCGCCGTGCGCGCGCAACGAGTCGGCCAGCAGGGTCTCCCACTGGTCGAAGGCCTCGGCGGCGGCAACGAGGGCGGGTGGGAGGTCGTCGGTGGGTGGTTCCTCGATGGCGACGGCGAGGACGGGGCATCCGGCCCGGAAGCCGGAGTCGAGCACGATCGTGCGCCACATGTCCAGGAACGCCTGGAGCCCGGCGGCCGGGCCGGCCGGCAGTTCCCTGCGCAGGCTGCGGGAGACCAGGTCGCCGGCGTAGCGGACGGCTTCGGTGGCCAGCTGCTGCTTGCCGTCGGGGAAGTAGTGGTAGGTGGAGCCGAGCGGGGCGCCGGCGTGCTTGGCCATCTCCCGGATGCTGGTCGCGGTCAGGCCACGGCGGCTGATCATGTCAGCCGCGCCCGCCACGATGCGCCGGCGTGGGTCGGGTTCGCTGCCGGCCACGAATCCCCCTCTGGTTAGAACGACCGTCATAGTCTAGCCTTCGAGATCGTTATAACGACTGTCATAACGAAGACGCGACATGTCGGCCCCGAGAGATCGATGACCGGCAACCTGCAAACCCGGCGAGACGCGATCGCCGCGCTCGGGGACGACGCGTCCCGCGCCTAAGGAGTCACCATGCGTGCCCTCATGTTCGTCGCCCCCGGGCAGCTCCGCTTCGACGAGGTCGACGACCCCACCATCGTCGACCCCACCGACGCGCTCGTGCGCCCGCTGGCCGCCACCACCTGCGATCTCGACCACCACGTCATCGCCGGCAAGACCCCCTTCACCGGGTTCGGGCCGTTCCCGCTCGGCCATGAATGCGTCGGCACCGTCGTCGAGGTCGGGCCCGATTGCACCCGGTACCGGGTCGGGGACGTCGTCGGCGTGGCCTGGCACATCGCCTGCGGGACCTGCGCGCGGTGCGCCGCGGGGCTGCCGGCCCGCTGTCTCCTGCACCGCGACGCCCAATACGGGCTGCCGGTCAACGGCGCGTGGGGCGGCACGTTCTCCGAGCTGATCCGCGTGCCGTACGCCGACTACAACCTCGCGCCGCTGCCCGCCGGCGCCGACCCGGTCCACCTCGCCTCGATCGGCGACAACCTCGCCCTCGGCTGGGAGACCACCATGCCCCGTATCCAGGGCGTCGACGAGCCACGCATCGGCGTCTTCGGGGGCACCGGCTCGATCGGCCTCTACGTCACCGACGTCGCCGTGCACTGCGCGAAGGCGCAGACCGTCTACTACGACGACGACCCGGCGCGGATGGCGGTCGCCGAGCGGCTCGGCGCCGAGGTCCGGGACATCGACGGCCGGATCGCCCGGGACTTCCACGTCGCCGTGGACGCCTCCTGCGATCCCGAGAAGCTGCGCAAGGCGCTCCTGTCGGTGGTGCCGGAGGGCTGGGTCAACAGCGTCGGCATCTACTTCCAGGACGTCGAGCTGCCGTTGCTCGCGCTCTACCAGCGCGGCGTCAACTTCCACAACGGCAAGGGCATGGCCCGCCCCAACATGACCCCGGTCCTGCGGCACGTGGCCGACGGCACCCTGCACCCGGAACTGGTCACCAGCGGCGTCTACGACTGGGATCAGCTCCCCGAGGTGCTGACCTCACCCGATGCCGGACACAAACCGGTCTTCACCCTGGCGCCCCCGGCGTAAGGACGGACGGGGTTCAGCCGGCTTCCCGGCGCGACGTGGCGTGACGTCGGCGCGCCGGGAAGCCGGGCGCGGCTATCGGATCGGTGTGCGCGGGCCGTCCAGGATGGCGAGGCCCGCCAGGGCGGTGGCGGCCTCGCGGGCACGCGCGGCCGCGGGCACGCCGGGCCCGGCGAAGACCACCTTCAGATGCGTGGCGCCGTTCATGACGTGCAGTGAGGTCAGCTCGGGAAGCCAGTACGCCTCGTCCCCGACGCCGTACACCGCCTCGGCCTCCGATCCGCTGTTCCGCATCTGGTCGAACTCCTGTCGCCCGGTGGCGCCCGCGTCGTCACCGACGTACAGCAGGGTCGAGTCCGGTCGGAGGACGAACTCGCAGAGCGGTGGCCACGACGCCAACCGGACGCCGGCCTCGGCGTCACGGCCGACGACCCGGCTGACCTCGGCCCGTGTGAGGAGGCGACAGGGGTCCGGCATCGCGGTGATGTCCCACGACGAGGCCGGGGCCGCCGGTTCCTCCCGCGCTCGGCACCCGCTCACGGCCAGGGCGAGCAGGAGACCCGCGACGATCGCCCTCACACCGTCGGCCCGCCGCGGAGGAGGGTGTCCATCGGTGGGCAAGCGAAGACCCCACTGGCTACATGCTGACTGAAAGCGTTCAGCCCATCCACGTCCGCGAGTTTCTCCTGTACGGCCACGAACTGCGCCGGATCCCGCTGGAAGGAGATGAAGATCAGCCCGGAATCCTGCAGCCCGTTCACGTCCACGCCGCCGTCGTAGGTATAGGAGCGGCGCAGCATCCGGGCCCCGGACGCCAGCCGCGCGTGCCCGCTCCCGGTTCGCCGGTTCGTGTCGCGGGTCCGGCCGATCATCGATTCCTGCGCGTCCAGGGCGGTGCGGTCCCAGGTGTCCAGCAGCAGCCGGATCCGCCGGGTGACGAGGTAGGTGCCGCCGTGCATCCACTCCGGCCCGTCCGACACCCACAGGTGCCGTTCCCGCGCCGCGGTGCTGGTGACGTCAAGGTTGGCGGTGCCGTCCCGGAAGCCGAACGGGTTACGCGGATCGGCGGTGCCGTCCTGATCCCGGTAGCCGATCTGCCGCCACCGCAGTCCGGCGAACTCCCGCCCGCTATTGATCAGCACGCGAAGCCCGTCGGCGGCGGCGGCCGGAGTGCTCGCGCATACCTGCGCACAGAGGTCGCCATGGCTGCCCCTGGCGTCGATCGCCTCGCCCGGGAACGACGGCAGGGGTCGCAGGGCCGCGGGCCGCCGATCGGCCAGCCCCCGTACCCGGTCGAACATCGCCGGCCCGAACCCGATGGTGACGGTCCGGCCGGAGAGCCTGTTCATATCCGCGGTCCACGACTGCAGCAGTCTGCTCACGGCGTACGGGAAAATGCTTTTGAGATCGAATCCAGCAAGCGCAAGAAATGGCAACGGATGGTCCACGATTCCCGGCTGATGACGGCCGCCGTCAGCGGCCTCGACCATCAGCGGAAGTGTCGCGGCCGCAGCCCCGGCCAGCAGTAGGCGGCGGCTGACGGACCTGAAAGCGCTCGTCACCCGGGGGAGGCTACCCGCTCTGCGGCCCGGCGTCGCTGTGAGAAAACGCCTATCTGGAAAGTGATATGAAACGCCGGCTGCGCCGAATGAATCACGGCTTTGCCAAGGATCACGCATTGATGCATCATGTGCCCTTCAGAAGCCCGTCAGTGGAATTCTCGAAAGGCTATCCCCGTGCGTGAATCGATCCGTTTGCTGTCCTGGCTCGCGGCGTGCGCCGTCGCTGTCAGCACCACGCTCAGCGTCGCCGGCGCCCCGGCGGAGGCCGCGGCGCACCAACTCTGGAAGATCGACTGCGGCTACAGCCATTCGGCACCGGACGACCCGATCGTCTTCCCCGGCCGGCCGGGCGCCTCCCACCTGCACGACTTCCTGGGCAACGCCTCCACGAACGCCTATTCGACCTACGACTCGATGAACGGCGTGACCAGCACCTGCGTGGCCGGCGACCGCGCCGCCTACTGGGCGCCGACGCTGTACCGCAACGGCACGGCCGTGCACCCGGACGGCGCGGTCGTCTACTACTCGGTGACCGCCTACGACGAGGAGCACATCGAAGCGTTCCCCGCCGACTTCAAGATGATCGTCGGCGACAAGAGCGCCACCACCGCCGCCGAGGCCGCCGCCGCGCCGGGCCGGATCTACTGGGGCTGCCACGACAACTCACAGATCGACTACGTCCGCGAGGAGCCGCCGGCGAACTGCACCGGCTCGATCGGCATCCAGCTCCGGGTGGAGTTCCCGTCCTGCTGGGACGGTGTTCCGGTCAGCGGAAACGCGGTCGCCCACATGCGTTTCCCCAGCGGCGGCGACTGCCCGGCCGGATTCCCGCACGCCTTCCCGCGCATCGGTTTCCACGCCACCTACGATTTCGGTGGCCCCGACACCGGAGAGATCACCTTCTCGTCCGGCAACGTCTACTCGATCCACCTGGACTTCTGGAACACCTGGGACCAGAAGATCCTCCAGACCCTGATCGACGACTGCTCCAACGCCGGCGATGTCAGCGAGTGCGGCCACTTCACCGCGGAGAACACGGGCTCCGAGGGCACTCCCGGCAAGCCGGTTCCGGCGATCACCTCCGCCTCCTCGGCGCCCAGGGCCACGAAGACCACGAAATCGGTCACCGCGAGCCCAAGCGTGGGCCCCGCGGTCACCGCGACCACGTCCGCTCCGGCGAGCACCACGCCGACCCCGAACGAGACGACGAGCGCGCCGTCGCCGTCGTCCTCCGCCGGCACCCGCCACGTCAAGGAGCGTGCCTGGTACTGCCTCTGGCTCTGGCGCTGCCGTTCCACCCTGGTCACCGCGGCCGTCGACACCTCGACCACTCCCGCCGGGCACCGTTCGTGGCGCTGCCTCTGGCTGTGGCACTGCGCGTGACCCGCACCGCCCGGCACCGTCAGGCTCGCCTGGACGGGCGGGCGGCGGCCCGGGGCGGGCCGGTCAGTCCACCGTGCCGCCGGTGTTGCGGATCAGCCGGTGGAGGACGCGCAGCGCCGTGACGTAGTCCGCGTCGTCGATGTCGCGGTGGATGCGGGCGCGGATCGCCGGGGCGTGCTGTTTCAGCCGTAGCCGGGCCTCCTCGCCGGCCTCGGTGATCCGCAGCCGGCCGTCGCCGTCCACGGCCAGCCAGCCGCGTTCCAGCAGGATCTCCGCCTCGGCCGCGAGATCGTCCTCGGGTCGCAGGTAGGTGCTCATCGCCCGCCGGAGCTCGGCGTACGTTCAATTCCGCGCCGAAACGACGTTCGGCCGGCGGAGATCATCTGGATGTCAAGCTTCCGGCACATCCGCCGGGCGGTGGTTCGCGTGCCGCCTTATTCGTTTTTCCGGACCGGATTTTGTCAGTCTTTTCCGGTTTGCGGAAACCTGGTATGGGCGTGCACCCGGGGATCCTAGTATTGGCGCGCTCATGTGATTCTCAGCAGAAAAGGACTGACTGAAATGAAGTCGATGACGCGCATGGTGATCGGTGCGGGTGCGGCGGTTCTGGCCGGTGCGGGCCTCGGTGCCGCTCCGGCGTCCGCCGTGCCGCGCGACACCTCCGGCGTGGCGGGTCATGCCGCGGCCGTGACCGGAAAGTATGAGGTCTGGGATTATTACAAGACCGAACTCGAATGTCGTACGCACGGCTTCGCCGGCAAGGACGACGGCAGGTGGATCAGCTTCAAATGCAGTAAGGGATCCGGCAAGTACCAGAAAACCTACGTGCTGTACGTCGAATACGCGGAGGGTCAAGGAGCCCCGGACGAACCTCAGGGAGTTCCCTATTTCGCGCCCATCCCCGGTGTTGAGCCCGGCGGCGGCGAGGTCGATGGCATCCCTGGCGGTGCCGATGAAACCTCCGGTGACGAGACCGGGGGCGGTGACGAGATCGACGGCGACGGCGACGGTGACTACGCCGATGCCGATGCCGATGCCGACGCCGGTGACGAGACCGACGACGGCGACTACACCGACGATTACTCGAGTGCCGATGACGAGGGTGCCGGGGACGCCCCAGGGGGGTCCTTGAACCGCTGATTCGTTCCGGAACAGGCCTGGTCGCTCCGTGCGACCAGGCCTGTCGGTGTATCCGGGTCCAGGGGGAGACGAGCGGGGCGTACGCGGACGCTATGCATTGATTGCTATCTACCTGTAATGGGGCTTGTATGCCTACATTACGGCGTCAATGCCGCGCTCCCACCCCCTCGGAGGAACCATGCGGGTTCGTCGACTACCCCATGCCGTCGCCGCTGTCGTGCTGGCGGTCACGGTCACGGTCGCCGGCTCGGCGTACGCGGACACCCCGCCGGTCACCGCCGCCGCCACGCCCCCGGTGATCGACGCGAGCGTGCCGATGGCGCACCTGGAGCAGCTGATGGCGTTCGCCGAGGCCGGCAGCAACACCCGGGTGATCGGCAGCGTCGGCTTCACCTCCACGGTGAACTACCTCCAGCAGCAGCTCACGGCGCTCGGCTGGCAGACCACCGTGCAGACCTTCACGGTACGGGGACGGTCCGCGTCCAATGTCGTCGCCGAGTGGCCGTACGGCGACGACACCCACGTCATCATGGCCGGTGCGCACTCCGACTCGGTCGCGGCCGGCCCGGGCATCAACGACGACGGCTCCGGGGTGGCCGCCCTGCTCGCGAACGCCGCCGCGATCACCCAGGCGGACCTGCGCCCGACGAAGCGGATCCGGTTCGGCTTCTGGGGTGCCGAAGAGCAGGGTGACGTCGGCTCCGGCTACTACGTGTCGCACCTGACCAGCGCGGACACCGCGAAGATCGACGCGTACCTGAACTTCGACATGATCGGCAACAAGGAGGAGGACGGCGAACCGGTCGGCTGGAGCCTCTACGCCGAGGGCCAGTCGAACGGCCTGAACGAGCCGTTCGCGGAGTACTTCGCCGCCCAGGGCGTCACCGTCAACCCGTCCCTGGACACCGACGACCGCTCCGATCACGCCGCGTTCAAGGAGGCGGGCGTCGAGGTCACCGGCGTCAGTTCGGTCCGCAGCCTCGACGAGCTGGGCGCCTGCTACCACAAGGCCTGCGACGATCTGACCGACGTCTCCGCGGACTCGGTCGCCCTCGGCACCAATGCGATCGCCAGCGCGGTCTGGTCGCTGGCCGGCTGAGCGCCCCGGGAAGACCGGCCCGGGCGTTCCACGAGAGCCGGACGCCCGGGCTCGGTTCCGGCGCGAACCGGCCCATGAGCGGGCTCCGTTCTTAGGGTAGCCTCACTTGATCTTGGGTGAGGAGTTGGGGAGTGTCGAGCAGGGGTGGCGTGATTCTGCGCAGGGCCGTCGCGCGGAACGGGCGGCGGCTCTGGATCGGGACCGTACTGGCCGGGGTCTATCAGGGGTGTGCGGCGCTCGTGCCGATTCTGATCGGTGTGATCGTGGATCGGGCGGTCGGCACCGGGGACGTGGCCGAGCTGCTGGTCTGGGTCTTGGCGCTCGCGCTGCTGTTCCTGGTCCTGGTGGTCAACTACCGGTTCGGGGCGCGGAACCTGCAGCGCGCCATCGCCGAGGAGGGGCACCGGCTGCGGGTCGAGGTCGCCGGGCGGATCCTGGACCCGCGGGGGCTGCGCACCGACCGGCAGGCGGGTGATCTGCTCACCGTCACCGGGGTCGACTCCGACTACACGTCGTACGTGCTCGACCACATCCCGCGGATCGCCAGTGCGGTGGTGGCGGTCGCGGTCAGCGCGGCCACCCTGCTGCTGATCTCCTGGCCGCTCGGGCTGATCGTGCTGATCGCCACGCCGGTGGTGCTGGGCGTGCTGGCGCTGACCGGGCCGATGATCAGCCGGCGGGTCGCCGAGCAGCAGGAACGCGGCGGCCGGGCCACCTCGCTCGCCACCGACCTGGTGACCGGGTTGCGCCCGCTGCGGGGGATCGGCGCGCAGGACGCGGCGGCTGACCGCTATCGGACGGTGAGCCGCGACGCGCTGGGTGCCACGCTGCGCGCCGCGCGTACCCAGAACGTCTATCAGGGTGTCTCCACCGGGCTGAGCACGCTGCTGGCCGGCGGCATCGCGATCGCGGCGGGCTGGTTCGCGCTGACCGGGCGGATCAGTGTCGGTCAGTTCATCACGGTGATCGGCTCCGCGCAGTTCCTCATCGAGCCGTTCGGCATCCTCGCGGTCGTGCCCAGCTGGGTCGCCGCGGCGCGCGCGTCGGCCGACCGCGTCGCGTCGGTCGTCCAGGGCGGGTCGGTCCTGCCCGAGGGCGGGCCGGTTCCTTCCGGGCTCGGGTACGACCTGCGCCTGAGCGACGTGTCCTACGGTCCGCTGAAGGGACTCGACCTGCACGTCCGCCCGGGTGAGTTCGTCGGGGTGGTGGCGCACCGCCCGGCCGACGCCGAGGCGCTGGTGCGGCTGCTCGCGGTCCCCGACGCCTACGACGGTGACGTGCTGCTCGGCGGCGTGCGGCTGGAGTCGGTCGACCGGAACCGGGCCCGCGGCCTGCTGCACGTCGAGCCGCACCGGACCGACCTGTTCACCGGCACCCTGGCCGGCAACATCGACCTGCACGGCGACGGCGGCGAGCGGCTCACCGGGGTGCTGCGGGCCGCGGCCGCCGACGAGGTCGCCGACCTGCACCCGGCGGGCCTGGAGATGCCGATCACCGAGCGCGGCTCGAACCTCTCCGGCGGCCAGCGTCAGCGTGTCACCCTGGCCCGCGCGCTGCTCGCCGCGCCGCCGCTGCTGGTCCTGCACGACCCGACGACCGCCGTGGACGCGGTCACCGAGCAGGCCGTCGCCGACGGGATCCGCGCGCTGCGGCACGCCCCGGGCAGCGCGGACGGCGGGTTCGCCACCGTGGTGATCACGAGTAGCCCGGCGCTGCTCGCGGCGGCCGACCGGGTCGTGGTGATCGACGCCGGGGCGGTCACCGCCGAGGGCGCGCACGCCGACCTCAGCACCCGGGACGAGACCTACCAGCGGACGGTTCTGCGATGACCACCCAGCTCCTGCCCGTCGCCGGTACCGCCGAGACCCGCGCCTGGCTCGCCGCCGACCTGCGGACCCGGAAGGCGGAGACCGCGCTCACCCTGGTCGCCGGGACGCTGGCGGCCGGGGCCACGGTCGTTCCCGCGTACGCGCTGGGCCTGCTCGTCGACCGGATCCGATCAGGTGGTGACACGGCCGCGATCATGCCGGTCGCGGTGACCATCGTGGCCGCCGCGATCGTCGGTGGCGCCGCGACGTCGGTCTCCGGCTACCTGATCCGCCGGCTCGGCGCCCGGATGCTCGCGGATCTGCGGGAGCGGACCGTCGCCACCGCGCTGCGCCTGCCGATGCAGGTGCTGGACCGGGCCGGCCGGGGCGACCTGCTCTCCCGGGTGAGCGCGGACATCACCGCGATCGACACCGCGGTCTCCGAGGTCCTGCCCGGGATGATCTCCGCGGTGCTGCTCGCGGTGATCACCCTGGTCACCATGCTCGGCATCGACTGGCGTCTCGGTCTGGCCGGTGCGGTCGCGATCCCGTTCTACCACCTCGGGCTGCGCTGGTACCTGCCCCGCTCGGCCCCGGCCTACGCCGCCGAGCGGGCCGCCGTGTCCGACCGGTCGCAGCGGTTCGTGGAGAGCATGCAGGGTCTCGGCACGGTGCACACCTACCGGTTGGAGGAGCGCCACCTGACCGGTATCGAACGCGCGTCGGCGCGGGCCCGGGACATCTCGGTGGGGGTGTTCGCGCTCTACACCCGGTTCGTCGGGCGGATCAACCGGGCCGAGTTCGCCGGGCTCGCCGCCGTGCTGATCGTGGGCTTCGTGCTCGTACGGGAAAAGGGTGTGACTGTGGGTGAGGTCTCCGCGGCCGCCCTGCTGTTCCACCGGATGTTCAACCCGCTGGCGATGCTGATGGTCACCTTCGACAAGGCGCAGGATGCGGGCGCGAGCCTGGCCCGGCTGGTCGGCGTGGTCGGCATGGACGTGGAGCGCGCGGGCGGTTCGACCCGGCCCACGGATCGTGAGCTGGCCCTCGATGACGTCACGTTCGGTTACGACGAGGCCACCCCGGTGCTGTCCGGCGTCTCGCTGCGGGTCGCGCCCGGCGAGCTGGTCGCCCTGGTCGGCGCGACCGGCGCGGGCAAGACGACCGCGGCCTGGCTCGCCGCCGGTATTCTAAAACCGCTTTCCGGGTACGCCACGGTCGGCGGGATCGCCGTGCCGGACGCGCCCGCGCGGACGGTGGCGATCGTGAGCCAGGAGACGCACGTGTTCGCCGGCCCGCTCGCCGAGGACCTGCGGCTGGCCCGCCCGGAGGCCACCGACGACGAGGTGATCGCGGCGCTGGACCGGGTCGGCGCCCTCGGCTGGGCGCGCGAGCTGCCCGACGGCCTGGACACCGTGGTCGGCGACGGCGGCCATCACCTGACCGCGGCCCGCGCCCAGCAGCTGGCGCTGGCCCGGGTGGTGCTGATGGACCCGCCGGTGGTGGTCCTCGACGAGGCGACCGCGGAGGCGGGCAGCGCCGGCGCGCGGGACCTGGAGCTGGCCGCGACCGCGGCGCTGCAGGGCCGGACCGCGCTGGTCGTCGCGCACCGGCTCACCCAGGCGGCGTCCGCCGACCGGATCGTGGTGATGGAGCACGGCGCGATCGTCGAGTCCGGCCCGCACGCCGAACTGGTCGCCGCCGGTGGCCGGTACGCCCGGCTCTGGGCGGCCTGGTCCTCCCGCTGATCAGCGCTTCTTCGCCAGGGCCGCCCAGAACCCGGTGTCGCCGTCGGCCAGGGCGTCCTCCCCGGCGTCGTTGCGCCAGCGGGTGCCGAGCACGATGCCCGGCTCGACCAGGTCCATGCCGTCGAACAGCGCCGCGATCTCCTCCTGGGGGCGCGGCCACACGTCGAGGCGGCCGCTCTCCAGCAGGGTCAGGTAGTTCTGCCGGTTCTCCGGGGTCATCAGGTCGGTCGTGGCGTGCGTGAGCGCCACGAAGCTGCCCGGCGCGAGGGGTTCCAGAAGGGCGTCGACCAGCGGTTTCGCACTGCCCGCCCCGTGCACGAAGTGGACCACCGCGATCAGCATCACCGCGACCGGCCGGCTGACGTCGAGCACGCTGCGCAGCTGGACGTCCGCCAGGATCTTCTGCGGCTCCCGGAGGTCGGCCTCGATGTACGCCGTCCGCCCCTGCGCCGAGCTGGTCAGCAGCGCCCGCGCGTGCGTCATCACCAGCGGGTCGTTGTCGACGTAGACGACCCGGCTCTCCGGCGCGATCCGCTGCGCGACCTCGTGGGTGTTGTCCGCCGTCGGCAGCCCGGTCCCGATGTCGAGGAACTGCCGGATCCCGGCCTCCCCGGCGAGGTAGGAGACCATCCGCCCGAGCACGTCCCGGTTCGCCCGCACGGCCACCCGGGTGTTCGGGAACCGCCGCTCGATCTCGTCCCCGGACGCCCGGTCGACGGCGAAGTTGTCCTTACCACCCAGCCAGTAGTTGTACCGCCGCGCCGGATGCGGCACCTCACTGTCGATGTGGCCGCGGCTCTCCCCGGAGGTCATCCGCTCATGATAGTCGATATAGGACGATGCTCTCGGGCCGGCCGTCCCCGGTGCCGGGCCGGTTGACCCTGAGCGGAGATCCGGTGTCGCTCCCTGCCGAACGGGCGTTAAGCTCCCGGACGGGGGAATGTGAACAGGACGGCGAAGGGTGCGGCGTGACGATCAGGGCGGCGGAGTCGTGACGGCGGCTGACGGTCTCACGTTGGGGGCGGATTTCCCCGCCGCCGACGTCGAGCAGTGGCGGCGTCTCGCCCTCGCGGCGTTGCGCAGGTCGGGTGGGGCCGGTGACGATACGGCTCCCGAGCGGGTGGATGACCTGCTCACCACCGTGACGCAGGGTGGGCTGCGGGTCGCGGGCCTGCACACCGCGCAGACCGCGCCGCTGCCGGAGACCGGGGTTCCCGGTGGGCAGCCGTTCGTGCGGGGGGCCACCGCGGCGGGTGGTGTGGTCGCGGGCTGGGATCTGCGGCAGCGCTACGCCGAGCCGGAGCCGGAGGAGGTCCGGGAGGCGGCGCTCGGCGACCTGGAGAACGGGACGACCTCGCTCTGGCTGGCGGTCGGCGGCGGCGCGCTGCCGATCGACGCTCTGCCGGAGGCGCTCGACGGCGTCCACCTGGATCTGGCCGGGGTGGTCCTGGACGCCGGGGACGCCTTCGGAACGGCCGCGACCGCGTGGTTCGCGCTGCTCGCCGCGCGCGGCGTCGATCCCGGGCGGGTCACCGGTGGTCTCGGCGCGGATCCGCTGGGCTGGCGGGCCCGTACCGGAGAAACGGCAGGTCTCGGCGGGGCGCTGCGGGACGCCGGTGCGTGGGCGGCCCGCTGTGCGGGTGAGGCGCCGGGGCTGCGGGCGGTCACCGTCGACGCCACGGTCTATCACGACGCCGGCGGATCCGAGGTGGAGGAGCTGGCGTGCGCGGCCGCGACCGGCGTCGCCTACCTGCGCGCGCTGACCGACGCGGGCCTCCCGGTCGAGACCGCTTTCCATCAGATCGATTTCCGGTACGCCGCCACGGCCGACCAGTTCGCCACCATCGCCAAGCTGCGCGCCGCCCGTCGCCTGTGGGCGCGGATCGCCGAGCTGTGCGGCGCCCCGGAGTCCGGCGGCCAGCGGCAGCACGCCGTGACCTCGGCGGCCATGATGACCGCTCGTGATCCCTGGGTGAACCTGCTGCGGACCACGGTCGCGGCGTTCGCGGCCGGGGCCGGGGGAGCGGAGGCGATCACCGTGCTGCCCTTCGACCACGTGCTCGGGCGGCCCACCGCGTTCGCCCGGCGGCTGGCCCGCAACACCCCGATCCTGCTGGTCGAGGAGTCGCACGTGGCCCGGGTGATCGACCCGGCCGGCGGTTCCTGGTACGTCGAGAGCTACACCGAACAGCTCGCCCAGGCCGCCTGGGAGTGGTTCACCGGCATCGAGCGGGCCGGGGGACTGGCCGCGGCGCTCGACAGTGGCCTGGTCGCGGACCGGCTCGCCGAGGTCTGGGAGTCCCGGTCGTCCGATCTGGCCCATCGCCGCGACCCGATCACCGGGGTGAGCGAGTTCCCGAACCTGGCCGAGGAGCCGCCCGCGCGGCGGCCCGCCCCGGCGCCGGTCGGCGGTGGACTGCCCCGGCACCGGTACGCGGAGGCGTACGAGCGGCTGCGCGACCGCAGCGACGCGCACCTGGCCGCGACCGGCGCCCGGCCGACCGTGCACCTGGCCACCCTCGGTTCCCCGGCCGGGTACGGGCCGCGGGTCACCTTCGCGACGAACCTCTTCGCGGCCGGGGGCATCGCCGTGACCACCGAGCCCGGATCGCCGGTCGCCTGCGTCTGTGGGCCCGACAGGGCGTACGCGGAGAAGGCAGTGCCCTTGATCGAGGATCTGCGCGGGAACGGCGTGCGCCGGGTGCTGCTGGCCGGGCGCGGCGAGTTCCCGGGCATCGACGGGTACGTCTTCACCGGCGGCGACGCGATCGCGGTCCTGACCACCACCTTGGCCGACCTGGGAGTGCCGGAGTGATCCCCGATTTCGCCACCGCGAAGCTGACCGCCGCCACGCCGGTGCCCGGCGCCGATCAGGCCTGGAAGTCGGCGATCCGGGAGGCGACCGGCGCGAGCGCCGAGGAGCTGACCTGGCACACCCCCGAGGGGATCGCGGTGCCGCCGCTCTTCACCGGCGACGACCTGGCCGGGCTGGACTTCCTCGGCACCTACCCGGGCGTCGCGCCGTACCTGCGCGGACCGTACCCGACCATGTACGTCAACCAGCCGTGGACGATCCGGCAGTACGCGGGCTTCTCCACGGCGGAGGAGTCCAACGCGTTCTACCGGCGGAACCTGGCCGCCGGGCAGAAGGGCCTCTCGGTCGCGTTCGACCTGCCCACCCACCGCGGCTACGACTCCGACCACCCGCGGGTCACCGGCGACGTCGGGATGGCGGGCGTCGCGATCGACTCGATCTACGACATGCGGCAGCTCTTCGACGGGATCCCGCTCGACCGGATGAGCGTGTCGATGACGATGAACGGCGCGGTGCTGCCGGTCCTGGCGCTCTACATCGTCGCCGCCGAGGAGCAGGGGGTCGCGCCGGAACAGCTCTCCGGCACGATCCAGAACGACATCCTCAAGGAGTTCATGGTCCGCAACACCTACATCTACCCGCCGGCGCCGTCGATGCGGATCATCTCCGACATCTTCGCGTACACGTCGCAGCGGATGCCGCGCTTCAACTCCATCTCGATCTCCGGATACCACATCCAGGAGGCCGGGGCGACCGCCGACCTGGAGCTGGCGTACACCCTCGCCGACGGGGTGGAGTACCTGCGCGCGGGCCGGGACGCCGGGCTCGACGTGGACGCGTTCGCGCCCCGGCTGTCGTTCTTCTGGGCGATCGGGATGAACTTCTTCATGGAGGTCGCCAAACTGCGCGCCGGGCGGCTGCTCTGGGCCAAGCTGGTCAAGGAGTTCGCACCGAAGGACCCGCGGTCGCTGAGCCTGCGCGCGCACTGCCAGACCTCCGGATGGTCGCTCACCGCGCAGGACGTCTACAATAACGTCATGCGTACGTGCATCGAGGCGATGGCGGCGACGCAGGGGCACACCCAGTCGCTGCACACCAACGCGCTGGACGAGGCGCTCGCGCTGCCGACCGACTTCTCGGCCCGGATCGCCCGCAACACCCAGCTGCTCATCCAGCAGGAGTCCGGCACCACGCGGGCGATCGACCCGTGGGGCGGCAGCGCGTACGTCGAACGCCTCACCCACGACCTGGCGGCCCGGGCCTGGCAGCACATCACCGAGGTGGAGGCCGCCGGCGGGATGGCCCGCGCGATCGACGAGGGCATCCCGAAGATGCGGATCGAGGAGGCGGCGGCGCGGACCCAGGCCCGGATCGACTCGGGCCGGCAGCCGGTCATCGGGGTCAACAAGTACCGGCCGTCCGCCGACGAACCGATCGACGTCCTGAAGATCGACAACGCGGCGGTACGGGCCGGGCAGATCGCGAAGCTGCGCCGGCTGCGCGCCGAACGCGACCCCGCCGCCTGCACCGCCGCCCTGGAGGCGCTGACCCGCGCCGCCGCCGGGCAGGGCGAGAACCTGCTCGCCCTCGCGGTCGACGCGGCCCGGGCCAAGGCGACCGTCGGCGAGATCTCCGACGCGCTGGAGAAGGCGTACGGGCGGCACACCGCGCGGATCCGTACCATCTCCGGTGTCTACCGGGAGGAGGCCGGGACGGTGAGCAACATCGAACGGGCCCGGTCCGCCGCCGTCGCGTTCGCCGAGGCCGAGGGCCGCCAGCCGCGGATCCTGGTGGCCAAGATGGGCCAGGACGGTCACGACCGCGGCCAGAAGGTGGTCGCCACCGCCTTCGCCGACCTCGGCTTCGACGTCGACGTCGGCCCGCTCTTCGCCACCCCGGCCGAGGTGGCCCGGCAGGCGATCGAGGCCGACGTGCACATCGTCGGCGTCAACTCCCTCGCCGCCGGCCACCTGACGCTGGTCCCGGCACTGCGGGACGAACTGGCCGCGCAGGGCCGCCCGGACATCCTGATCATCGCGGGCGGGGTCATCCCGCCGCAGGACTACGACGCGCTGCGGGCGGCGGGCGCTGCCGCGATCTTCCCGCCCGGCACCGTGCTGGCCGACGCGGCGATCGACCTGCTGGCCGACCTCGCCGGCCGGCTCGGCCACCCCGCGACCCCGTGACCCGGCCCACGGTCGACGTCGAGGCGATGGCGGCCGGGGTGCGCGAGCACAGCCCGGCCTGGGTGGCCCGGGCGATCACCCTGGTCGAGTCGACCCGCCGCGATCACCAGGTGCTCGCCCAGCGGCTGATCGCGGCGCTCACCCCGGACGGCGGGCGCTCGCACCGGATCGGGATCAGCGGCGTGCCCGGCGCCGGGAAGTCCACCTTCATCGACGCGCTGGGCAGCATGCTGACCGCCGCCGGGCACCGGGTCGCGGTCCTCGCCGTCGACCCGTCGTCGACGCGTACCCGAGGCAGCATCCTCGGCGACAAGACCCGGATGGCCCGGCTGGCGAACGACCCCGCCGCCTTCGTACGGCCGTCGCCGACCGCCGGCACCCTGGGCGGCGTCGCCAAGGCCACCCGGGAGGCGATCGTCGTGGTGGAGGCCGCCGGCTACGACATCGTCATCGTGGAGACCGTCGGCGTCGGACAGTCCGAGACCGCGGTCGCCGACATGGTCGACTCGTTCCTGCTGCTGGCGCTCGCCCGCACCGGCGACCAGCTGCAGGGCATCAAGAAGGGCATCCTGGAGATCGCCGACGTGATCGCGATCAACAAGGCCGACGGCCCGCACGCCGTCGAGGCCAAGGCCGCCGCCCGCGAGCTGGGCGGCGCGCTGCGGCTGCTGCGGGACGGATCGTCGCGGGCGGCCTCGGTCCTGACCTGCAGCGCGCTCGAGGGCACCGGGATCGACGAGGTCTGGGCCCAGCTCGTCGCCCACCGGGAGAGCCTGGGCGCCGAGCTCGTCGAGCGGCGCCGCCGCCAGCAGGTCGGCTGGATGTGGGCGATGGCCCGGGAGACCGTCCTGGCCCGCTTCACCACCGACCCCGCCGTCCGGGAGACCGGCCGGGACGTGGAGCGGCGGATCCTGGACGGTTCGCTCACCCCGGCGCGGGCGGTCGAGCTGCTGCTCGGCTCCTACGACCGGATGACACCATGATCGGCATGACGCCCGACGAGCACGCCGCCCGCGCCGAGGAACTCACCCACGAGGCCGAGCGCCTCTACGAGGTCTGCCTGGTCGACTACGAGACCAACATCAACGAGGACGACCACTCCGAGGAGCCGTACGTCCCCGGCGCCGACCTCTCGATGCTCATCGCCACCACGCAGCTCGCCCAGCTGCACGCCACGCTCGCCCTCCGGCCTGGTTCCTGAGCACCCCGGGAGCCGGTCTCCCGGGGCGTCTCACCTCTCACCTTTCGCCTCTCGCCTCTCGCCTCTCGCCTCTCACCTCTCGCCTCTCGCCTCTCGCCTAGAAGTCGTCGTCGAAGCTGACCGTGCCGGTGACGCCGACCTGGTACGCCGACACCCGCCGTTCGAAGAAGTTCGACAGCTCCTGGACGTCCTGCAGCTCCATGAACGCGAACGGGTTCCCACTGCCGTAGAGCGGCGCGATCCCGAGGGCCTGCAGCCGCCGGTCGGCCACGTGCTGCAGGTACTCGCGCATGTCCGCGAGGGACATGCCGGAGACGCCCTGCTCCAGGAGGTCCTCGGCGAACTGGACCTCGCACTCGACGGCCTCGGCGAGCATGTCGGTCACCTGCTTCGCCATCTCCGCGTCGAACAGGTCGGGCTCCTCGGCCCGGACCTGGTCGACCACGTCGAACGCGAACGCCATGTGCATGCTCTCGTCGCGGAACACCCAGTTGGTCCCGGACGCGAGTCCCTGCAGCACCCCGCGGGAGCGCAGGAAGTACACGTACGCGAAGGCGCCGTAGAAGAACAGCCCCTCGATGCACGCCGCGAAGCAGATCACGTTGAGCAGGAACGCCCGCCGGTCGGCTTTCGTCTCCAGTTTCCGGAGCTTGTAGACCGAGTCGATCCACGTGAAGCAGAATTCGGCCTTGCGGGCGATCGACGGGATGTTCTCGACGGCCGCGAACGCCTCGAACCGCTCCTGCTCGTCGGGCACATAGGTGTCCAGGAGATTCAGATAGAACTGGACGTGCACCGCCTCCTCGAACAGCTGCCGGGACAGGTAGAGGCGGCCCTCCGGCGAGTTGACGTGCTGGTACAGATTGAGGACCAGATTGTTCGCCACGATCGTGTCACCGGTGGCGAAGAACGCGACCAGCCGCGAGACGAGGTGCTGTTCGGCGGGCGTCAGTGTGGCCAGGTCGGCGAGGTCGCCGTGCAGGTCGACCTCCTCGACGGTCCAGGTGTTCTTGATGGCGTCCTTGAAACGGTCGAAGAAGTGCGGGTACTTCATCGGCCGCAGGGTCAGGTCCATTCCGGGGTCGAGCAGCATTACTGGCAGGCCTCACACGATTCGGGGTTCTCCAGGGAGCAGACTTCGGCGGGGGTGAGCGCCGGAATGACCGGTGCCACCGAGACCGTGGCCTGCTGAATGCGCGTCGCGGGCCGCGAGCGCAGGTAGTACGAGGTCTTCAGGCCGGCTTTCCACGCGTAGAGGTACATCGAGGAGAGCTTGCCGATGGTGGGCGCGGCCAGGAACAGGTTCAGCGACTGCGACTGGTCGATGTAGGGCGCGCGGGCGGCGGCCAGGTCGATCAGGGCCCGCTGGGGGAGTTCCCAGGCGGTACGGAACAGTTCGCGGACCTCGGCCGGCAGTTCGGTGATGCCCTGCACGGACCCCTCGGCGCGCTTGATCGCCTCACGGATCGGGGCGTTCCACAGATTGCGGGACTTCAGTTCGCGTACCAGAAAGGTGTTGATCTGAAGGAACTCGCCGGACATCGTCTCGCGCTTGAAGAGATTGCTCACCTGAGGCTCGATGCATTCGTAGCAGCCGGCGATCGACGCGATGGTGGCCGTCGGCGCGATGGCGACGAGGAGCGAGTTACGCAGGCCGTTGGTTGCGATTCTCTCTCTCAGGGAGTTCCAGCGATCGGTCTGCGTGGTGGTCACACCCCACAGGTCCGGGTGCAGGTCACCCTTCGCGGCCCGGGTCTGCGAGTACGCCGGATGCGCGCCGAATCGCTCGGCGAGCGACGCTGACGATTCCAGCGCGGTCAGGAAGATCTCCTCCTGAACCTTGGTGGAGAGCTTCCTGGCTTCGGCGGAGTCGAACGGCAGGCGCAGGGTGAAGAGGGCGTCCTGCAGGCCCATCAGGCCGAGGCCGACCGGGCGCCAGCGCGGATTCGAGGCGGCGGCCTGTGCGGACGGGTAATAGTTGATGTCGATCACCCGGTCGAGGAAGACCACCGCGGTGCGGACCGTCTCCCGCAACCGTTCCCAATCGACGCCCGCCTCGGTCACGTGCGCGCCGAGATTGACCGAGCCGAGGTTGCAGACCGCGGTCTCGCCGTCGTCGTTCACCTCGAGGATCTCGGTGCAGAGATTCGACAGGTGAATGGTGTTGCCGGGCGCGCCGGTCTGGTTGGAGAGCGCGTTCGACCGGTCCTTGAACGTCATCCATCCGTTGCCGGTCTGCGCGAGGGTGCGCATCATCCGGCCGTACAGATCGCGGGCCTTGACGGTCTTGACGGCCTTCTTCTCCGCCTTCCGGTACGCCTCGTCGAACGCCTCGCCGAACAGATCCGGCAACTCCGGCGCGTCCGACGGATCGATCAGCGACCAGTCGCCGTCCGCCTCGACCCGCCGCATGAACTCGTCCGGGATCCAGTTCGCCAGGTTCAGATTGTGCGTCCGCCGGCTCTCCTCACCGGTGTTGTCGCGCAGTTCCAGGAACTCCTCGACGTCCGGGTGCCACGGCTCCAGATAGACGCATGCGGCGCCCTTGCGGCGGCCGCCCTGATTGACCGCCGCGACGCCCGCGTCCAGGGTCTTCAGGAACGGCACGATGCCGTTGGACCTCCCGTTCGTGCCGCGGATCAGCGCACCCCGGCCGCGGACCCGCGACCACGAGATGCCGATGCCGCCGGAGAACTTCGACAGTTTGGCGACCTGGTGGTACCGCTCGTAAATCGAGTCCAGCTCGTCCTTCGGCGAATCGACGAGGAAACAGCTCGACATCTGGGTGTGCCGGGTGCCGGAATTGAACAGCGTCGGCGAGCTGGGCAGATAGGCGAGCGACGACATCAGCCGGTAGAAACCGATCGCCTCGTTCGCGTTCTGCGACAGCCCGCAGGCGACCCGCAGCAGCCAGTACTGCGGCGTCTCGACGACGAGCCGGGACTGCGGGTGGCGCAGCAGGTAGCGGTCCGCGACGGTGCGCAGCCCGAAGTACTCGAACCGCAGGTCACCGCGGGTGTCGATGGCGTCGTCGAGCTTGCGGGCGTTGCGGGCCACGAACGCCGCGGTCTCGTCCCCGATCAGGCCGAGCGTGTGCCCGTACCGGATGGCCTGACTGAAACTGGCCACCTCCTGGAGCCGGACCTCCTTGTCCACGTAGGCCGTGAGCAGCCGGGCCGCGAGACGCGAGTACTGCGGCTCCTCGCTGATCAGCTCGGCGGCCGTCTGGATCGAGAGTTTGTCCAGCTCGGCGGTGGTCGCGCCGTCGTACAGGCCACTGATGGTCTTGGTGGCCACCCGCAGCGGGTCGACCTCACCCAGATCACCGACCCAGAGCTCGACCGCCCGCACGATCTTGTTGACGTCGACCGGTTCCAGATCACCGTTGCGTTTGCGCACCTGCATCGCGTGCCGCCGCTGCTCCGGCACGGTCACGCTCTCTTTCGTGGTATCCATCGTTCCCCCTTCGTCCGCTCGCCGAGGTCGGGGCGCGCAGGGGGACGCCGCCGGGACACGCCGCGGGGGCGCACCGGCTGATGGCGTCGGCCGTCCCACGCGGCCTTCGACCGCCGTACGCGTGTGCGCACGGCGCGCTGGCAGGTCTTCGGACTCGTGGGCGTGATGCTCGCGCCTACCGGCCGTCGCTTCCCGGACCGGGTGGTCCAGTGCTTGATTGACGGCTTTCGTTCCCACTCACCGCTGCGGGGCAGTCCCGGTTTCCCACCGGGTTCCCTGTTGCCTCGAACGGGCCGTGACGGCCCGCACGAACCAGCTGCGGGAGACACCATATATGGGCGGCCACCGAAAAGTCATACCCCACATCGTGTGTCACCCGGGTCACCCTCTCGTGATCAACTTTGCGGCGGGCGGTAGCATGCGAAGCGGTGCTGGTTCGCCCTGTCCCTCGTAAAAAGGCGTCGTAAGAGGGAACCCGGTGTGAATCCGGGACTGCCCCGCAGCGGTGAGTGGGAACGAGAGTCGTCATCGCTGCCGATCGTCTACGGCGACGTGTCCCGCAAGGCGCCGATGACCGTCGGGGTGTCCCGCAAGGCGCCGATGACCGTCGGGTGGTCGACCTGCGCACAGTCACTGACGTCGAAGCCGGTCAAGGGCATGCTGACCGGCCCGGTGACCATTCTGGCCTGGTCGTTCGTGCGCACCGACCAGCCACTCGCGGACACCGCCGACCAGGTGGCGCTCGCCCTGCGCGACGAGTGCGCGGATCTGGAGACGGGCCGGGATCCGGGTGATCCAGGTCGACGAGCCGGCGATCGGCTACAGCCGGGGCGTCGGCCCGGGCGTCTGGGACATCCACTCGCCCCGGGTGCCGTCCCGCGACGAGGTCGTCGATGCGCTGCGCCGGGCGATCGCGGCGGTCCCGGCCCAACGGCTCTGGGTGAACCCGGACTGCGGCCTTAAGACCCACGGTTACGCCGAGGCCGAGGCATCGTCCTGGTCCTCTCTGTCCTGGTCCTCTCTGCCCTGGTCCACGGCGTAGGGGATGAGCGGCTGCTGGTTCTCGTCGACCAGCAGGCGGCCGGCGGCGGGTGGGCGGGCGCGCTGGGCGCAGTCCTGGCGCTCGCAGATCTGGCAGCCGAGTCCGATCGGGATCACGCCGCGCGGGTTGTCGAGCGCGAGGCCGTCGCTGTAGACCAGGCGCCGGGCGTGGCGCAGTTCGCAGCCGAGCGCCACCGCGAACGTGCTGCGCGGGCTGTGGTGGCCGCGCCCGCCGTGCACGACCGTACGGGCCAGCCAGAAGTAGCGCTTGCCGTCCGGCATCTCGGCGACCTGAGTGAGGATCCGGCCCGGTGAGCTGAACGCCTCGTAGATGATCCAGAGCGGACACGTGCCGCCGAGCCGGGAGAAGTGGAAGTCGCTGGCGGACTGGCGCTTGGAGATGTTGCCGGCCCGGTCCACGCGCAGAAACGCGAACGGGACCCCGCGCAGGGACGGCCGTTGCAGGGTGCTGAGCCGGTGGCAGGCCGTCTCGAAGCTCACGCCGAAGCGCCCGGCGAGGAGCGGGACGTCATACCGCAGCTGTTCGGCTGTACTGTGAAAGCCCTTGTAGGGCATGAGTAGTGCGCCGGCGTAGTAGTTGCCGAGGCCGATTCTGGCCAGCCCGGTGGCGGAGGGCGGGTCGATGTCGTCGGCGAGCTCGGTGATCAATTTGTCCTCGGCGAGGAAGGCCAGCTGGGTGGCGAGCTGGAACGCCCGCTGGCCGTCGGTGTGGTCGGCGGAGAGGCGCAGGACCCGGGTCTCCGGGTCGAAGCGGCGGATCTCGGTGGCGGCGCCGGGCGGGGGAATGATGACCCGGACCTCGTACTCCTCCCGCAGATGGCGGGTGAGTGTCTCGGCAGCGCGGCCCGGTGTGAGCGCGAGGCGGTCGGCGAGCTGCTCGGCGGCGGCGTCGAGCTGGTCGAAGTGGTTGTAGCGGGCGTAGAAGAAGTCGCGGACCGCGTCGTGCGGCTCGGCCTCGGTGGCGGCCAGGGGATCGCCGGGCCAGGCCAGGGCGGCGACCCGGTTGGAGGCCTCCCGGTAGCGCCGGTGGAGGGCGACCAGGGCGCGGGCGGCCGCCGGGTGGTCGCGGATGAGCTCGGTGGCTTCCAACGGGTCGACCGGGTGGCCGCTGGCCTCGTCGGTGAGGGCGGCGCGCACATCCGCCCCGAGGCGCTCGGTGTCGGTGTCGCTGAAGAACTCCGGGTCCACGTCGAGGAGCCCGGCCAGGCGGAGCAGGATCGATGCGGTCAGTGTCCGCTGGTTGTTCTCGATCTGGTTCAGGTAGCTGGTCGAGATGTCCAGCCGGCGGGCGAGCTGGGCCTGGGTGATGCCGCGCTCGCGGCGCAGCCTGCGGAGCTTGCCGTGCGCATAGAGCTTGGTTCCCGCCATCGCCGCGGCTCCTCTCCTGCCGTCGCGTCCTGCCGTCGTGCCGCCCATCATGCTCCCGCGAACAAGGCGTCCGCAACGGTTGCAAAATTTACAAATCCGCAGGTCAGGGCGTGAAAAGTACGCAGGTTTCGACCCTCGACACGGCCGTCCTTCGAGGACGAGGCTCGGTCCGTGACATTTCAACTCGTACATGTGTGGCCCAGCGCGGCACGGCATTCCCGTCGCGAGGAACTCGCCTGGTCGCTGGCCGAGTTGGCCACCGCCGCCGCCCCACCGGACGCCGAGGCGGTGGCGATGGTGGCCAACCGGGTGATCGACAACGCGGCCGTGGCGAGCGCCTCGCTGTCCCGGCGGCCGGTGGCCGTCGCCCGGGCACAGGCCCTCGCCCACCGGGCAGGTGAGGGAGCCTCGGTGTTCGGTGCCGGGGTCCGTGTCTCCCCGGAGTGGGCGGCCTGGGCCAACGCGACGGCGGTCCGCGAGCTGGACTTCCACGACACGTTCCTGGCGGCCGACTACTCCCATCCCGGCGACGACATCCCGCCCCTGATCGCGGTCGCCCAACAGGCCGGTCTGACCGGGGCCGACCTGGTGCGCGGTGTCCTGGTGGCCTACGAGGTGCACGTCGCCCTAGTCAGCGGCATCTGCCTGCACGCACACCGGATCGACCACGTGGCGCACCTGAGCGCGGCGACCGCGTGCGGGCTCGGGGCGATGCTGCGGCTGCCCACCGAGGTGGTCTACCAGGCCGTCGGGCAGGCGGTGCACACCACCACGGCGACCCGGCAGTCCCGCAAGGGCGCGATCTCCTCGTGGAAGGCGTTCGCCCCGGCCTTCGCGGGCAAGGCGGCGATCGAGGCCGTCGACCGGGCGATGCGCGGCGAGGGGGCGCCGGCGCCGATCTACGAGGGTGAGGACGGGCTCATCGCCTGGATGCTGGACGGCCCGGACGCGGAGTATGGGGTGCCGCTGCCGTCACCGGGTGAGCCGCTGCGGGGGATCCTGCGGACGTACACCAAGGAGCACTCCGCCGAGTACCAGGCGCAGGCGCTGATCGACCTGGCCCGGCGGATGCGGGAGAAGCTACCTGGCGGGACCGACCGGATCGTCTCGGTCGTGCTGCACACCAGCCACCACACCCATCACGTGATCGGCTCCGGCGCCAACGATCCGCAGAAGTACGATCCGGCCGCCAGCCGGGAGACGCTCGACCACTCGATTCCCTACATCCTCGCGGTGGCCCTGCAGGACGGCGTGTGGCACCACCTCGATTCGTATGCTCCCGAGCGCACCCGCCGGCCCGACACCGTCGCGCTCTGGCAGCGGATCGCCACGGTCGAGGACCCCGAGTGGACCCGCCGCTACCACGACCCGGAACCGGCCTTCGGCGGGCGGCTGGTCATCACCCTCACCGACGGCACCGTCCTGGAGGACTCGCTCGACGTCGCCGACGCGCACCCGGCCGGCGCGCGGCCGTTCGACCGGCCCGCCTACCAGCGCAAGTTCGCCACGCTGGCCGACGGCGTCGTGACGCCCGCCGCACAGCGGTCCTTCCTGGACGCCGCGACCCGGCTCGCCGAGCTCACCCCGCCGGAGCTGGCCCTGCTCTTCCCCGACGTGGATCACACCGCGATCGCCCGTGCCGACGCGTCGCTTCCTGGTGGGATCTTCCGATGACCTATCTCTACGCCCGCACCAGCGCCGCCGACAAGCGCTCCGTGTTCCGCTCCGGTCTCGCCTCCGGTGACCTGCTGCGACTTCCCGGTGCGTTCAACCCGCTCACCGCGCGACTGGTCCAGCAGACCGGCTTCGAAGGCGTCTACGTCTCCGGCGGTGCCCTCTCCGCCGCGGCCGGGCTGCCGGACATCGGGCTGACCACGCTGCCCGAGGTGGCCGGCTGGGCCGCCGACATCGCCGCGAGCACCGATCTGCCCACCCTGGTCGACGCGGACACCGGGTTCGGCGAGCCGCTCAACGCGGCCCGGACGATCCAGCGGCTCGAGGACGCCGGAGTGGCCGGCTGCCACCTGGAGGACCAGGTCAACCCGAAGCGCTGCGGGCATCTGGACGGCAAGGCCCTGGTCAGCCCGGACGACATGATCCGAAAGCTGCGCGCTGCCGTCGAGGCCCGCCGTGACCCGAACTTCCTGATCATGGCCAGGACGGATGCGCGCGGGGTTGAGGGTTTCGACGCGGCGGTCGAGCGGGCCAAGGCCTACGTCGACGCCGGCGCGGACGCGATATTCCCGGAGGCGCTCGCCGACGAGACGGAGTTCGCCGCCTTCCGGGCCGCGGTCGGCGTGCCGCTGCTGGCGAACATGACCGAGTTCGGCAAGGGGCCCTCACTGAGCGCCGACCGGCTCCGCGATCTCGGCTACAACCTGGTCATCTACCCGGTCACCACGCTGCGCCTGGCGATGGGCGCGGTCGAGGCCGGACTGCGCCGGATCGTCGCCGACGGCCGGGCCGACACGCTGCTGCCCTCGATGATGACCCGCTCCCGGCTCTACGAGGTGCTCGGTTACGAGGAATACACCCGTTTCGACGAAGGCATCGCCTTGGGAGAGGACCATCCGTGAACACCGACATCCACCGTGGCCTGGCCGGCGTCGTGGTCGATACCACCAGCATCTCCACGGTGATCGACGAGACCAACTCGCTGACCTACGGCGGGTATGCCGTACAGGACCTGGCCGCCTCCCGGTCCTGGGAGGAGGTCGCGTACCTGCTGTGGCACGGCGACCTGCCCGACGCCCGGAAACTGGCTGGCTTCCGGGCCGCCGAGTCCGCCCGGCGCGGGCTCGACCGGGCCGCGCAGGAACTGCTGCGACGGCTGCCCGAGAGCTGCCATCCGATGGACGTGCTGCGTACCGCGGTGTCGTACCTCGGGGCTCAGGATCCCGCCGAGGACCGCGCCGACCCGGCCACCAACCGGGCCAAGGCCCTCGCGCTCTTCGCCAAGCTTCCGGCCGTGGTCGCGCTCGACATGCGCCGCCGGTGCGGCCTCGCCCCGGTCCAGCCCGGCCCGGGACTGGGCTACGCCGCGAACTTCTTCCAGATGTACTTCGGCGCGATGCCCGCACCCGAGGTGGTCCGCGCCTTCGAGATCACCATGATCCTCTACGCCGAGCACAGCTTCAACGCGTCCACCTTCACCGCCCGGGTCATCACCTCCACGCTCTCCGACCTGTACAGCGCGGTCACCGGGGCGATCGGCGCGCTCAAGGGACCGTTACACGGCGGCGCGAACGAGGCCGTCATGCACACCCTCCGGGAGATCGGCGACCCCGACCGTACGGAGTCATGGCTCGACGCCCAGCTGAGTGCCAAACGCAAGATCATGGGGTTCGGGCACCGCGTCTACAAGCACGGCGACTCCCGCGTTCCGATCATGCAGGCGGCTCTGGACCGGTTGATCGCCACCCGCACCGACGAGGATAGCCGCCGCCTGGCCGAGACCTACACCCGATTGCAGGCGGCCATGCTCGACCGCACCGGCATCCACCCGAACCTGGACTACCCGTCCGCGCTGGCCTATCACCTGATGGGGTTCGACACCGCGGCGTTCACCCCCATCTTCGTGATGAGCCGGATCACCGGGTGGACCGCCCACATCATCGAACAGCTCACCGCGAACGTCCTGATCCGTCCTCTCGGTGCCTACACGGGCCCCCACCAGCGTCCCGTCCCGGCATGACGCCCGTCGGTCTCTGGCCGGCCGGAGCGGAGCCCTGAGCCTCGACCTCCAGCGGCACAGGCCCAGGTGCCCGAGTCGGACCTGGCCGACCTGTGTGCACGGCCGGCGCGCACGACCTATGCGGGTCCTTCCGCGCCGACCGCGCCGACTGCCGCGTCGACGGTCGAGCCCGGTGTCGGGCCTCCGGTGGAGATCCAGGAGCCGAGGGGCTGATCGGGCACGTTCTCGTCGGTCTCCTCCGTGTGGTAGATGACGAGGCCACGGCCCTGGTAGTTGGCCAGCGCCGCCGGGCCGTCCAGGGAGCACGTGTGCACCCAGACGCGGGCGACCCCGGGCAGCACGGTGTGCCCGGGCAGCGCGGCGCGCGCGGTGTGATCAGGGCGCTCGGAGTGCTCGATGTGCTCGGGGCGCTCGGTGTGTGCGGGGAGCCCGGGGAGCCCGGGGAGTGGGGTGCGGGCGGGCAGGGTCCAGGCGGCGGCGATGGTGTGTTCGAGCAGGCGGGAGCCCAGGCCGCGGCCGATCACCCGGTCGCAGAGGCCGAAGTAGCGGATCTCGACGTGGGTGCCGTTCGGCTCGACGGTCGGGTGCAGTTGGGCGTAGCCCGCCGGGGCGCCGTCGCTGTAGAGGACCCAGAACTCGCTGCCCGGGACGGCGAGTTCGTCGGCCCACTGCTGGCGGGACCAGCCGAGGCGGTCGGTCCACGTCCACGGGCCGCCGACCAGGGCGTACAGGAAACGAGCGTATTCGGGGGTGATGCCGGTGGCGCGGTCGAGGCGGACGCCGTCCGGAAACGGGCGGGGTGCCTGTGGGCGGGGCTCGTGCATCTGCAGCGACCAGGTGGTGACCTTCATACGGTTAGCGTTCCACCACCCGGGAGCCGCCGTTGTACACGGTCACGTCGGTGCGTTCGCCGTACTCGCGGAACGTCGCCACGGCCTCGTCGCGCAGGATGCCGACGACCACCTCGAGGCCGCGCTGCTCCAGCTGGGCCTGCCAGTCGTCGCGCATCGGGCCCTCGTCGAAACCGGTCAGCTGCTCGAGTTCGGGGCCGTCGCCGGCGACAGTCAGGCGGGATACGCCGGACCAGAGGACGGCGCCGTAGCACATGGCGCACGGGCGCCAGTTCACCGTGATCTCGGTTGCCGGGCGGGCCTCGCCGCCGAGGTTCCAGCTGCCGGTCGCGGCCTGCGCCACGCTCAGCGCGACCACCTCGGCGTGCATGCCGGAGAGTCCGCTGAGCAGCACCAGGTTCACCCCGGCAGAGATGATCTCGCCGGTCGCTGCGTCGCTGACCACGGCGGCGAACGGGCCGCCGGTGCCCTCGACGTGGTTGCGCCGGGCGAGCCGGTGCACCAGGCCCATCCGGTCCTCCGGGGTGGGCAGCACCGAGTCGACCCCGGCCAGCTCCTCGGTCACCCAGGCGGGCAGTTCCGCACCGAAGCGGACAGCCTTCAACTCCATGTCGTTCCTCCGATCAAGGCGGTCACATCCTCGACCTTGCCCGTTTCCCCGACGTTTCCCGCCGATCCCACGGAAAGGCCACCCCTACGGGAGAAACGAAACCATGCGAAGCCGAGCCGCGCGAACCTGCGAAGCCGCGAACCTTGCGAAGGCGGAGGGCGGGAGGATGCGACGGCTGGAGGGCGCGACGGCGGGAGGGCGCGACGGCGGGGAGGTGGGAGCACAGGCGGACAGAGCATGGGATCACCCCGCAGAGCGGCGCTTCGTCAGCCAGGACATCACCTCGAGGGCGTGGGACGGTGGGTCCAGGATCGGGTGGAAGACGTGTTCGACCACGTCGTCGGCGATCACCAGGGTCAAGCGGTCGTACAGCGTCAGGTCGCCCGAGGTCAGGGTGGGCAGGCCGGTGGCGGCGGCCAGGGTCAGCTTCGGGTCCGGGATCAGCGGGTACGGCAGCCGCAGCCGATGGGCCAGCTCCCGCTGGTACCCGGTCGACTGCGCGGACAACCCGTACACCCGGGCCGCCCCCGCTGCCAGCAGCTCCGCGTGGTGATCCCGCAGCCACATCGCCTGGTCGGTGGAGCCGCGCGCCCCGTGGACCTCCAGCAGCCCGCGTGGCAGGTCGACCCCGGGACGCCCGGTCAGCGGGTAGACGAAGATGACGCTGCGTCCCGGCCCCAGGTCACTCATCGTGACCGGCCGTCCGTCCGTGGCGTAGAAGTCCAGGGCGGGAAGACCGTTTCCGATCAGCGAGGATGGGTCGGCTGGGATGGCCGGGACGACCGGTGATACCCGTCCGGCGGCGGCGTCTATGCGGGCGTTGAGCGCGTCTCGCTGGGCGGTCAGCTCGCCGATTCGGGTCTGTAGGCTGGTCACGGCGCTGCGGAAGGTGGCCACCGCGGCGGCGCAGACGTCGGTGTCGGTGCCGTCGGCGATCGACTCGACGAACGGGCGGGTCTCCTCGACGGCCAGGCCCAGCGCCATCAGTTCGCGGATCTGCGCGACCTGGCGCTCGGCGACCGGATCGTACTCTCGGTAACCGTTACTCAGCCGCCGCGGCACCACCAGCCCGACCGACTCGTAGTACCGCAGCGCGCGCACGGTCGTTCTGGTCCGCCGCGCCAACTCACCCACCCGCATGTGCCGACCCTAAACCCGGACCCCAAGGTCCAGGTCAAAGGCGTCCCGCGTACGCCGCCACGGGGCCCGGCTCCTCCTCGGTCCGCAGCGGCCGGTTGTACGTGGCCGTACGGTCGCTCGCGTCGGCGACGCCGTCGGCGATGCCCTGGCGCAGCGGCGCGGCGTTGGTGCAGGACACGTCGTCGCCGACGAGCTGGCAGCGGTCACCGAGCGCGACGGTCAGCGCCTTCCAGCCCTCCATGTCGTCCTGCGCGACGCCGTCCTCGATCGAGATGATCGGGTAGGCGGCGGCGAGCCCGGCCAGGTGGTCGACGTGCCGACGGCGGTCCGGTTTCACGCCGGGCCGCCGTTCGGCGCGATGGGGTCACTGCTAGCTTGCTAGCATGATAGCATCCGGACGTGGGTGATGAGGACGTCAAGCAGTTCAACGTGTACCTGCCGATCGGGCTGATCAAGCAGGTCAAGTTCCGTGCCGTCGAGACGGGCATGTCGTTGTCGGCGCTGGTCGCGGCGGCCCTCGGCGAATACCTCAGGAATCCGCACGAGCCGTCATCGACCGAGAAGGAGAGCTGACATGGCGACCGAGGGCATCGAGGCCGTGTATGTGGAGACCCACAACTGGGGGAGGAGCGCCCGGTTCTTCCAGACGCTCGGGTTCACGCTGGAGTTCGAGACCGACCACAACTCCGGGCAGCTGCGCAACGGCGACGGGCCGTACGTGTTCATCGCCGAGATCCCCGAGGAGCGGGAGCCCCGGACGCAGATCGTGCTGAGGGCGCCCGACGACCTCGACCTGAGCGACGTCGAGGTGGTCACGCCGTACGAGGAGACGCACTACGGCACCCGGGAGATGACCGTTCGTGATCCCGACGGGCGGTTGTGGATCGTCCAGGCGCCGCCCGAGGACCGGCCCGTCACGCCGGCCGAGACTCCGGACGGCACCGCGGTGCGGACCGCGCTCTGGCGGGCGCTGCACGTCCAGGTCGACGCGCCGCCGCACGTCCTCGAGGACGAGGTCGGGCTGCGGCTCGCCAGGCCCGGCGACGGCTGGCGCGACCGCCCCGACATGGACGCCCGGTTCACCAGCGGGTTCCGGGCCTCGATGGTCGCGCGGGCCCGTCTCGTCGAGGACCTGGTCGTCGAGCAGGCCGAGCGGGGCGTCACGCAGTACGTGATTCTCGGTGCCGGGCTGGACACGTTCGCCCAGCGCCGGCCGGAGATCGCCGCGCGGTTGCAGATCTTCGAGATCGACCAGCCCGGCCCGCAGGCCTGGAAGCGGCAACGCCTGATCGAAGTGGGCTACGGCGTACCGGAGTGGTTGCACCTGGTCCCGGTCGACTTCGAGACGGGCGAGGACTGGCTGAAGCAGCTGGTCGCCGCCGGGCTCGACCCCGATCGCCCGGCGGTCGTCGTCTCCACCGGCGTCAGCATGTACCTGACACGGGAGACGACCGCGGCCACCCTGCGGACGATCGCCGGGTTCGCGCCGGGTTCCACTCTGGCGATGACGTTCATGCTCCCGATCGACCTGGTCGACGAGGCGGACCGCCCGGGCCTGACCGCGAGCGCGAACGGTGCGCGGGCCGCCGGGACGCCGTTCGTCAGCTTCTACACCCCGGCGGAGATGCTCGGCCTGGCCCGCGAGGCCGGATTCACCACGGCCGAGCACGTGCCGGGCCGTTCGTTCGGCGCCCGCTACTTCGCCGGCCGCCCCGACGGCCTGCGCCCGTCCAGCGGCGAGGACTTCCTGGTGGCGACCGTCTGACGGAAGAGGCGGCCCGGTGCCGGACCGGGCCGCCTCTGCACAGTGCTGTCGCCGTCAGCTCGCGGCGACGTCGAACGCGAACTCCGTGGTCAGCTCGCGGGGACCTCGAACGCGAATTCCGTGGTCAGCTCGCGGGGACGTCGAACGCGAACTCGGTGATCGGCGAGAGCGAGCCGTCGGTGAACCGGCGCTGCACGTACAGCGTGGCGGCGCCGGCCGTCTCCGGGGTGTAGGAGACCGTCGTCTCCCAGGCCAGCGGGTCGTACGCGACCTCCTGCACCGCGCCGTCGCCGACGTGCCACAGGAACGACTCGGTGTACTCGTTCAGCTCGTACCCGGAGAACCCGAACTGGGCCGGGACGCCGGCGCCGGAGACCGAGCCGGTGACCGCCACCCGCGGGTTACGGACGGCGACCGAGAACTCGGCGCTGTCCGAGGCGGTACCGTCGCCGGTCAGGCTCGCCACGGTCACGGTGACGTCGCCCCAGTACGCCGGGACGTCGTACGTGACGGTGGCCGTGCCGTCCGCGCCCGCCGCCACGGTGTGCTCCGGGTGCTCCTCGCCGTCATAGCGGCTGCCGACCGTGTACCGGAACGAGGCCGCCCCGGCCTGCGCCGCGGTGAACGTGAACGTCACCGGCCGCAGCTCGACCGCGTCGGCGGAGAACGGCCCCTGCGCGGTGACCGCCGGTGCCGAGCTGACGTGCAGCACGGTGGTGGTCGCGGGGGAGAGGCCGCCGTCGGCGAGCCGGGCCCAGACCACCAGGTCGCTGTCGCCGGCGTGGGTCGGCACCACCTCGAACCAGGCCCACGCGCCGTCGACGGTCTGCTGCGGGCCGCCGTCGAAGCTGTAGACGATCGCCACCGCGTCCGGCAGGTCGGACCACGCGTCGACGCTGATCGGCTGGCCGACCTGGGCGCCGTACGTGTTCGCCGACACCACCGGGTGCGGATCGATGACCCAGAACGACGACGTGCCCACCTCGGAGACGTCACCGTCCGCGTCGACCGAGGTCACGTAGATCGTGTAGTAGCCGCCCTCCTGCGGAGTCCAGGAGAGCTCGGCCGTGCCGTCCGCTCCGGCGTCGACGCTCTGATTGTTCCCGTCGCCGAAGCCGTACCGGTACGCCACCACGTCCGTGGTCCGCGGCGCGAACGTGAACGTGCCCGCCCGGCCCGCGACCGGCGAGGCCGACCAGGAGAACTCGGCCGAGGTGATCTTCGGGGCGTCGCTGACCCCGATCTGGTCGGTGTGCACGCCGATCACCTCGTCGCCGGCGTACGCCCGCTCGACCACGGTCTTGGTGCCGACGCTGTCGAAGACCAGATCACCCTTTCCGGTACGGTCGACGGCGGGCACCCGGACCTCCGGGCCGCCGTCGACCGCGTACCCGAATCCGGTGACCTCGGCGGCGCTCGACGAGAGCGTGATGTGACTGGTCAGGCCCACGCCGTTGAGTTCGAACACGGCGAACGGCGCGGTGTCGCGAACCAGGTAGCGGTACTCGACCCAGGCGGTGCGGTTGCCGGCGGCGTCCACCGCGGCGACCTTCAGCGTCTTCGGACCCGAGTAGCGCGGGGTGACGACGGCCTCGGCCCGTCCGCCGGGGTGATCCGGCACCACCCGGGTGATCAGCGCGTCCTCGTACCAGTCGAAGGCGACCGTGTCCACGTCACCGTCGGCGTCGAAGACGAAGGTGCCGGGTACGCCGGGACCGCCGGTGCCCGGGTACGTCGTGGTCGGGTACTTCTCCGAGGACACCACGGGTGGGGTCGCCGGTGCCACCGTGTCGAGGACGAAGTAGCAGGTGTCCGCCCATGCCCCGGCGTCGTCGTTGTCGCGGCCCTGAGCGGTCCAGGCGATCACCGTGCCGTCCGCGATCCCGGTGAGGTCGGGCGTGGCGTACGCGGTCTCCTTGCGCTGGTCGGGCCGGTCGGCCGGCCAGTACGCGTAGTAGATCCGGGCGTAGTCGCTCGGGTCCGCGTCGGTGACCGTGGCCTGGAACTGCACCGACTTCGACGCCGGCGGGGGCTCCTCGGTGGTGCCGCACCCCGCGTCGGGGTAGCGCAGCTTGACACCGGAGACGACCGGCGCGTGGTTGACGGCGTAGCTGATCGCGGCCTTGCTCATGGTCCGGGCGAGCCCGGCGGCGTCCTCACCGGTGGCGCTGATCCGGACCTCGACGGTGATCGACGTCTCGTCGCGGGCGAGCGCGGCCTGCACCGCCGGGATCATGTCGACGTCGAGGTAGGCGCCGGGGCAGATCACCCCGCTGCCGTACGACCGTTCGCCGAGCAGTTCCCGCTCCTCGGGTGCGTCGTCCCAGGTGGTCGCCGCGGTGACCGGCGTGGTCCGCCACATCTGGATCGGCGCGACCTTCGTGCAGTCGTCGACGGTGCGCTCGTAGGTGTAGAAGGTGACCCGGTGCAGGACCTGGTCCCGCATGCCGGTGATGTCGTAGGTGAAGTAGGCCCGCCCGGTGTGCGCGGTGCCCGCCGTGTCCGTCCGGGTGCCGATCAGGAAGTTCCCGGCCGGATCGGGGTGCGGTGTGGACGGGTCGGCGCTGTCGGTGTACGCCCAGCCGAGCAGCGGCAGCGAGCCGTAGGTCTGTGCCTGGGCCGGGTCGGCGGCGAGGCCGACCAGGACGGTGGTGGCGAGGAGCGCGGCCGCGGACACGGCCAGCAGTCTTCGGATTCTGTGCAACATGTGATCTCCCCCGGCGTCCCCGTCCGAAGGGGACGCCGGAGCCTAACATCGGCCGAGATCGCTGCGCCGACGCTTTTCCGTCGGTGCTACGGCGCCTCGGCCGTGTAGAGGGCGGCGATCTCGGTGTCGGTCAGGGCGCGGGAGTACGCGTGCACCTGATCGATGTCGCCCGCCCAGTAGTCGGTCCTGTTCCCGGCGTACCTGGCCCGGCCGACCGAGAACGCGCCGGTGCTGACCACGTCCGTGCCCGCCGTCGTGGCCGCGACCCGCCGACCGTCGACGTAGAGCCGGACCTCGCCGGTGGTGTGGTCGCGGACGCCGGCGAGGTGGTACCAGCGGCCCAGCGCCGGCGTGGTCACCAGACGGGCCCGGTTGCCGCCCGGCGTGCTGAAGGCGAAGGCCCCCTGCCCGTACTGGAGATAGAAGGGGTTCTCGGTGGCCCGGCCGTCCTGGCTGACCGCGGTCGCGTAGTTGCCGGGCAGCCTGTCCAGGGTCACCCAGGCCGAGACGGTGTAGTCCTTCGTGGTGTCCAGGACCGGCGCCGCCGTGTCCGCGGAGTCGCCGTCGCCGTCGAAGGAGAGCGCGGAACCGGACACCCCCGAGGCCCAGGCGGTGTCGCCGGTCAGCGTGAGCGCGCTGTCGCCGCCGCCGTCCGCGGCCGTGCTGCCGGTGCCCTCGTCGAGGCTCCAGTCGCCGTGGCCGGGGAAGGTGGCGTCATCGGCGGCGGCCGCACCGGCGGCGATCACCTTCTGGTTGACCGCGCGGACCGCGGCCTCGTCGACCTTGATCTCCCGTCGGTCGTACGTCCAGAGGCCGTTGAGCTCGTTCTCCAGGTCGGTGATCTGCGTGTAGACCGAGCCGGAGAGTTCGGCGCCGGCGGCCTCCAGGTAGTAGCGCTCGGTGTTGTCGACGTACTTCGCGGTCAGCGCCGCCCTGTCCGCGACACCGCTGTAGATCACCGTGGGCGTGCCCGGCCACAGGTGGCCCGGCGTGCGCAGCGTGAACCCGCCGTGCTCGCCGTCCATCGCGATGCGGGTGGCGTCCGGGTAGGCCGGGTCGGTGTTGTTGTAGTCGTGGTGGTCGATCACGTCGCCCTTACCGGAGTCGCCCTTGGAGTTGCAGCAGTTCACCCCGCTGTGCGCGTTGATGATCCGGGACGGGTCGGCGGCCTTGACCTGGTCGGCGATCTGCCCGGTGGCGGTCCGGTCCCACTCGCCCCAGCCCTCGTTGAAGACCACGTAGCCGATCACCGAGGGCGAGTTGTGTGTCTGCTTCATCGTCTGCAGGCCTTCGGCGAGCCACTCCTGCTGCCCGGCGGTGTCGGTGATGTCGCCGGAGACGAAGTCCTGCCAGACCAGCAGGCCCAGCTCGTCGGCGTGCCTGTACCAGCGGGCCGGTTCCACCTTGATGTGCTTGCGGACCGCGTTGAAGCCGAGTCGCCTGGTCTCCTCCAGGTCCCAGCGCAGGGCCGCGTCGGTCGGCGCGGTGTACAGCCCGTCCGGCCAGAAGCCCTGGTCGAGCGTGGCGAGGGAGAAGACGGGCGTACCGTTCAGCACCAGCTTGGGGAATCCGCCGACGTTCGCGACGCCGACCGTACGCAAGCCGAAGTAGCCTTTGACCTTGTCTTTTCCGAGGCTGACGTCGAGGTCGTAGAGGTAGGGGTCGGTGGTGCTCCACAGGTGCGGCTTGTCGACCTTCAGGGTGAGCGTGGCGCCGACCACGCCGGTGACCGTGCCCGCCTTGCGGCCCTTCTCGTCGACAGCGGTCGCGGTGACCCTGGTGCCCGCGGCGGCCGTGGACGACGCGACGGTGACCGAGACCGAGGTCAGCGTCGGCGTGGTGACGATCTCGTCGATGCTCGCGGTGGCGACCGGCTCCAGCCAGACCGTCTGCCAGATGCCCGACGTCGGGGTGTAGACGATGCCGCCCGGGTTCAGCGACTGCTTGCCGCGCGGCTGGTTCTGCCCGGTCGTATCGGTCACCTCGACGAGGATCTCCTGCCGGCCGGTGCCGCGCAGCGCGCCGGTGATGTCCGCGGTGAACGCCGTGTAGCCGCCGGTGTGCTCGGCGACCGGGGTCCCGTTGACGTAGACCGTGGCCCGGTAGTCGACCGCGCCGAAGTTCAGCTTGAGGCGCTGTCCGGAACCGATCCGCCAACTCTTCGGCACGGTGACCAGCTTGCGGTAGAACATGTGGCTCTCGCGCCGCTCGATCCCGGAGAGCTGCGACTCCACCGGGTACGGCACGACGATCGTCTCGCCCAGCGTCTGCCCGAAGACCGGCTGCTCACCGGCCGCGGCGCCGGCGAACTCCCACGGGCCGTTCAGATTCAGCCAGTCGGCGCGGGCCAGCTGCGGTCGCGGGTACTCGGGCAGCGGGTGCTGGGTGTCGACCTCGTCGGCCCAGACGGTGGTCAGCCGGTGCGTGGACGCGTTGGTCGCCGACCGGATGATCTGCGGCACCGCCGCGCCACCGACGATCAGCCCACCGGTCCCGTCGTAGTCGACCTTGACGCGCTGCCCCTGCTGGATCGGCTCTCCGAGAGTGATGACGAGCCGCGTGGCGTCCGCACCGTCCACCGTCACCGCGCTGATCGGCATGGCGGTGGTGTCCGCCTCCACGCTCAGGTGCGCCGCGGTCTGCCCGACGTCGTCGACTGCCTGATCAAAATCAGCGCTTACGGTACGGCCGTCGGCGCCGACCGAGAGGTCCACCGGGTAGACCTGGAAGCCGTCCGGCGGGGTGAACGCGGATTCCGGGACGATCTGCTTGGCGAGTCCGGTGGCCGACCAGCGCAGGTACAGGTTCGCGCCGCCGACGTCCTGGAACAGCTCGATGCGCAGGTCGTGCGCCTCGCCGGCGGCCAGGTGCACCGGCGCGCTGGTCTGCTCGACGTCCCAGTCGCCGACCCAGTGGTCGATCACCGGCTGCCCGTCCAGGGAGAACCGGAACCCGTTGTCGCCGATCAGGGAGAACGTGTAGTCCCCGGTGGCCGGGGCGGTCAGCTTCCCGGTCCAGCGCGCCGTGGTGTTCTCGGTCTGCCCGGTGAACTCCTGAAACGTCCCGGTCAGATCCGCGAAGTCCACGTTGGGGTCCAGCGACACCCCGCCGAGCTTCGCGAAGTCGTGCGCCCCGGGCGCCGAGGTGCTGAAGTACTCACCCTTGAGCCCCTGCGTGGTCGCGGCTGACGCGGCCCCGGCGGGCGGCGCCACGAGAACCGTGAGAAAGAGGAGGACGGCGGCGAACAAGGCGTTCCCGGGCGGTCGCGGCATCGAGCATGTCCCTTCGCGCAACAATGTTTCCAGCAACAATGTTTCCAGATCACATTGAGGCAGTTACATGCGTGATGTCAACGCAAAGGAACAGACCCACACACATTCACTCGTCCGACCCGCCCACTCTCCTGGCTGGCGTCCCGGGGTGTCTCGCGCCGTCCGGCTCGCCCGTGGCCGCCGGTTCGCCCGTGGCCGCCGGCTCGCTCATGGTGGCTGGTGGTGAGGGGTGTCTCGCGTGCCTGACACACCCGTCAGTGCCAGCCAAGACCGTGACCGGGCCGCGGTCAGACCGCCGCGAGCAGGGCGTGCAGGGGGTGCGGCAGGGAATCCGCGGACGCGGCGGACGTGGTGAGCAGGTGGGCGTAGCGCAGGTTGCGGCGGGAACTGCTGCGCAGGAAGCGGTAGAGCTGGGCGGGCAGGGGGCGGTCGCGCCACGCCGGTTGCCTCTGGAAGGAGTGGAAGGGGCGCAGGTCGCGTTCGGACTCCAGCAGGGTCAGGACACCCTGTGGGGTGACGGCGCGGATCAGCTCCTCCTCCAGGTCGCGGTCGCAGACGAAGAATGTGCTGGGGGAGACGGCGGCCGAGGCCAGGGCCTGCTGGAAGATCGGGGCCTCCAGACGGTCGCAGAGGCCGGCGAGGCGGACGTCGTGGGGAGCCAGCCGGGCCAGGAAACCGGTGATGGCGTGGGCGCCGCCGATGGGGACGATCACGATGTGCTCGGCGGCGAGGTCGCGGCCCTGTGCGGTGGCGGCGGTGGTCACGGCGATCTGGTCGCTGATGCCCTCGACGAGGATCGCGGCCGTGGCGCCGGGGATCCGTTCCAACGCCTCGGCGGTCGCCCGCAGGGATGCCGCGTTGGCGATGGGGGCGGACGCGGGCATCTCTCCATCATCGGCGACGGCGGGTGGCGGGGACAAACGATTACCGGCTGGGTTGTTACCGCGTCGGACTGGCCGGGGGCGGGGTACGGCGCGCCTGCGCCGGGAGCGGGGACTGCCCGGCGCGGGGGGAGGGGGCGCACCGTACCCGGAAAGTGGTTTAAGCGACCTTGACCTTGTCCTTGATCTTCTGGGGTGCCGGGGTCGGCGGGGTGAGCGTGGCGGCGGCCAGGGCGGCGACCAGGATGAACGCGGCGGTGACCAGGAACGCGCGGCTGTACCCCGCGGCCAGGGCGTGCTCGGCGTCCAGGGCCGTGGAGTGGGTGCTCGCGGAGACGGCGACCGTGGTCAGCGCGGCCAGGGAGAGGCTGCCGCCGATCTGGCGACCGGCGTTGAGCAGGCCGCTCGTCAGGCCCGCCTCGTGTTCGGCGACGCCCGTGGTGGCCATCGTGGTGGTGGCGACCATGCAGAGGCCGATGCCGATCGAGGCCAGGATGGACGGGGGCAGGAAGCCGCCGGCGAAGGTGGAGTCGGCGTCCGCGAGACTGAAAAGGTACATGCCGGCGGAGCCGAAGAGCAGGCCCGCGGTCATGACCGTACGGCGGCCGAAACGTGCCGCGAGCGGGGCCGAGGACATCGCGCCGAGCACCGAGCCGAAGCAGAACGGCAGGAAGGCGGCGCCGGCCTCGATCGGCGTGTAGTGCAGCACGTCCTGCAGGTAGAGCGAGGCGAAGTAGAAGCCCGCGACGGTGGCGCCGCCGATGAACAGGATGACGATCTGGGCGACCCAGACCGATCGGGCGCGGAAGACGCCGAAGCGGACCAGCGGGGTGGCGGCGACCCGGAGTTCCCAGGCGGCGAAGGCGGCGCCGGCGAGGATCGCGATCAGGAACGAGAGCAGCGCGTACGACGAACCCCAGCCGTGGCCGGCGGCCTGGATGGTGCCGTTGACCAGGGCGGAGACCGAGAGGGTGACCAGGATCGCGCCGGCCACGTCGAGCCGGCCGCCGCGCGCGGTGTGCGTGTTGCGGACCGAGAAGATCGCCAGCAGCAGCGCGGCCAGGGCGATCGGCACGTTGATCAGTAGGACCCAGCGCCAGGAGAGGCTCTCGGTGAGGATGCCACCGAGCAGGACGCCGAGCGCGCTGCCGCCCGCGGCGACCATCGACCAGATGCCGATGGCGCGCGATCGGGCCTTGCCCTCCGCGAAGGCGACCATGAGTACGGTGAGGCTGAGCGGGGCGAGGATGGCGCCGGCGACACCCTGGCCGGCGCGGGCGGCGATCAGCTCGGCGGGTGACTGGGCGACGCCGCCGAAGACCGAGGCGATCGCGAAGACGACCAGGCCGACCAGCATCGCGACGCGGTGCCCGACCAGGTCGGCGAAGCGCCCGCCGAGCAGCAGCAGGCCGCCGAGCGCGAGCGTGTAGGCGTTGACCACCCAGGAGAGTGACGCCGGCGCGATGTCCAGGTCGGTGGCGACCGAGGGGAGCGCCACGTTGACCAGGGTCACGTCGAGGACGACGAGTACCTGGCAGACGCAGGCCGTGGCCAGGACGAGGCCCGGATGTTGTGCCTTCATTGATCTTCCTTCGTGCCGAGCTTTCCCGATGCGAACGTTGTACGCATAAGGCTTACCTAACTTCGTGGGAAGAGTCCAGTCCGTGTGAGGATGATCGGCATGTCCACCCGGCAAGCCCGTGGCCGACCGCGGGAACGCCCCCGCCCCGGCCTGACCCCGGAGATCATCGTGTCCGCGGGGCGCCGGCTGATCGAACGCGACGGCCTCGACGCGCTGACCATGCGCGCCGTCGCGGCCGACCTGAACACCGCGGCCACCTCGCTCTACCGGCACATCGCCGACCGGGAATCGCTGCTGCTCGCGATCCTGGAGAGCATCGCGCTCGGCCTGCCGGTCGAGGTCCCCGGCGCGACCCCCCGGGACCGGCTGCTGACCCGGTTCACCGCGGCGCACGACTACATGGCCGAGTGCTCGTGGGTCCTGCACGTGCTCGTGCTGGGCGAGATGACCGGGGAGAACGCGTTCCCGTTCAGCAACGCCTGCCTCGCCGACTTCCTCGACGCGGGGCTGACCACCCGGCAGGCGGCGCGGGCGTTCCGGTCGTGCTGGCACTTCATGGTGGGTGAGCTGCTGGACGCGCACCCGCGCCTGGCGCCCCGGGAGCCGAGTCAGCGGTCGCGGGCGGTCGCCCGGATCGACCCGGCTCGTCTTCCGGCACTCGCGGCGGTCTCCGCACTGCCCCGGGAGGACTCCCGGGAGGCGTTCGTCGCGGCGCTCGACATCCTGGTCAGCGGGCTCGTCCGATGACCCTGCGGTTCGAGATGCTGGGGCGGTTGCGGGCGTACCGGGGGAGCGAGCCGATCGACATCGGACCGCTGCGGCAGCAGGCGGTGCTCGCCCTGCTGCTCCTGCACCCGGGCGAGGCGGTGCCGGTCGCCACCATCGTCGAGGTTCTCTGGGACGGGGACCCGCCGGAGAACGGGGTCGACATCGTGCAGCGGTACGTGGGCGGCCTGCGGCGGGCCCTCGATCCGTCGATGATCGCGTTCACCCCGCAGGGGTATGTGCTGCGCGGCGGGGACGTCGATGTGGCGGAGTTCCGGAGTGCGCTGGCCCGGGCGCATGATGCACATCGGACCGGCGATCTCGCCGGGGCGACGGACGTGATCCGGGACGCGCTGCGGCTCTGGCAGGACGAGCCGCTGACCGGGCTGACCGGGCCGGTCTTCGAGTCGGCCCGGGCGCGGTTGGCCGAGGAGCATGCGACGGCGTCGGCGCTGCTCGCGAAGCCGATCCTGGCCACGCCGCCGCCCGCGCCGTCACCGCCCGCCGACCGGTCGCCGGATTACGCGGAGCCGGTCGACCCGTGGGCCGGGCATGATCTGTTTCCGCCCGGCCCGTTCTAGCCGTTACTTCTGCTCGGCGGGGAGGCTGTCCATGAACGAGCTGACCGAGAAGACCGCGTTGCCCGGGCCCGCGGGGCCGTAGCCGGGCGGGCTGGACAGGCCGTAGTGGTCCATCGTCGCGCGGTACGTCTCCAGCAGGCGGATGTGGTACTCCAGAGGTGCGCCGTTCGGGTTGGTCTTGCCCAGCGGCGTGGTCGGCTCCGGGCACCACGTGGTGAACCGCGGGGTGATGCCCTTCGACATGAAGTAGTGCAGGCCCTCGCCGGTGGAGTCGATCGCCTCGTCCACGGTCCGGAAACCGAAGGGCTCGGCCATCTCGATGCCCGCCACGAAGTTGGGGATCACGTTGCGCGGACCGAAGACCTCGGCCGAGTCGAGGATGCGGCGGTGCCACTCCTCGCGGCCGACGTAGCGCTCCTTGCCGGGGCAGTGCAGTTCGAAGAGGCGCTTGTCCCAGACCTCGTAGTTCGGGTGGTAGATCTGGATCCCGTAGTCCTTGAACCGCTGCACGTCGGCCTTGGGCAGCGCCTGGGCGACCACCTTGCCGATCCAGCGGCCGGGGAAACGCGCCTCGATGGCCTCGGCGTACTGACCGTAGAAGTCGGCCTCGGCCTTGCCGCCGACCTGCGAGGTCACGCTGCCGCCGGTCAGGGTGTACGCCGTCGAGGTCTTCAGCGTGTCGTACTTGTCGATGATCTCGAGCGCCTCGAGGACCTCGTCGACCGGCTTGACGCCCGTGTAGGGGCGGCCGGCCGCCTTGTGCTGACGCCAGTTGTGGTTGATGTCGCAGTACTGGCACTCCTCCTTGGCGCCGAAGTACTGGCAGACGCGGAAGACGGTCAGGTAGACGAGGTAGCCCCACTGGATGGTCGGCGCGACCTCCATCACCTGCTTGCCGTTGGCGAGCGTGTGCCGGTAGTAGTCCGGCATCGGGGGCAGGCCGACGTCGGCGATCGGGCGGTCGTCGAGGTGCAGCATCAGCCGTCCGTCGGCGTCCGGTTTCACCCGGTACGGCGAGTCGGGGTTGGTGCGGACCGAGACGACCGTACGGCGGAGATCGTAGGGGCCGCCGGTGAGCACGATCTCCTCCGGCGGACGGCGCAGCGCGGCCTCGCCGAGCTCGGGCAGCGTCCGGTGGTCGAACGAGAAGATGAAGTACGACTTGGGCTTGACGTCGCCGGACTCGTTGTCGGTCAGCGCCGACTCGTCGAACGCGAGACCACCCCTGAGCAGGTCCTCCTTGATGACAGCCTCCCGCGGTACGTGTGGGAAGCGGGACATCAGGTCCTCGATGAGATCGGTGCGCGACTGCATGGGGTGTCCCTTCCTTTGCTGCTCACCTCATCACATGCCATCACATCCCGGGTACGCCACCGGGGCGGGGGATGGAGATGTTCGTGACATTGTTGACGGGGTGGTTCGGGCGTCCTACGTTGCGGCGCATGAGTGGCGTGGAGTACCTCAGCGCGACCGCGGTGTTGCGGGCGTTCCGGGAGCGGACGTTGTCGCCGGTCGAGGTGTACGACGCGGTCGTGGCGCGGGCCGACGCGGTGGAGCCGACCGTGAACGCGCTCCTCGAACGTGACCACGAGGACTACCGGGCGGCGGCGATCACGGCCGGTGAGCGGTACGCCGGGCGTGGTGACGCTCCGCGAGCGCTTGAGGGTCTGCCGGTGGTGCTCAAGGAGGAGCAGCCGATCGCCGGTCGCACGCTGCGGCTGGGCTCGCTTCTCACCGAAGGCCAGATCGCCGACGAAACCCACCCCCTTGCCTATCGTACGTTGGCGAGCGGCGCGCTCGTCCACGCGCGGACCACGACCCCCGAGTTCAGCTGTGCCGGCTTCACGCACAGTGAGCTGTGGGGCGTGACCCGGAATCCGTGGAATCCGGCGTTCTCCCCGGGCGGGTCGTCGGGTGGCTCGGCGGCGGCGCTCGCCTCGGGGACGGCGTACCTGGCCAGCGGTTCGGACATCGGCGGCTCGATCCGGCTGCCGGCGTCGTTCTGCGGTGTGGTCGGGTTCAAGGCGCCCTACGGGCGGGTGCCCGCGCTGCCGCCGTTCAACCTCGACGTGTACTGCCACGACGGGGTGCTGGGCCGGACCGTCGCGGACGTGGCGCTGTTCCACAACATCGTTCAGGGGCGGCATCCGGCCGATCACGTGTCGCTGCCCGCGCTGCCGATCCCGGCCGAGCTCGGCGACGTCCGCGGGATGCGGATCGCGCTCGCCGTGACGATCGGTGACTTCCCGGTGGAGCCGGAGGTCGAGGCGAACACCCGGGCGTTCGCGGGCGCGCTGAAGAGCGCCGGCGCGATCGTCGAGGAGGTGACCGTCCCGCTCTCCCTGGAGGCGGCGAGCGAGACGGCGTTCGTGCACTACGGCGCGATCATGGGTGCCGCGGCGGTCGCCGAGATCGGTGACGCGCGGCACCCGGCGCTGATGCCGTACACCCGGCAGTTCCTGGCGATGTCGGCCGAGGCGCTGGAGCGGACCGGGGTGGTCGGCGGCCTGGCCGGGGAGGCCACCGTGCACGCCGCGCTCGCCGCGGTGTTCGCCGCGCACGACGCGCTGATCTGCCCGACGCTGGGCACGACCGGGTTCGAGGCCGGACGGGACTACACGGACGGCGTCGAGGTGGCCGGCCGCCGGTTCCCGATGCACATGATGGCGGCGCTGACCCCGGTCTTCAACATCGCCAGCCGTCACCCGGTGCTGAACGTGCCGTCCGGCCGGGCCGGCAACGGGGTGCCGACCGGGGTGCAGGTGGTGGCCCGCCCCTACGACGACGTGACGGCCTTCCACGTCGGCGCCGCCGCCGAGCGGGAGCTCGGGCTCTGGAACGATCCGGCCTGGCGCCCGGACTGCTGACCGGCGCGACCCGGGCCGACGATTTTCCATCGCGGTCATCCTCGATCTCGCTCTGGCCGACCGTATCATTTGGACATACACTCACGTCGATTGTTCCGCCGCCGGGTGCGAACCGGTTCGGCACCCACGAGGGGAGACTCCGATGGACGTCCTGAAGGAATGGGAACCGCGTGACGCGGGCAGCGAGACCGTGGAACCGGCGGCTGGTCTGACGACCGCCGACGAGCCGGCGAGCGACGCCATCTGGACCCGGTTCGGTATGATCGGCGCCGATGGGCCGGGCAAAGAGGTCATCTGGACCCGGTTCGGCGCGATCAGCGCGGACGAACTGAGCAACGACGTCATCTGGACCCGGTTCGGCACGATGGGTGCCAGCGAGCGGAGCAACGACTGGACCAGGTTCGGCGTCATCGACTCCGCGCCGGCCAGCTGATTCTCGGTCGGCCGCAGCCGGGGGCGGGTTCCGTGGGACGCGGCGCCGACGTGATCGAGCGTTTCGTCCGGGAGAACGCCGCCCCCGGCTTCCGCGTCGATACGACCCCGGCCTGGGTCCGGGTCCGTCCGCCGGGCGCCGAGATGCCCGAGCACGGGTGGAAGCTGCACCTCTCCGCCCGCGCCGTGGAATACGCCGACGTGGTGCGCCTCGTGGTTCCGGTGCTCCTGGCCGAGCGGTGCCCGTTCAAGCTGGCGGTCTCCGAGGAGGTGCTGCGCCGCCTCAACGACGGGGCCTCCGCGCCGGCCCTCGTCGGCAAGGCCATCACCGTCTATCCGGACCATCGCCGTACCCGGGAACTCGGTCTGTGCCTGGCCGCGTTGCTGCGCGGCGTCGGCGCTCCCCGGGTGCTCAGCGACCGCCGGGTGGACCCGTCCGCCCCGGTCTACTACCGGTACGGCCCGTTCCTGCAGGCGGCGGAGGATCAGGCCGGCGATCGCCGGCTCGCGCCCATGCGGGGACCGGACGGCACCGAGTTCGACGGCGCGGCCACCCTCGCGTACCGGCAGCCACCGTGGACGATCGACCCGTTCACCGGTGCGACCGCCGCCGAGGCCGAGCGGACGCCGGAGCCGGTCCTGTTCGGCGGGCGCTACCGCGTGACCGGCGTCATCCAGTCGTCGGCCCGGGGGGACGTGCTGCGGGCCGTCGACACCGCCGGCGGCGGCGCGGTGGTGATCAAGCAGGCGCGGGCGTACGTCGCGGAGGAGGACGGCAGCCTCGACACCCGGCTGCGGCTGCGCAACGAACGCCGGGTCCTGCACGCCGTCGACGGGATGACCGGGGTGCCGAGGGTCCTGGACCACTTCCGGCACGGCGCGGACGAGTTCCTGGCCCTCAGCGACGAGGGTTCGCACAGCCTGCGCGACGCGGTCCGGCAGGCCGGCGGATACCTGAGCGCCGGCAGTGGCCCGGACGGTGCCCGGACCCTGCGCCGGCTGGCCGCTGACCTGGCCACGATCGTGCTCGACCTGCACCGCAGGGGCGTGGTGATGCGCGACCTGGCGCCGAAGAACGTGGTCCTCGACGGCACCCGGGTGAGCGTGGTCGATTTCGGTCTCGCCAGCTACGACGGTGTGCATTTCGCGGGCGGCACGCCGGGGTACGCGCCCGCTCGGCAGTGTCGCGGGGAGGCCCCGGAGGAGGGTGACGACCTGCACGCGCTGGGCATGACCCTCTGGTTCGCGATGACCGGCAGGGACCCGGTCTGGCGCGAGACCGACGTGGAGGCACCCCGCGCCGAGGCGTTGCGGGATCTCCACGAGCGGTACGGCGTACGGCCGGAAGGTCTGCCCGGCGAGGTGCTGGAACTGCTCGGCGGCGCTCCGGAGGCGGCGCGGCGCGCGGCGGTCAGGCTCGCGTCCGCCCGCTGAGGCGGTGGCCCCCGGAGGACGGCGCGGAACGGGTGGCGGCCCGTTCCGCAGAGATCACCCGATCACCCCATGCGCCTCCTGTCCTCCTCGCACGCGGCGTCGGCCGCGGCGTCGGAGTAGGCCCGGGTCTCGGCGCTCAGCGCGGACCAGGGCCGCCTGCGCCGCCAGGCCTCGACCTCGTCGGCGAGCCACACCTTGCCCTGTGCCAAATTGGCGATAGGTGTCGGGAACGATGGTTTGGACGTCAACTGATACACCCTTTGGCGACTGACTCCGCCCAATCGGACCCGGATCTCATGTGCGCCCATCAGGCGAATTCCCGCTCGATCCATGCAGGCGACTATAGCTCCATGACAGGGGGCCAATAACTTGACGCGGGTAAACCGGTTGGCCTTTCCCTATCTATTCATGGGAACAGTCCAAACGCGACTCAACTCCGCTTTGAACAGCGCAGATGCGGAAATAGTGTGCTCGGATGGCTCGCCGTGGGAATCGGTGACTCTCACGCCGGAGAAGGACGCGAAGGCGGTGTTTCCCGCGTCACTATTCCAGCGCCAATAGTGCAATGACTAGGGTTGGCCGCGGATCGGCGGGAAAGCTCGGTGAGCCCTGTGCGGAGCGCGTCGCGTGACGAGACGGTTCGCGGATGGCTGTCGGTTTGCTGCGTCAATAGGTGTCGGGGCCGTCGTCGGGGAGCAGGCCACGGCCGGGATCGGAGGCGCACCAGAGGAAGCCGGATTCGGCGGTGTTCGGGGCGTAGTGGAACGGCTCGTTGCCGTCGCGGACGGTGAACCCCTGCGGATCTCCGTCGATCAGGAGGCCGAGCCGGAGTTCCCAGTCCGCCTCCGGGCCCTGGGAGACGCCGAACTCGATCTCCGCCTGCTCGCCCGCGAGCAGGTGGATGCCGCCGCCGCGGGTGAGCCGGAACTCGTCGCCCGAGTGCGGGGTGCGCTGCAGCCAGGCCTGGGGGTAGTCGGTGGACGGGGCCTCGTCGTCGAGCGAGAGGAGGACCTCCTCCGGCACCCGGGTCACGGGCGTATCCGGCGCCGGCTCGCAGGTCACCGGGATGACGTGGTCCGGCTTCGGCGTCGCCAGCACGTGCGGCCGGAGGTTCGCGATCCGGATCTCGACCGGGCGGCTCGCGTGAATGGTGACGTGGACGTAGGACCTGGTGGAGTCGTACCCGCCCTGGCTGCGCAGCGATCGCAGCAGGTCCGCGCAGGTTCGCGGGTCGCCGGTGATGCGGGGCGTGTGTCCGGTGGGGAACGCCACGATGCTGTCCAGGACCTCGCCGTCCCATGGGGTGAAATGCCCGCCGACGACGTCGATCGGCGGGCCCGGGGACGGGCTCTCCACGCCGGCCGTCGATGCCTGTTCCGTGCTGGTGGCGCGCCACGGTCCGCCCCGGTAGGTCACCGCGAACCCGGCCGCGCCGACGAGGAGGAGAGCGACCGCAGTGACCAGGGTCCTGGTTCTTCCGCGCATCTTCACACCCTTTTCCGGGTACGCGTCACGGCCCCTCCGATGCGGCCCGGACCTGGTCGCCGGGGCCGATGTCGTAGGCGGCCTGGTAGCTGGGCTGTTCGGGAGTGGTGCGGAAGGTCCGGCCGTCGGCGGGGAGCGTGATCGTCTGTGGGGTGGTGCCGGCCACCACGTCCAGGTCGAGCCGCCACGTGCACAGTGCGGGGGCGGGGTGGACCTCGACCTTGAGCACGATCTGCTCGCCGAGGCCCAGGGTGATGAAGTGGCCGGCGAAGTAGGGCTTCCCGGGGCCGGTCTCCGGGTCGTTGTGCCGGGCGACCGGTACGGTCTCGCCGAGGTCGAAGGCGAGATCGATCGTCTCGGTTTCGCCCTCCGAACCGGCGAACCGCAGCAGCGAACCGGGCACGGCGGTCTGGCGGCTGAGCACCGTCGCCCGGATCTGGCGGATGACCACCGACGGGCTGCGCCGGCCCTCCAGGGTCACGTCGAGGTACGAGAGCGTCTCCGTGCCGCCCTGGGACTGCGCCCAGCTGTGGGCGGCGGTGTACGAGGTGGGGATCTGGTCCTGTTCTATCTCTCCGGGAATGATCAGCTGGGTGCCGTCCGGTGGGTACTCTTCGGTGTCGATGAACGCCGCGACTGCCGGACCCTGCGGTGCGGCGTGGGAGGGCTGGTAGTCGTTGACCAGACGGCCGGACACCGCGCCGATCACGGCGACCGCGACGGTAGAGGCGAGGAACGCGGCGGCGTGGCGCAGACGGCGGCCCCTACCGGCGGGCGGAGCGACCGTCGTGGGGTGCTGCGGTGGTGCGGGCGGCGCGGCCGGGCGTCGCTCTCTCCGACGACTCATATCGACGCCTTGGGATGGAGTGGTCGATGGCGGCAGCGTGCTCCCCAGACGCGCGGCGGTCAACGCATCTTATCCCGGCTGACACCGCGGTGCGGGCGATCTGCTGGTGTGCCGGACGTTTCCGCTGCGTGGGGGAGGGGAACGCCGGTCGGCCGGGTGGCCTCGCGGCGGGTGGCCTCGCGGCGGGCGGGGGCGCGAGCGGGAACGGTGCGGTGGGCGTACCGGAGAAGGGGTGAGAAAGGCGGCGGCGGTCAGCTCTGCTTGACGGTGAGGGTGCCGAAGCCGCCGGTGGCGTCGATGTCGAGGCCCGGGTTCTTGTCGACGTCGCCGGAGCGGGTCAGGGTGCCGGCGCCGACGCCGCCGCTGTGGGTGCCGTAGAGGACGACGTCGCCGCCGCCGCTGCCGGCCAGGACGCGGACCGGGAGTTTCTGGGCGGTGCTGATCGTCCACTGGCTGACGCCGCCGTCCATGCGGATCGGCAGCGTGGTGGTGATCTTCCCGAGACCGATATTGATCGTCTCGGCGCCGCCGTCCAGGTCGATGCTGTCGACGTTGCCCGAGGTGAGCTGGAACTGGGCCAGCTTGACGCCCTCGCGCATCCGCAGCTCCCAGGTGATCCGGTTGCTGAGCAGGACGTTCACCCGGCCGGAGCCGGCGCCGGTGTAGTTGGCGCCGACCTTCAGGACGCCGTCCACCAGGGAACTGCCGGCCTCGACGCCCGCGTCGTCGGGGGCGTCGACCCGGAAGACGTCGTCGCCGATGTCGGCGAACCGGACGGAGAGCTCGGTGACGCCGGTGACCAGCTCGAAGCGGGCCTGCTTGAGGTCCGGCTGGGCGTTCGCGGTGGTCGGGGTGATCGAGGGGGAGGGGCTCGCCGTGGTCGGCGTCGGGGCCACACTCACCGGGGCGGTGGAGACCGGTGCGGCCTCCGTCGTACCGGCGGACTCGACCGGGAGGACCGCGGCCGCGTCGGGCTGCAGGTCGGTGATCGAAACCGGACGCAGGATCAGCACGGTCCCGGTCGCCACGACCAGGGCGAGGCCGCCGACGAGCAGCACCGGGCGCCAGCCCCACCAGTGGTCGCCGTGCTCGTCGGAGAACGTGCCGGCGGTCCGCGGGTGGTCGGCGATGCTGGGCAGGTACGCGGCCCAGGGCGGCTGATGCGTCGAGGTGCCCGGCGGGCGGGTGGAGCCCGGCCGGTTCGGGGTGTCCGGCCAGTAGTCCTTGATGTTCGGCAGCTGGACGCCGTCGACGTGCCGCCCTAGATTCTGCTGCTCGGCCGCGGTGTGCTCGGCGTGGTTCGCGACGTAACCGGCTATCCGTAGATCGGGCATCGTAAATCTGCCGTCGTTCGGTTCCTGATCGTCGGAGCCGGCCCGCCTCACCCGTGTCTCCTCGTGGCGTATCGAAATGATCTCGTGTGGAGCGTCCAGATTGATCCCTTTCCCGCAGTCGCGCAAGTCCATCCAGTGGAAACCTTGCGCACTAGGTTTTTTCGATTAATCTGCTCGTCACAGGTTCGACACAGTTTCGACTTCCCCGCCTCCCCGTCTACCGTGCCGCCGCAGCTCGTGGCCTTTGTGCGGTGGCTCGTGCTCGCCCGTTTGTGAAACGTTTCAATTGTTGACACTCCCGTCAGGAGCCGAGAACGATGAAACACACACCGAGATGGCTGGCCGCCGTTTGCGCGGGTCTGGTCGTCGTCACCACCGGAACCGCGTACGCCTCGACCGCCTACGCCTCGACGGCCCTCGCCTCGACCGCCTACGCCTCGACGGGCCGGACGACCGGCCTCGCCGCCGGCGACTGGGCCGCGCTCAACCCGGTCACCGCCCTCACCGCGGCGACGTTCGCCGACCCACCACAGAACGACATGCCCTGGGCGCGCTGGAACTTCCCGCCCGCCACCGCCACCGTCGCCGGCCTGGAAGCCGACCTGCAGGACGCGTACGACCACAACATCGGCGGCGTCGAAATCGGTCAGGGCGGCACCCCGACCACCGAGCAACTCACCGCGGTCTACCGCATGGCCAACCGCCTCGGCATCACGGTCAGCCTCAAAGCGGCCAACGGACTGCCGACCACGACCTACCAGGGCACCGACGACCTGGCCCGGCGCACCCTGTCGACCACCACGCAACTGGTCGACGGCGGGACCACGCTCACCGGCGCGGTCGGCGGCACCACGACCGGGACGATCGTCGCGGTCCTCGCCTACCGCTGCGCCTCGCCCACCTGCCCGACCACCGGCGCGATCCCGCTGGACCGGTCCTCCGTCCACGATCTGACCTCCTCACTGACCGGTACGAACGCCGACGGGTATCAGGACGGGTCGACGGCCGGGAATCTCAGCTTCACCGCACCGGCCGGGAACCAGTGGACCGTGCTGACCTTCCGCGCGGTGCCGTTCGGCGTCCAGCCGGAGACCCTCACCAAGGCCGGAACCAAGCAGGTCACCGACGCGTACGACGCCTACTTCGCCGGTGGACTCGCGTCGCTGGTCACGAAGAACGGCGGGGACTTCTTCGTCGACTCGCACGCCGGCGACCCGTGGGGCGCACCCGAAGAACTCTGGTCCAGCACGATGCGCTCCGACTTCCGCACCCGCGCCGGGTACGACCTCGTCCCGAACCTCGCCGCGCTGGTCAGCCCGACCATGGCCGGCGCCGGGCTGGGCGGCGTCTCACCGACCGCCATCTCGTACGAGTTCACCGACGGCACCGCCGACCGGATCCGCTCCGACTTCAACCGGGTCCGCAGCGACCTGTTCACCGAGAACCGGCTCCTTCCGTTCCAGAACTGGGCACACACCTACGGCATGCGACTGCGCCTCCAGCAGGAGGACGGCCCGGTCACCTCGATCGGCGACCAGCTGCAGACCTCATCGGTGCTGGACCGCTCCGAGTACGAGTCCCTGACCGGCAGCGACCAGACCGACCTGTACCGGCCGATGGCCTCGGCGAACCACGTCACCGGGAACACCTGGTACTCGACCGAGTGCTGCGCCGTGCTCAACGCCAGTTACCTCGAGACCTACCAGGACGCGATCGTCCGGATGAACCACGAGTTCGCCGGCGGCGTGAACCGGATCGTCTACCACATCCGCCCGTACCTCGACACGCCCACATCCACCTGGCCCGGGCTCGGATTCAGCGCCTCCAAGGTCGGGTTCTCCAACGCGTGGAACCGCACCGAGCCGTACTGGGCCGACTCCGCCGCGATCAACGACTACTTCGCCCGCAACCACCTCGTTCTCACCCAGGGCAGCGCCAAGGTCGACGTCGCCGTGTACCAGCGCAACTACTCCTCACCGGCGGCGTTCTCCACCACCGACACCGACAACCGCCACTGGCAGGACCTCGGACTCCAGCGTGCCGGGTACTCCTGGGACTACCTCGACGAGAAGCTCTTCGACTACCCGAACGCCCGGAACTACCAGGCCCTCATCATCGATCAATTCCTCACCCCCTCCACCAACACCGCCCGCGGCACCCTCACCGTCGAGGCGGCCCAGGACGTCCTGCGGTTCGCCCGGTCCGGCATGCCGATCGTCTTCGTCGGCGCACCCACCGGCACCGGCACCATGCCCACCTCCACCGACGCCACGCTGACCGGGCTGCTCGCCCAGATCTACGCCCAGCGCAGCGTGCACCGGGTCGCCGCCGAGGCCGACGTGCCCGCGACGCTCGCCAGGCTCGGCATCCACCCGCAGGCCGAACCCGCCTCCCCGACCACACTGCAGAGCGTCCGGCGTACCGACCGGGGCACCGACTACTACTGGCTCTACAACCAGGGCGTCGACGCCTACCCCGGCTCGACGGCGTCCTACGGCAAGAACCCGAGCAACCTGTACGAGGAGCCGTCCGCCTGCGCCACGGTCACCGTGAACAACCCGTGCATGGCGACCGGGGACGCCCTCGACACCATGGTCACCCTGGAAGGCCGCGGAACGCCGTACACCCTGGACGCCTTCACCGGGAAGGTCACGCCGATCGCGGAGTACACCCGTAAAGGCGGTACGGTCACGGTCCGGGTCACGCTCGCCCGGGACGCGTCCACGATCATCGCGCTGACCTCGGACCCGAGCCGGCTCTCCCCGGCGGGCCGGTCGGCCGGTTCTGCCGCCGGTTCCGGTTCCGGCAGTGGCCCCGGTTCTGCCGACGGTTCCGGTTCCGGCAGTGGCGCCGGTTCTGCCGACGGTTCCGGTTCCGGCAACGGCGCCGGTTCTGCCGACGGCTCCGGTTCCGGCAACGGCGCCGGTTCCGGCAACGGGTCCGGGGGCGGGGCATCGCCGGCACACGCCGTCGCCACCACCGCCGATGCCGTGGTCAGCGCGGGCGGACGTCTGGCGGTGCGTGCCACGAAGGCCGGCACCTACACCACCACGCTCGACACCGGCCGCCGAGTGAAGACGACGATCTCATCGGTTGCTCCCTCCCTCGATCTCACCAAGGCCACCTGGTCACTCACGGCCGAGGACTGGCAGCCGGCCAACGCGTACGGGACCACCGGCGCAGCGGGCACCGCGACCACCAAGAATCCGGTCACGGTCAGGCTCACCGGGCTCAAGGCCTGGCCGCAGATCCCCGAGCTGGCCGGCGCCTCGGGCATCGGCCACTACACGACCACGGTGAACCTGTCGTCGACCTGGTCCCGCGACGACGGCGCCACCCTCCGCCTCGGGCAGGTCACCGACACGTTCACGCTCACCGTCAACGGCACGGCGGTGCCCGTCGACCAACTGTCGGCCACGGCCGATCTCGGCTCCCACCTGCATGCCGGAGCCAACACCGTCACCGTGCGCGTCGCGACGACCCTGAACAACCGGCTCGCCGCCCTGGACTCGAGCGTCGCCGCCCGTGGCGTCATCCAGAATTACGGTCTGATCGGGCCGGTCACCCTGACCCCGTACCGCCAGGCGGCTCTCCCGGCTCACTGACCTCCTCTCGCCCCGCCCCGGCCACGCTCTGCCCGGCCACGCTCTGCCCGGCCACGCTCTGCCCGGCCACGCTCTGCCCGGCCACGCTCTGCCCGGCCACGCTCTGCCCGGCCACGCGCTACCCGCGCGTGGCCGGCTCTTCCTCGGTGAAGCCGCTGCGATGACCGTAGGGGCCACCGAAGCGCTGGGACATCCCCCCGGCCGCAACGCGGCCATGCGGAAAGTCTGGACCTTGTCCCAAGGGGAGGGTCAAGGCGCGGGACGGGGCACGGTCAGATGCTCGCCCGGTCCTGGATGAGCTCGTCGGCGACCCAGCGGGCGACCCCCGCGGGATACGGAGCGCCGAGACCGAGCACGATGTGCGAGAAGCCGGCGGCGAGCGCCTCGTCGATGGCCGCGCGCGTGGTGGCGGGCTCGTCGTAGCTGACCGAGAGGTGCATGGAGCGGGTGATGGCCGCCGGGTCGCGGCCGATCTCGCCGCAGAGGCGGTCCAGGAGCGCGCTGCGGCCGACCGCGTCGGCGATGTCGCCGCCGGGGATGTTCCAGACGTCGGCGTGCCGGGCGATCACCCGCAGTAGAGCGGTGGAGCGCCCACCGATGACGATGGGCGGGTACGGGTTCCGCTGGGCCGGCTTCGGGTTGCAGACGGCGCCGCTGAGCTGGACGTGCTCGCCCGGGAAGTCGAAGGGCTCGGCCTCTGTCCACAGGCGCCGGATGACCGTGCAGGCCTCGTCGAGACTCGCGATAGAGTGGGCGAAGTCGTGGTACGGGAGTCCGTGAGCGTCGTACTCGCGGCGGGCCCAGGGGATGTCCGGGCGGGAACCGGCGCCGATGCCGAAGTTCAGGCGGCCGTCGGCCACCACGTCGACCGTGGCCGCCATCTTGGCCAGCAGAGCGGGCGGACGGAATCGGTTGCTGGTCACGAGCAGGCCGACGCGTAGTCGGCGGGTGTGGGCGGCGAGGGCCGCGAGCAGGGTCCAGCCTTCGTAGGTGGGGCCGGTCATCGGCCCGGCGAGCGGGAGGAGATGGTCGAAGAGCCAGGCGTGCTCGATCTGCGGGATGGCGTCGGCCTCCCTCCAGACGGGGAGGATGTCGGCGTAGTCCACCTGCATCGGGGCGGTCATGATGCCGAAGCTGCGCATGCGTGCTGGTCCTTTGCTCATCGATTGCCTTCCGTGGGAACCCCCGGGTTCATCCGTGGGAATCGTTATTTGGATTCGAGGTGACCCAGCTCGGTCGGCACGTCGACGGCCCGGTGGTCGAGTGCGGCCTCGGTGAGGACACTGTGCAGGTAGGCGAGGGTGACCTCCTGGATGAGGGCGACGCGGTCCGGGCTCTCGTCGGTCGTGTCGGTGGAGCGGTACGCGTGGATGCCGCCCAGGGTGTGCTCGCCGCCGTGCAAGGTCAGCAGGGTCTTCGGGCCCGGGCTCTGGTGGTAGCCGTCGGTGAACCACTCCGGGCCGCGTACCGAGAGAAGGGATTGGTCTTTGTCGCCCGTGACGATCAGGGCGGGAGCGGTCATCGTGGTGAAGCCGGGGTTCATGAAGGAGAAGTTCTGTGCGGCGAACGGGGTGAGGTCGCCGAAGCCGGTGCCGGGCAGAGCGAAGAGCAGGCCCGCCTTGAAACGCAGGTCAGTCCGGTCATTCTCCGGTACGCCGTCGCTGTCGAGGACTCGGGCGCCGAGCAGCATGCTGGCGGTCTGCGCGCCCCAGGAGTGTCCGGCGGCGATGATCTGTTCGTGACTCAGGCGGCCCGCGAGACCGGGGACGGCGTTCTCGATGAGGTCCAGATTGTCGAGAATGCGGGACATGTCCTCGACGCGGAAGCGCCAGATGTCGGCGTAGCGCGGGTCGTCGGGGGTGACGTTCAGTGATGCCGAGTCGAGGTGGGTGGGCTGGATGACGGCGAATCCGTGGGCGGTCCAGGCGTCGACCAGCGGGGCGTAGGCGTCCATCGACTGCATGGCGCCGTGCGAGAAGACGATCACGGGCAGGTCGGTTCCGGTGAGGGGTGCGGTCACCCGGACCTCGAGGTCGGTGCCTCGGTCGGCGGCGGGGAGGGCGATGGGGCGTACCGAAAGCACGGTTTTGATCATGAGGTTTGCTCCATGGTATGGCCTCCGAGCAGCGGATCTGGCATACTCGGTCAGCGGATCAGCGTTCCGTTTTGACCGTACGGAACTGTGTTCCGTTTTTCAAGGCGAGTGTGACGGAGGCGACAGGGCATGGCCGAGGCGAGGAAGCCGGTGCCCGGTGCGCGAACCGACGCGCGGCGCAACAAGGAGGCCCTGCTGAAGGCGGCGGCCTCGGCGTTCGTGGCCTCGGGCGTCGACGTGCCGGTGCGCGAGATCGCGGCGCTCGCGGGTGTCGGTGTCGCCACCATCTACCGGCATTTCCCGACCCGGGCGGACCTGGTCGTCGCGGTCTACCGGCTCCAGGTCGAGGCGTGCGTCGAGACCGGGAAGGCGCTGCTCGCGCGGGGGTCGCAGCCCTACGCGGCGCTGGTCGAGTGGGTCGATCTCTTCGTCGACTTCCTCGTCACCAAGCACGGGCTGGCCGAGGCGCTGCGGTCGGAGGATGCGACATTCCAGGCGCTGCACAGCTACTTCCTCGACAACCTGCTGCCGGTCTGTGGTGATCTGCTCGCGGCGGCGCGGTCGGCGGGCGAGGTGCGCGGCGACATCGAGGCGCTGGAGCTGATGATCGGCGTGGGCAATCTGTGCATCGGCGTGAACAAGGACATTCCGTACGACGCCCGGCGGATGGTGGGCGTCCTGCTGGCCGGCCTGCGTCCCGAGTAGACGACCGAGGGGCGGTAGGACGCCACGCAGGTCCGGACCGTCGACGCTGACGTGCGCATCGTCGTGGGTCCACGCTCGGCCCGGCGGCGACCATGAGGCGGCGACCATGAGGGCGAAGTCGCGCTTGCCGAACTCGTGGGCCGAGTCGGAAATCACGGTGGTCAGCGACTCCGAGAGCGCCTTACGATCTCGCGGAGCCGGGCGTCGCCGGGCTCTTCGGGGGGAGTCCGTCATGGGTGTCGTGCTGGGCCGGGGCCGTCGTGCCCTGCTGTCGGTGGTCGTCGTGGTGAGTGCGGGCCTGGCCGGGAGCACCGGCGGCGGGGCCACCGGCACGGCGGCGGTCGCCGGGAGCGCGCCGCCCTCGGTGCCGGTGGTCTCCCCGTCGCCGTCGGTCTCCGCGTCGTCGGCCGCGCCGGTGAAGCCACGGATCAGCAAGGCCGGAATGGACTACTTCTCCGCCATCGCGTTCGGTGGGAAGTACGGCGCCAAGGTCAAGTACGTCACGCGGTGGGAGACGGATGAGGTCACGATCCGGGTGCACGGCGGCAACGCCAAGAGCCGCAGCTGCCTCGGTACGGTGGTCAAGGACTTCAACGCGATCACCGCGACGACCGACATGAAGCTGACCACCGAGGCGACGGCGGACATCGACCTCTACTTCGCGGCGAAGTCCACGTTCCATTCCCTCGACGAGGACTACGTGTCGGGCGACGCTTCCTTCACCGTGAACTGGAGTCGGTACCACACGATCAACTCGGCCATCGTCCTGATCCGGTCGTCGGGGACCACCGAACGCGACCGATGCCGGATGATCCGCGGCGAGCTGACCGGCAGCATGGGACTGGTCGGCACGTCCACGAAGCATCCGGGCAGCGTCTTCTACGCCAGGTCCTCTCCGGCGGCGATGAAGTACACGGCCCTGGACAAGGAGGTCATCGGCCTGCTCTACAGCGGATCGGTCTACCCGGGCGACACCCCGCAGATCGTCAAGGAAGCGGTGACCGTCGGCTGAACCGGAGCGGGACACGGCCGGGCCGAAGTCCGCGGGGAAGGCGCGCTTCTCCGCCACCGTGCTGTCATCCGTCCGGCCCGGCTGACGAGTTCGCCGCGGCCTCCGTCCCGGCCGGTGGGTGTGGTGATGTGTGTGGGCCCGCGGTGGGCGTACCCGGGTGGGAGGAACTGGACTTTGATCTTGGGGTAGTGGGTTGATCACGCAGCGTTGCCGCCCGGGGTGTGTTGCCGTAGGATCGCGGGGTCCTGGTACGCGGATCACAAGGCGGCCTCATGACATCGGTGCAGACCGAAGCGTTGCGTGACTTGGCCACCCGCCTGACGGCACAGTCCGATGCGCTCAGTGGCAACACCCGCGCCACCGTCGCCGCCCTGGCCATGCCCAAGGAGGCGTATCCGCTGTTCTCCCTCGCCGCGTGGGACGACTACGAGAAGGTGCGCAGCGGCATCGAGAACGTGACGATCGCGGTCCAGGACATCCTGGAGACCACCGGAACGGCGCTCACCCGGGTGGCGGCGCACTACGAGCAGATGGAGCAGGAGCACTCCGAGAGCTTCACGTACGACAACGGCTGACGGGGGACCGGCGCAATGGCATGGGACGACGGCGGCATCTTCGATCTGAGTGCGGAGAGCGACGCGCGAGACACCTGGGTCTGGCGGTCGGTGGTGATCGGGACCGGCGCGCTGCTGATCGTCGCGCTCGAACCCTCCGGCGCCGGGATGGCCGCCGCGGCCATCGGCACCGCCGTGGTGGTGCCCAACGTGGTCGACCCGGAGGTGTGGACGAGTGCCTCCGGCGAATGGAGCGAGCTGTTCAACGTCTTCGACGCGGCGGTCGCGGACCTCACCGAGGCCGACGCCGCGATGTTCGCGCAGTGGAAGGACAGCGCCGCCGAGAGCTTCCACGGCTTCGTCAACGGCACCCTCCTGCAGGTGCTGGCCCGGTTGCGGGAGGCCTGCAACCTGATGGACGACGCCTGCACCCAGATGGCGATCGTGGTCATCTCCACGCTGGTCGCCTACTTCTCGGCGACCGTCGGCGCGATCGTGGCCGCGCTGGCCTCCAACGCGGGTGGCCCGTTCTCGCCGGCCGCGAAGTGGGCGGTCTTCGGTGTCTGGGCACCGGTCATCCTGGCGGTCATCGCGGCGATGGTCGCCGCCGTGGCCACGCTCTGGACGACGAACAAGACCCTCGGCGACGCGTTCGACGCGCTCAAGAACAAGATCGGCGAGAAGGACGGCCGGATCGACGCGGCGAGCGTGCGGCTTCCCGAGCCGGTCAAGGCCGTGATCTCACGGTACGACGAATGGGAGAAGAAGTCGTGAGCCCGGGCGTCGACGACGTCTCCGGTGCCGCGCAGGACGCCCAGCGACACGGCTACACGCCGGCGTCCCTGCGGGTGCTGAACGAGGCGGTGCAGGAGTACCGCGACCGGATCGCGGCGCTGACCGTGGAACGGTTCGAGGCGACCGACGAGACCGGCACGGTGACCGCCGAGGTGACCGGTGATGCGCAGCTGCAGAGCGTCTACATCAGCCCGCACGCCGTCCGGGGGCTCGACGCGGCCGGGCTCGGCGAGGCGTGCCGGCAGGCGATCCTCGCCGCTCGCGGGCGGATGACCGAGCGGATCCAGGAGGAGATGGCCGCGAGCGCGGGCGGGGAACTGACCCCACCGCCGATCGACGTCGAGACCGCTGCGGCCCGGTTGCGCCGGGCCGCGGAGAGGCTGCGCTGATGGACCTCAACGACCTGCGGCGCCTGACCGCGGACCTACCCTCCATGATCGCCCGGGCGACCGCGTTCGCCGAGCAGTCGACGTCCGCGGAATACCAGGTGTCGTCCCCCGAGGGCGAGGTCGCCGTGCGGGTCTCCGGGAGCAAGGAGCTCCTGGAGATCCGGATCTCGCCGGAGGCGAAACGCCGGGTCGACAACCTCACCCTCGGTGAACTGGTCACCGCGACGGTACGCGCCGCCGAGCAGGCCGCCGACGACGCCCGCGAGGAGTTCCTCGCCTCGGTCCGGATCGGCGACCACACGGTCGCCGACCTGATGCGCGACCCGTCGTCGTTGATCCCGAACGCCCCGGCACCCCGCGATCCCCGATGAACCTCGACCCGCGGACCAAGGCACGCAACGTCGGCATCCTGATCTTCACCGCGACGGCCCTGACCTGCGCCGCGGGTAAGACCGTCGTCGACCTCTGGGACAGCGCGCCGAGCCTGAGCGCCGGCTTCGCGGTCCTGTGGCTGATCCTGATGGCGGCACTCGGCTGGGCCCTGATCCTGATGCTGCGCGCCTACCGCAACCGCTGAGGTCTGCCGTGCCGGTCCGGCACGTGTTCGCCGGCCGTGGTTTCACGCGACCGCCTGCCCCGTCCTGGCCGCCACACCGATGCGCTGACCTGCGCCGCGAATGTCGGTCTGGACGTTCGCGGCTGATGGCCGGCGGCGCATCGTGCGGGGCGGCTACATCCCGGGAGGCCGACGGTCGTGACCGTCGGCTAGCGTGGTGACGGGTGCTCGGTGGCGTGGAGAGTGCCGAGCAGGGTGAGCGCCCCGGCGCTGGGGCTGCCGGGTTCGGGCTGGTAGACGACGAGCATCTGCCCGGGCGCCGCGCGTACGTCGAAGGACTGCGAGGTGAGCGAGAGCGAGCCGACCTCCGGATGTTCGATCTCCGTGGCGTCCTGGCTCTTGCCGTAGACCGTCGGTGAGTCCCACAGCGCGGCGAACGTCTCACTCGCCGCGTTCAGGGATGCGACGAGGTCACGCAGGCGCGGGTAGTCCGGGTCGGTCCCGGCGGCGTGACGCAGCCCCGCCACGATCGACGCGGCGAACGCGTCCCAGTGGCGGAAGAACCGCGGGGCCGCCGGGTCGAGGAAGGTCATCCACGCCAGGTTGCCGATCGCCGCGAACGGGGAGAACAGCGCCTCGGCCAGGGCGTTCGCCGCGAGCAGATCCTTCGCCGGATCGAGTACGAACGCCGGGGCGCTGGTGTGCGCGTCGAGGAGGTGCCGCAGGGGACCGCTGATCGTCAGCCGCGGCGCACGACGGGTGCCCGACGCCGTCCCGGCCAGCCGGTACAGGTGCTCGCGCGCGGGCTCGTCCATCCGCAGGGCGGCGCTGATCGCGTCCAGGATCTGCGGTGACGGACCGCGCTCACGGCCCTGTTCCAGCCGGGCGTAGTAGTCGCTGTTCATGCCCGCCAGTACGGCGACCTCCTCGCGCCGCAGCCCGGCCACCCGCCGCCGGCCGTAGGAGGGCAGTCCCACGTCCTCGGGGCGCAGGCGGGACCGGTGAGCGCGCAGGAACTCGCCGAGATCGTTTCCGGTCATGCCCCGAGGTTAGGCCGGGCGGCGCCACGGTGCCTGGGTACGCCGTACCCAGGAAGGAACCGTCCTGGTAGTGCGGGTGGCGGCGGCCGAGGCTGGCGGCATGAAGACAGTTCTCATCACCGGGGTCAGCAGCGGTCTGGGCCGCGCCTTCGCCGTGGCCGCGCTGGCCGCCGGGCACGCCGTCGTCGGCACGGTCCGCTCCGACGCCGACGCGACGTCGTTCGCCGGCCTGCACCCGGCGAACGCGCACGCCCGCGTCCTCGACGTCACCGACGACGCGGCGGTCGTCGCGACGATCCGCGAGGTGGAGGAGTCCGTCGGCCCGATCGACGTGCTGATCGCCAACGCCGGGTACGGGCTGGAGGGCACGTTCGAGGAGACGCCGCTGTCGGCCGTGCGCGCCCAGTTCGCCGTGAACGTCTTCGGCGCCGCGGCCACCGTCCAGGCCGTTCTGCCGTACATGAGGGACCGTCGCCGCGGCCACATCCTCGGCGTCACCTCGATGGGTGGCCTGGCCGGTTTTCCCGGGGTCTCCGCCTACTGCGGCAGCAAGTACGCCCTCGAGGGCATCCTGGAATCCCTCGCCCAGGAGGTCGCGTCCTTCGGCATCCACGTCACCGCGGTGGAGCCCGGCTCGTTCCGCACCGACTGGGCAGGGCGCTCGATGACCCGGGCACCGCGCACGATCGCCGACTACGACGAGCTGTTCGACCCCCTCCGCGCCGCCCGCCGCGACGCCCACGGCCGGCAACTCGGCGACCCGGCCCGCGCGGCCGCCGCCGTGCTGCACATCCTCGACACCCCCGAGCCGCCGCGGCATCTCGTCCTCGGCTCCGACGCCCTGCGGATCGTCCGGGCCGGCCGCACCGCCGTCGACGCCGACATCGACCGCTGGGAGCAGGTGTCCCGCTCCACCGATTCACCTCGGTGATCCGCGCCCAGCCGGCGTAGCAGGGCCGGGCGGTGATGCCGACGCCGCAGGCCGGTCAGGCTCGGGCCGATCACCGGAGCCGGTGACGAACGAGAGCACGATGACGGCGAGCACGACGAGCGGCACCAGGAAGAGGAGGATCGGCAGGAGCGCTTCGTGTGTAGCTGATCACGCCGAACGTCTCCACGCCGATGAGCAGCCGGAGGCCAGCGCCGGTGAATTGGATCGCGCGTGTTCAGGAGGGGTTCCCTACGCTTCGGGTATGGATCAGCGACTGGCCGCGGACCGAGCGGCGCTGCCCGAACTGTTGGAACTCACCGGCAGGTTCGCCGCGACGGCGCTGGCCGCGGTGGAGGATCGCCCGGCCGCGGTGAGCGTGCGGCCGGAGGGCTCCGCGCCGCTGCCGCGTGACGGTGTGGGGCTGGCGGCCGCGCTGGAGCTGTTCGCCCGGCGCTGGGAACCGACGTTCTCGGGCAGTGCCGGAGCGCGCTACCTCGGCTTCGTCACCGGCGGCGCCACGCCCGCGGCGGTCGCCGGTGACTGGCTGGCCACGGCCTTCGACCAGAACGCCGGCAACGGCGGCGGCTCCGGCGCCACGACGCTGGAGCTCGAGACGGTCGCCTGGCTGCGCGAGGCGTTCGGGCTCGGCGAGGCGTTCGGCGGGACGTTCGTCAGCGGGGCCACGATGTCGAACGTCGTCGGGTTGGCGATCGCCCGGGAGTGGCTCGGCGAGCGACTCGGCGTCGACGTGGCCCGGCAGGGTGTCGGGGCGCTCGGCGAGGTGGTGGTGCTCTCCGGCACGCCGCACTCCAGCGTCTTCAAGGCGCTCTCCATGCTCGGCCTGGGCCGCGACAGCCTGCGTCCGGTGACCGTGCAGCCGGACCGTGAGGCGGTCGACCTGGCCGCCCTGGAAGCGGCGCTCGCCGCCCTGGACGGGGCTCCGGCGATCGTGGTGGCGAACGCCGGGACGGTCAACACCGTCGACTACGACGACCTGGCCGCGATCGCCGAGCTGCGGGAGCGCTACCCGTTCTGGCTGCACGTCGACGCGGCGTTCGGCGGCTTCGCGGCCCTGCACCCCGAGCACGCCCACCTGGTCGTGGGGCTGGACCGGGCCGACTCGGTCTGCGTCGACCTGCACAAGTGGCTCAACGTGCCGTACGACTCGGCCGTGCAGTTCACCCGCCGGCCCGACCTGCAGGCCCGGGTGTTCCAGAACTCCGCGGCCTACCTGGGCACCCCCGGATCGCCGACCGACCTGCTCCACCTCACCCCGGAGAACTCACGGCGGCTGCGCGCCCTGGCGGCGTGGTTCTCGCTCACCGCGTACGGCATCGCCGGGCACCGGGACATCGTCGTCCGCAACGTGGCGTCGGCGCACCGGGTGGGCGCCGCCCTCGCCACGATCCCGGGTGTACGCCTTCTCGCGCCGGTCCGGTTCAACGTGGTCTGCCTGGCCGTACCGGGCGACCCGGCCGAGGTGGCCGCCGCGGTGGCCGACACCGGCGAGACGTTCGTGACGCCGACCGTCTACGCCGGTACACCCGGCCTGCGGCTGGCGTTCAGCAACTGGCGCACCGGCGAGTCCGACGAGGACCGCATCGTCGCGGCGTTCCGGAAGGTCCTCGGCTGAGCGGACCCCCGGTACCGGGGGACCGCTCAGCGCGCCAGATGGAAGGTGCTTCGGGGGCAGCGGCACGTGACGACGACGGTGACGGTCACCGCGACCGGGATCACTCGGCAGCCGCCAATTCGGCGAGCTCCTGTCGACCGCGTGGAAAAGGAGGTCATCGCCATCCGCGCGGCGCATGAGAATGTCATTTTCAACAGTTCTTAGCGGCGATCTCCGGGAGGATGCCGGCCGGCGCGACGTTGTTCAGGGGAAATCGATTCCGGGCTCGTGTGCCGGTGTCATGACGCGCCGCGGTCGAACATGCGGCCCAGCGCCTCATCGATGCAGCTCTCGGCGTGTGTCCGGTCGTCGAAACGGGGGTGCTGGACCAGCTCGTCGACCAGGAGGGCCCGTGCCCGGCCGAGCAGGCGCTGCTCGCCGGCGGAGATCCGGGTGTCGTGCCGGCGTACCGCGAGACTGTGGACCACCTGGGCCGTGGCACGGATGTCCCCGCTGGCGAGTTTGGCCTCGTACGCCTTGTAGCGGCGTGACCAGTTGCCGTCGAACTCCTCCGTGCTGAAGGCGAGGATGTCCAGCACTTCGTCGACGCGCGCGGAGTCGATCGGCTGCCGCAGCCCGACCGCGTCGACGTTCGCCACCGGGATCGTGATCTGCATGTTCGTGGCGTTGACGGTGAACGTCACGACCTCCACCGGCGCGCCGTTGACCTGCCGATGACCCAGATCGGAAACGGTGACCGCGCCGTGTCGCGGATGCATGAGGGCACTGCCGATCTCTAGATTCATTCCTGCTTCTTCCGTGCTTTCCGGTGGTGCTGGACGACCGCGGTGCCGGCCGGTAGTGGTCAGGAGCGCCGCTCTCCGAGGAATGACGGTCATCAGCGCGGAGAAATGGGCCCGACATGATTCATCATGGTGCTTCCGGCCATTAGGGTCCGAGGATTATACGGGACGCCGTGTCCCCGTCAACAGCTTCCGGAGGCAGAGCCGGAGTGGCCAGGCTGGTGTAGCCGGCGTCGCAGTCAATGGCGTTATTCACTGACCGCTTACCGGTAATTGCCAGATGGGGGCGGGCGAGCGGAGGGGGCGGACGACGGTCGCTCTACGCTGTCGGCATGGCCGGGAGTGCGCAGGACCACGATCTCCACTCGAGCACCGAACGACTGGAAGTCGCCGTCACGCTGTTGATGCTGCTGGCCGATCGGACCCGGCTGGCGTTGCTGGAGCACCTGAGCCGTGGTGAGGCCGGCGTCACCGAGTTGACCGAGGCCACCGGCGGGGCGCGGCCCGCGGTGAGTCAGCATCTCGCGAAGTTGCGGCTCGCCGGGGTCGTGACGACCCGCAAGGAGGGGCGCCGGGTCATCTACGCGGTCCGGCACGGGCATCTGAGCCGGCTGGTCGCCGAGGCGCTGAGCGCGGCCGACCACGAGCTCGGTGACCTGCCGTCGCACGACTGACCCGGGCGCTTCGCCAAAAGGGTGCATCCGTGCGCACATGTTCGTAGTATCGGTGGCGTCCCGCTCTCGTCACCGAGGGAAACGCCATGCTGCTCGTCCTGCGACATCGCACCTTCCGCCACCTGTTCGCCGCGCAGGTCGTGGCGCTGGTCGGCACCGGATTGGCCACGGTGGCGCTGAGTCTCCTGGCCTACGACATCGCCGGTGACCACGCCGGACCGGTGCTCGGTACCGCGCTGGCGATCAAGATGGTCGCCTACGTCGCGCTCGGGCCGGCCGCGGCGGTGCTGGCCGAACGGGTGCCGCGCCGGGCGCTGCTGGCCGGCATGGACGTGATCCGGGCCGGTGTGGCGCTGAGCCTGCCGTTCGTCACGCACATCTGGCAGATCCACCTGCTGGTCTTCGCCCTGCAGGCGGCCTCGGCGATCTTCACGCCGACCTTCCAGGCGAGCATCCCGGAGGTGCTGCCCGACGAGCGCGACTACACCCAGGCGCTCTCCCTGTCCCGGATGGCGTACGACCTGGAGAGCCTGTTCAGCCCGGCGCTGGCCACCCTGCTCCTGACGGTCGTCTCCTACCGGTGGCTGTTCACCGGCACGGCCCTCGGCCTGATCGGCTCCGCCCTGCTGGTCGTCTCGGTGGCGCTGCCGGCGATCCGGCCGGTGAAGCGCTCCGGCGGGCTCTCTGCCGGCGCGGCGTTCGGCACCCGGCTCTTCCGGGCCACCCCGCGACTTCGCGCGCTGCTCGCCCTCGACCTGGCGGTGGCCGGTGCCGGCGCGATCGTCTTCGTGAACACCGTGGTCGTCGTGCGGGAGGTCTTCGGGCGCCCGGCGAGCGCGGTCTCGCTCGCCCTGGGCGCCTACGGTGCCGGCTCGCTGCTCGCCGCGCTGGTGCTGCCCCGGGTGCTGCGCCGGATCTCGGACCGCCGGATCATGCTCGTCGCCGGCTTCGTGCTGCCGGCGGTCACCGCGGCGGTCGCGACGGCGACCGGGGGCGCGCCGGCAGCCTGGAAGTGGGCCCTCCTGCTGGTCTGCTGGGCGGGGATCGGTGCGGCCGGTTCGGCGGTGCTGACCCCGGGCGGCCGCGTGGTGCGCCGCTCGGCGGCCGACGCCGACCTGCCCGCCGCGTTCGCGGCGCAGTTCTCGCTGTCGCACGGCTGCTGGTTGGTGACCTACCCCCTGGCGGGCTGGCTGGCGGCCGGTGCCGGGGTGCCGGTCACCGCCGTCGTGCTGGCCGGGATCTCCCTGGCCGCCGTCGCCGCGGCCGCGATCATGTGGCCCGCGGTGGACCCCGGGGTGCTGCCGCACGTGCACACCGACCTGCCCGCGGGGCACCCGCACCTGGTGGGCGCGAAACCGGGCACCGGAGGCTTCGAGCACGGCCACGCGTTCGTGATCGACGACTGTCACGCGAAGTGGCCGAGCGCGGCCTGAGGTCCCGGTAGCCGGCGCTAGTCTGATGCGATGAGCAATCCATCGACGGAGTCCCATGTGTCTACCGGTGGTCGTCGTGCGCTGGTGGTGCGCGGCGGCTGGGACGGACACCACCCCGTCGAGGCGACCGACCTGTTCCTCCCGTACCTGAAGGAGAACGGTTTTGACGTTGTCCTGTCGGACACGCCGGAGAGCTATGCCGATCCGGAGACGGCCGACGTCGACCTGATCGTGCAGTGCTACACGATGGGGACGATCTCGCGGGACGCGGTGCGCGGGCTGCGCGCGGCGGTGGCGGGCGGGACCGGGCTCGTCGGTTGGCACGGTGGGATCGCCGACTCGTTCCGCGACGCCGCCGACTACCTGCAGCTGATCGGCGGGCAGTTCGCCTGCCACCCCAGCCGGCACCCCGACCAGCGCTCCGGTGATCAGGCGGACAACTATCTCCCGTACGCCGTGACCATCACCGCGCCGGAGCATCCGGTGGTGGCGGGCCTCGCCGACTTCGACCTGACGACCGAGCAGTACTGGGTGCTCACCGACGAGTACAACGACGTGCTCGCCACCACCACCCACCCGGCGCCGCCGTGGCACCCGTGGCACCGGCCGGTCACCGTCCCGGCGGTCTGGACCCGGGCGTGGGGCCGCGGGCGCGTCGTGGTGGTGACGCCCGGGCACAGCCTCGACGTCCTGGAGAACCCGAGCGTACGGACCATCGTCGAGAGGAGCCTGCTGTGGGCGAGCCGTTGAGGATCGGGGTCGTGGGCTGCGGGAACATCTCCGACAGGTACCTGGGCACGCTGACCGCGCTGCCGGAGACCACGGTCGTCGCGGTCACCGACCTGGACCCGGCGAAGGCCGCCGCCACCGCGGACCGGCACGGCGTCACCGCGGTCACCCCGGACGCCTTCGACGAGCTGCCGGAGGTCGAGTGGGTGCTCAACCTGACCACGCCCCGGCAGCACCTGGACGTGGCGACGCGGGCGGTGCGGAACGGCCGGTCCGTCTACAACGAGAAGCCGCTCTGCGTGTCGTACGCCGAGGCGCGGACGTTGCTGGCCGCTGCGGACGATGCCGGAGTACGGGTCGCCTGCGCGCCGGACACGGTCCTCGGCACCGGCGTGCAGAGCGCCCGGAAGGTCATCGACGACGGGCGGATCGGGCGGCCGGTCGGCGCGTCCGCGACCATGGCGGTGCCCGGGCACGAGCGGTGGCATCCGAACCCGGACTTCTACTACGCCGAGGGCGGCGGGCCGCTGCTGGACATGGGGCCGTACTACCTGTCGGCGCTGGTCACGCTGCTCGGCCCGGTCGCCGCAGTGACCGGGCTGGGCAGCCGCTCCCGGACGGAACGGACCATCGGGTCCGGTTCGCGGGCCGGTGAGACGATCCCGGTCACCGTCGACACGCACGTCACCGCCCTGCTGCGGCATGCGGGCGGGGCGCTCACCACGCTGGTGGTCAGCTTCGACACCGCGGCGACCCGGTCGGCCAACATCGAGGTGCACGGGGAGAAGGGCTCGCTGGTGGTACCCGACCCGAACGGGTTCGGGGGAGAGCCGCTGCTGCATCCGGTCGGCGGGGGGTGGCAGCCGGTGGCCGAGTGCGCCGGATATCGCGACGCCGAGCGGGGCTGCGGGCTGGCGGACATCGCGCGCAGCGCCGACCGGGCCACCGCACGGGCCGGATCCGAGCTGGCCCTGCACGTCCTCGACGTGATGGAGTGCATCCTCACCTCGGCCGCAGGTGAGGGGATGCCGGTGACCACCCGGACCGGCTGCACCGTCCCGGAGCCCGTCCCGCTGACCGCGCTGGACACCCGGGCGCCCCGCTGACCCGTCACGTTGTCGCCGGGCTCGACTCGGTGCTGCGCCGCGGCTGATCTTTTTCGGTCTCACCGTACCCACCACGGTCTACGCCCTGGCCGCGCCGGCGTTGCCGGGCAGCGTGGGCGTCGACCGGGCCCGCGGTTCCGGTACGCCGAAGCGCGCAACGTAGTGCCAGACGCGTTTGAGGTCCTGCTCGTCATGGCGGCCGTCGCGGGCCGCGTCACCGATGAGCCGGGGCGTCAGGCGGCCGTCGACGGCGATGGCGGCGCCAAGGTCGACGTAGCGCGGCCCCCGTAGCCGGGATGCCGTCGTAGCTCGGCGACGGAGAGCCGGAAGCCCCGATGCCCCTCCAGGGGACACGGCATGCGGCGGGCGGCGGGGCTACTGCTCACGATGGTGGGTGTCGAGGACGGCGATCAGATTGGTGTAGGAGCCGAGGTCGATGACTTGGCGGGCGGTGTCGGCGAATGAGGTGGTGCCGACCTGGTCGCGGAGTTCGATGAGGCGGGTGATGTCGATGGTTTGGGGCGCGCCGATGGTGAGTCGGATGGCGAGGGCCAGGATGTGCAGGTGGATGGCGGCGGTCGTGTCGCCGGTGGCGGCGCGGAGGATGGCGAGCTGACTGCGGCTGGTGGCGATGCCAGCCTGGTCGCCGAGCTGCTCTTTGATCGTGAGGGATTGCTGGTAGCGGTGCTCGGCCTCGGCGTAGTCCCCCCGCGCCTGGGCCAGGATGCCGAGTTGGTGGTGGCTGCCGCCGATGCCGGCCTGGTCGCCGAGCTGCTCGTCGATCGTGAGGGATTGCTGGTATCGGTGTTCGGCCTCGGCGTAGTGCCCTCGAAGGTACGCGAGGTTGCCGAGTTGGTGGTGGCTGTCGCCGATGCTGGCTTGGTCGCCGAGCTGCTCGCTGATCGTGAGGGCTTGCTGGTATCGGTGTTCGGCCTCGGTGTAGTCCCCCCGGTCCTGGGCCAGGATGCCGAGTTGGTGGTGGCTGCCGCCGATGCTGGCTTGGTCGCCGAGCTGCTCGCTGATCGTGAGGGCTTGCTGGTATCGGTGTTCGGCCTCGGCGTAGTCACCCTGTAACTGGGCCAGGATGCCGAGCTGGCCATGGCTGCGGCCGATGCTGGCCTGGTCGCCGAGCTGCTCGCTGATCGTGAGGGATTGCTGGTATCGGTGTTCGGCCTCGGTGTAGTCCCCCCGCGCCTGGGCCAGCATGCCGAGTTGGTGGTGGCTGCCGCCGATGCCGGCCTGGTCGCCGCGCTGCTCGCTGATGGTGAGGGCTTGCTGGTAGCGGCGCTCGGCCTCCGCGTGGTCGCCGCGAAGGTACGCGAGATTGCCGAGCGTGTGGATGTATGCGGTATAGCGGGGGGAGGTGGTGGGTAGCCAGCGCAGGGTGTCGTGGATGAGGGTGGTGGCCTGGTCCCACGCCCCCCAGTTCCGTAGCTGACTGCAGAGGTACTCGGTCAGGGTGCCAGCCGTGTCCTGGTCCCCGGCGGTGACGGCGTGGTGGCGGGCTTCGTGCATATCGTGCACGTCGGCGACCCGGTCCTGCGGCCACTGGTCGACTCGCCACTGCCAGTACGCGGCAGCGGCCTGGTGGGCTCGCAGGATCGGGTTCTTCCCCGGGTCGAGCGTCGCGGTCCGCTGCCAGCGGTGCTCCAGTTCAGTTGCGGTCCACCGATGCATGAACACGATGCCGGTGGCCGGGTCGAGGTGGATAAGGCTGGACGCGGCCAGCACCTCAAGGATCCCGGCCAGGACTGCGGGTTCCGTGTACGGCGGTGGTGGCGGCTGGTTGACGGCGCCGACGAGCTGGCGGAGGGCGTCACGATCGTCCGGAGTGAACGGGCCGTCGTCGTCGAGACCGGCCATCAGCTCGGGGGTGAGGTCGTACGCGGCGAGCAGGGCGGTGATCTCCTCACCCAGGCGTTGCCGCCGGGCGTGGTGGCTGGTGGTGTCGGCGGTGGCCTGGTCGAGGGGTTTGGGGGTGCCGGTGTGGAAGGCGAGGGCGAGGGTGGGGACGGGTTCGCGGTAGACGCTGACCGCCATCAGTACCTCGATCGTGCCCTCGATGGTGGCGAGCCGGTCGAGGTGGGCGGTGAGCAGGACATCGTCCGCGGCGAGGGTGACGGTATCGGCCAGGGCCGCGGCGAGGGTCCGGTCCTGGGCCAGCCACTCTCGGGCCTGCTGCGCGCCGAGGCGTAGTTCGGCAGCGGCGCCGAGGCGGTCGGTGATGTCGTCGAACCGGGCGTCGCCGTGGCCGAGCAGCGCGTCGAGATACTCCAGGGACCGGGGGTGTCCGCCCACGATCCGCCACACCTGCTCGGTCGTCTCCCGGTTGGTCGCGTGCCGGTCGATGTTGGGTAGCGACCACAGCAGTTTCCCGGTCTCCGCCGCCGACATCGGCCCGACCGGCACCACCCGCAACTCGCTTTCCGCGCCGCCGGGCAGCGCGAACGGATGCCGCGACGTGATCAGTATCCGGCTCCGGCCCGGATCGGCGACCCAGGCGGCGAGGAACGCGGCCAGGTGCTCGTCGGTGATGGCAACGGTGGCCTGATCGAGGTTGTCCTCGAAATTGTCCAGCACCAGCAGCACCGGCACATCCGCCAGGACATCGTCACGCAGCAGCGTCAGCCGGTCCGGCCACGGCACGTCCACCTGACCGGCGAACTGCACCGCAGCCCCCGGCGCAACGCCACGACGCACCCGTTCCAGACGGACTGCCGCACCGACCTTGCGTAGGATCACGTCCGGGTCCACCACCCCGTACAGCGGCACCACCTGCCAGGACGGGTCCGCGTCGACCGTGCGGCGCAGGATCTCCGCGGCGAGGGTGGTTTTGCCGATCCCGCCGATGCCGTGCAACACCAGCCCGGCGCCCTCGTCACCGGCCAGGACGCCCGGCAGCGTGCGCTGCAACGCCCGGCGGCCGACGAACTGCCCGACCGGGCGAGCCTCGACCGGCCCCCACCGGGCACTACGGACCACCGGCCCGGCGACCCGCTCCTGACGGTGGTCAATGACCGGCACCTGCGGCCCCCCGGCGGACACCGTCACCACACCCCACTCGTCCATCCCCGCCAGCCCGTGCGCCGCCCCGTCCCCACCGGCCAGCAGATCGGCCTGCACCCGTCGCCGGGCCTCACAGACCGCGACCAGCACATCCGGATCCGAACTGGCCGCCAACTCCGCGTACACCCGGGCGAACAACAACGTCGCGTACCGATCCGACACACTCGTCTGCGTCCCGATCACCGCGCACGCCCCGCGCTCGGCCAACCGGCCCGCGAACGAACTGCCCTGCTCCTCACCATCGGCGTCGGTGTAACACGCCGCCAATGCCACCACCGGCGGCATCCGCCCCGGCGGGATCGCCTCGGCCACCAACTCCGCAGCCGTCACCGGCCGGGCATGACCCGCCTCATCCTCCAGCACCAGGACACCGGGCCGGCCGTGCGCCGAGATGTGCAGCACATGCACCCCACCCGGCACATCCAGAGCAGCCCGGATCCCGGCCGTCGTCGCGAACGGCACCACCTCCACCCGCGCCTCGAACCGGCGAGCCTGCCGCACCGCCGCCACCACCGAGCGCAACTCCCGCTCGTAATCCAGCAGCACCCCGCCGCCGTGCTCCGGCGACGCGATCGCCACCACGATCCGCAACGGCCCCGCCAGCCGAGACCCCGCCGACGCCCCCGTCCGCCGGTACATCACCACATGCGGATGCAACGCCAGGGGCTGCCCGGTGACCGGATCCGGTAACGCCTCCCACGGCAACGCCCCAAGCTCCGGTGCCGCCACCCCCAGCCGAAGCACCAGATGCTCCCGGACCGCCCGCTCCACCAGGCCCCGCAACGCCACCGCGACCGGCTCCGGCAGAAACGACTCCGCCAGCAACACCCCCGCCGACCGCAGCGACACCAACCCCGGCCGCTCCACCACCGCCAGATCCTTCACCGCCACATCACCCCGCGGCCGGGACACCACCTCACCCGAACGGGCCCGCTCCCGCCACACATCGTGCAGCGCATGCACCAGACCCGGACGCACCCCACCATGCGGCGCCGACACGTCCACACCGCCACCGGTCAGGCGCACCTCCGCGCCGGCCACCGACAGCACCACATCCAGCGCAGCATCCCGCGACCTCATGCCCCCACCTGACGGACAGCCGGCGCCGACCGGTCACCATGCCGCGGTAGCCTTATCGCCTGATTGATTATCATTCGAGGTTTTTCGGAGATCAGACGTATCCGGACGGAAAACGGATGAGTGCAAGCGGACCTCAAACGGCGGCCTTCTTCCGGGAGATAGCCGAACGCCGGACGGTGTGGTGGGTCCGCAACGATGACGGAGGCCCGACCTTCATCCTGGAGAGCGGCGACGAGGTCTTCCCGTACTGGTCCTCGGAGAAGCGTTCGCGCACCGCCGCGGCGCTCTGGGGCCCGGGATACCGGCCCGTGTCGATGCCGCTCGACCGCTGGCGCGACAGGGCGCTCCCGGACCTGGCCCGGGAGGATCTCCGGATCGGCGTCAACTGGACCGGAGAGCGACTGACCGGGTGGGACCTGACCGTGCCCGAGGTCCTGAACCGGCTGGAACACGCACTGCGGCAGTACCGGCACTGACCGGCGCTGTTACGGTGGGCGGCATGTCGAGTCCCGAGGCGGAGAGACTCCAGCCACCGGTGTCCGGTGGCTGATCGCACAACCTGCTGACGACCCTGCCCTCGCAGGCCTCACGCCGGGCAGTGCGTCGCGCATCCGCCACGGGTCCACCGCATCGCTTCCTTCATTGACCGCGATGTAGTTGGAGCTCTCTTCATGCCGTTCGCCATCTACGTTCTCGGGCTGGCCGTCTTCGCCCAGGGAACGTCGGAATTCATGCTGTCCGGGTTGGTCGAAGCAATGGCCGCCGACCTGGACGTCTCGGTCTCGGCCATCGGTTCACTCACCTCCGCCTTCGCCATCGGCATGATCGTGGGTGCCCCGGCGGTCGCGATGCTGAGCCTGCGGTGGCCCCGCCGCCGGGCGCTGCTCGCCTTCCTGGTCGTCTTCGTCCTCGCCCATGTGGCCGGCGCCCTGACCAGCAGCTTCGAGGTCCTCTTCGGTACCCGGGTGATCGCCGCGCTGTCCAACGCAGGCTTCCTCGCCGTCGGCCTGGCGACCGCGACGGCGATGGCCGGACCGCAGGCCAAGGGCCGGGCGACCTCGGTGCTGCTGAGCGGCATCACCCTCGCCTGTATCGCCGGCGTCCCGCTCGGCGCGGTGGTGAGCCAGGCGTGGGGCTGGCGGTCGGCGTTCTGGGCCGTCGTGATCCTCTCCACGCCTGCGGTGATCGCGATCCTGTGGTCGGTACCGGTGGCACCCGTCGATCCGAACGCGCCGAGTGCCCGGCACGAGCTGCGGGTGCTGCGCTCGCCCCGGCTGATCGTGACGCTGGTACTCGGCGCGCTGGTCAACGGTGCCACGTTCTGCTCGTTCACCTACCTCGCGCCCGTCATCACCACCGTGACCGGGTTGAGTACCGGCTGGGTCCCGGTCACGCTGGCGCTGTTCGGCATCGGGTCGTTCGTCGGCGTCAACACGGGTGGCCGGGGTGCCGACACCCGTACCGGAAAGGTCCTGGTCTTCGGTGGTGTGGCATTGCTGGCCGGCTGGCTGTTGTTCGCCGTCACCGCGGGGAACCCGGCGCTCGCGCTGATCCTCGTCTTCGTCCAGGGCGCGCTCTCGTTCGGCGTGGGGTCCGCTCTGATCGCCCAGGCGCTGTACGCGGCGGCCGGCGCGCCCACGATGGCCGGTGGGTTCGCCACCGGCGCGATGAACGTGGGTGCCGCCGCCGGGCCCGCCGTCGGTGGCCTCGCGCTCAGCGCAGGCCACGGCTACCGGTCGCCGCTGGTGGTCAGTGCCCTGCTGGTGGCCGCCGCCCTCCTGTCGGCCGGAGCGGCCCGCGCCACCGGTACCACCGATACGAAGGTTCGCGGGCCGGTGTGATCACCGTTACCAGTACGCCGATGGCGGAAGAACCTGGGCGCGGGACAACTTGTCGAGAACGTGGCTCAGACTCGCACCGACACCCCGCCCGACCAGGAACTCTCACCCGGAGAGCGGCTGCCCGCCGGGCGCCGTTTCCGGATCCTTCTCGTGCTCGGGCTGCTCACCGCGCTCGGCCCGCTCACCATCGACATGTACCTGCCCTCGCTGCCGACGATCTCCGACGACCTGCACGCCAGCAGCGCCGCGGTCCAGCTCACCCTCACCGGTACGCTGGCCGGTCTCGGCTTCGGCCAGCTGCTGGTCGGCCCGCTCTCGGACGCGTTCGGGCGCCGCCTGCCGCTGCTGGGCGGTGTCGCGGTGCACGTGCTCGCCTCGATCCTCTGCGTGTTCGCGCCCGGTCTCGCCCTGCTCGGCACGCTCCGGGTGCTGCAGGGCTTCGGCGCCGCCGCGGCCTCGGTGGTCGCGATGGCGATCGTGCGGGACCTCTTCGACGGCCAGGCCGCGGCCCGGCTCTTCTCCCGGCTGATGCTGGTCGTCGGCGTCGCCCCGATCCTCGCGCCGACCATCGGCGGTCTGGTGGTCAACTGGACGTCGTGGCGCGGCGTCTTCGTGGTGCTCGCCGCCGCCGGTGCCGGGATCATGCTGGCGTCCGCGTCGGCCCTGCCGGAGACCCTGCCGGTCGCCCGGCGTCGCAACGGTGGGCTGCTCGGTACCGCCCGTGACTACGGCCGCCTCTTCACCGACCGGGTCTACGTCGGTCTCGTGCTGGTCGCCGGGCTCGCGATGGCGGCCCTCTTCGCGTACGTCAGCGGCTCCTCCTACGTCTTCCAGGACGGCTTCGGGATGAGCGCCCAGCAGTTCGCGGTGATCTTCGCGTCCGGTGCGATCGGGCTGATCGGTGCCACCCAGGCCAACGTACGGCTGCTGCGCCGCTGGACCTCGCAGCAGATCCTCGGCGGCTCGCTGGTGGCCGGCGTCGGCTTCGCGCTGATCCTGCTGATCACCGCCGCCACCGGAGCCGGCGGACTGTTCGGCCTGCTGATCCCGCTCTGGCTGGTGCTCGCCATGGTCGGCCTGATCATGCCGAACGCCCCGGCCCTGGCCCTCTCCCGGCACGGCGAGGCGGCCGGCACCGCGGCGGCCCTGCTCGGCGCGGTCCAGTCGGTGGTCGGCGCCCTGGCTGCTCCGCTGGTCGGCATGCTCGGCGTGGGCGCGGCGGCGATGGCCGTCGTCGTCTTCGGCGGCATGGTCGCGGCCGCGCTGGTCGGTTTCCTGGTGGTCCGCCCGCACCGCCTGGTGATCGAGGACCGGGAGCCGGTGATCGTCCTCGCGCACTGACCGGCCCCCTGCCAGGATGGCGCGATGGGTTACGACCTGCACATCACCCGCGCCCTGATCGACTACGAGAGCGAGTGGTTCCCGATCCTGGCCGGCGAGGTCGAGGCCCTGGTGGCCGCCGAGCCCGACCTCGCCATCCCACCGGACGCACCGCGGCGCCCGGACTTCTGCTTCGTGCTCTGGACCGGCAGCGCCCCGGACCGCGAGCACTACCTGCTCTTCCAGTACGGCCGTCTCAGCATCAAGAACCCCGAGCCACCCTTCGTCCGCCGCATGGTCGAGCTGGCGGCCCACCTCGACGCCTGGCCGATCGGCGACAACGGTGAGCTCTACTCCTGCGACGGCGACCGGCTCCGCTCCGGCGAACGCGACTGGTCGGCGATCGCCCGCGACCGGCACTTCCTCCGCCGTCCCACCCCGATCACCCCCGGCGAGTGGGCTTCCGTCACCGCCACCCAGCCCGACTTCACCCCGATGACGAGGATCAAGACCCCACTTCCTTCCGGGGTACGCACCATCGCGTGCCCCGAGGTGTCCTGCTGGACCGCCCACCCGTCCGGCGACCCGATCCCGTTCTACGTCGACGACGGCGCGATCCAGGTCCGCCACGCCGACGCCCCGACCCGCCTGCGGATGACCGCCCTCGCCCCGGCCCTCGCCGCCACCACCGTGGACGACCACGACCGGCCGTTCTGACCGGATCAGGCAGCGTCCTATCTACGAGTTCGGCCTGCAGCCGCTCCTCCGGCGGGGGACTCGCCCACCTCATAGACGCCTCGTAGCGGGGTGGACTCCTGCGGTTCCGGGGTGCGCAGCCGCTATCGGCGGATCAAGAACTTCGTGAATGGTGACATGGCGCTGAACGCCCAGCACGGAGGCCCCGGGTGAAATTTCGAAGATCGAGGGAGCGCCCGGCGATCTGATAGCTATCCTCACTGCCTGGCATCAACCAGACATTTCCGGACAGAAGAGGAATAACGTCATGATCCACGTAGAATCGTCGCCGTCGCGCAGGGGACGCGGCCGCGCTTGCCTCGGCGCGATGCTAGCGGTCTTGGTAATGCTCGGTGCCGTCGCCCGACCCGCTGACGCCCAGACACGAACCGAGCAGCCCGGCATGGCTGCGGCGGCTATTTCGAGCGGCTGGAGCCCGGTGCCCGGTGGGGGACTGACTCCTGACGCCCCGGTCGCGGTCAATTATCTCGGCAGCCTGAACCTTTTCGTTCGTGGTATGGACGATGGGATTTGGCGCAACGTTCTGAGCGGGTCTTCGTGGAGTGGTTGGAGTCGGCTTCCGGGTGGGGGGCTCACTCCTTCCGCGCCTAGTGCGGTTGTCTATGGCGGTGCTTTGAATCTGGTGGTTCGTGGTATGGACGATGGGATTTGGCGCAACGTTCTGAGCGGGTCTTCGTGGAGTGGTTGGAGTCGGCTTCCGGGTGGGGGACTGACTCCTTCCGCGCCTAGTGCGGTTGTCTATGGCGGTGCTTTGAATCTGGTGGTTCGTGGTATGGACGATGGGATTTGGCGCAACGTTCTGAGCGGG
>NZ_JBFAYF010000026.1:0-19507 GCF_040681165.1 Actinoplanes sp. NPDC051851 | reverse complement strand
GTCTTCGTGGAGTGGTTGGAGTCGGCTTCCGGGTGGGGGGCTGACTCCTTCCGCGCCTAGTGCGGTTGTCTATGGCGGTGCTTTGAATCTGGTGGTTCGTGGTATGGACGATGGGATTTGGCGCAATGTTCTGGACGGGTCTTCGTGGAGTGGTTGGAGTCGGCTTCCGGGTGGGGGGCTCACTCCTTCCGCGCCTAGTGCGGTTGTCTATGGCGGTGCTTTGAATCTGGTGGTTCGTGGTATGGACGATGGGATTTGGCGCAATGTTCTGGACGGGTCTTCGTGGAGTGGTTGGAACCAGCTCCCCGGCGGAGGGCTCACTCCTTCCGCACCCAGTGCGACCGTCTATAAGGGCGCTCTGAAACTCTTCGTTCGTGGCACCGACAACGGCATCTGGCAATGGAGGCTCTAGCCGAGTACGTCCGCCACTTCTGAGTGTCCACGCGGATACGAAGAACGACTGAAGTCCGTCCCGCCGCCTCCTCTGCCAGGCGTGGCACCCCGGGGCTGCCGAGGTCGACGGCTCAGGGGCCGACCGGTAACGGGGTGGGCGGGACGCCGGGGTGGACGACCTGACGGTGTTCGCGTTCCTGAGCCGCGGCTGAGGGCTGGGTCTGACGGTGGTGGCGGCTGCCGGTGACCCGCATCCGGTGACCTCGGCGCGGCATGCCCGCGCCGACCTCGAGGCGGCGATGGCGTCGACGGCGATCGCCTGGATTCGCGACCTGGCCGAGCGGCCCCGCGAGCGCGACGCCGCCTGAGCCGCTCGTCGGCGGCGCGTTTCCGTCCCGTGATGGCCGTGAGGGCGGCCGGGGCGTGCTGCGAATGGCGCTTGGCGAGAGGGGAGTGGGGCGATGCGGGGAGGAGTTTGAGCGCGGGGCGACGGGTCGTCTATGTCGACAACGACCCGATCGTCCTCACTCATGCCCGCGCCCTGTTGACCAGCGCTCCCGAGGGCCGCACCGCCTACCTGGACGCCGATCTCAACGACGCCGCCGCGATCGTGGCGTCCACGGAGGTGCGCGAGACCCTCGACCTGCTCGACCCGGGCGTCGTCCTGGTCCACCGCTGGCACCCCGCCGACGGCAGCGACACGGTCCCCGACGAACATGTCCACATGTTCGGCGGCGTCGCCGTCAAGCGATAGGCGACGCGCCCCACCGCGCTGCCTTCGGGGTGGCGATGGCGGCGCGGACCTCGGTGGCGGTCACCCCGGTGCGCTCGGCGATGGCTGCTCGCGTTCGGATCGGGGGTCAGAACGCGGCGTTGAGGACGAAGAGGGCGATGATGAGCGCCGCGGCGACGACGGCGCTGGTCGCGGCGGCCAGGGTGCCGGCGAGTACGGCCGAGCGGGTTCGGCGCGCGAACCCCGCGGCGGTCGCCAGCGACACCAGCAGCGAGAAGACCAGGAAGATCGTGATCAGTATGAAGAGCAGTTCGGCGCTGCCATGGGCGGTGAAGCAGAAGCCGCCGGCGTCGTCGCAGGAGGTGTCCTCCCGGTCGACGAGCGTGTTCAGCCAGGCCGCCACGAACGCCGCCAGGTGCCAGAGGAAGGACGTCAGGACGGCGGTTCCGTACCGCGTGGACTGCGTGGACTGCGTGGTGGCCGGCTCCCCGTTGTGCATACAGCACTTTCTATCGCACCCGTGCCAGTGGGCTACGTGTCCGCCGCGACGGTCTTCTCGACCCAGGAGATGAAGTTGGTGGCGGCGCTGCCGGTGCGTTCGGCCTGGGTGTGGCCCTGGCCCCAGACGGTGGCGAAGTCGACGTCGGTGACGCCCTCGTAGCTCTCCAGGGCCAGGGCCAGGTTGACCTCGGTGGTGCTGGCGGTGTCGCCCTGCATGATGCCGGTGCGGATGCGCCAGTGCGGGGCGACGGTGGCGCTCTGGTAGCCCTTGTAGAAGCTGTTCAGGTAGTAGAGCGGGGTGTACATGTCGAGCCGGTAGTCGACGGTCTCCCCGACGGTGTCGGTCTCCGTGAAGTCGCTGTCGTACTCGGTGGCGGCGTAGTCGGACGACCAGTTCGTGAGGGACTCGTACGAGGTCTGGTCGGCGGTCATCACGCTCTCGGCGACCGGGGAGAAGTGCAGGCCGCTGGTGCCGCTGCCCATCACGACGTTCTCGGTCATGCTGCGGTCCGGGCCGTCGAACGCGCCGACCGCCTTGGACGGGCTCTTCTGGCTGGTCACGAAGCCGGACAGGCCGGAGATCTTCGCGGTGTTCGTGGCGGCGTCGTAGGTGACCCAGTGGCCGTCGCTGTTGAGGTGCGCGATGTAGGCCGCCACCGTCTTGTAGGTGGTCGACGTCGAGGAAGAGGACGACGAGGACGGCATGGCGCCCGCGGAGGCTCCGCCCGACGCACCCCCGGACGCCCCGCCGGAGGGCATGGCGCTGCTCGACGACGAGCTGCCCGAGGTCATGCCCGCCGAGTACGAGTTGGACGGCGTGTACGGGAACGTGGTGTCGGAGAGGAAGTCGTTCAGCGAGGTGGTGACCACCGACACGAGGTGGTCGTAGTAGGTGCCGGCCAGGTAGACGCCGCTGCTCGACGTCGAGAGGGTCAGCGCCGTGCCGGAGGAGTTCGTGAGCGCGAGCTTGTTCTGGTGGGTGGCGAACGCCTCGGCCAGATCGTCGGAGTACGCCTTGGTCCAGGTGCCCGACGTGCGGGTGTCGCTGCTGGAGAACTGGCCCATGTTCCACTCGTAGGCCGCGTTGGCGTAGTCCAGGCTGGTGATCGGGCACCAGCACATGGCACCGGCGATCGCGTCGCTGATCGTCGCCCCGCCCGCGTCGGTCATCGCCGCGCCGAGGCTCTCCAGGTACGGGGTGAAGAGCGCGCTGTCCCCGGAGGCGCCGGCGATCGCGCTCTGCGCCCCGCCGCCGCTGTGCCCGAAGCAGACGATCCGGTCCTTGCTGCCCGGGATCACCGCGGCGTTGTAGCGCACGTAGCGGATCGCGGCCTTCAGGTCGGTCACGCCCCACGGCGCGTTGCCGGTGTAGCTGCTGGTGTTGCTGTCCCGGCCGCGCAGCCCGGCGTGCACGTAGATGAAGCCGGCCGTCAGGTACTCGGAGACGTCGTCGTAGCTGTAGCTGGTCAGCGGGGCCTGTGCGGCGTAACCCGGCGTGTTCACCGGGAGCACGATCGGCGCGGTGCTCGGCGTGTAGTCGCCGACCGTACCGGAGCTGTTGATCGTGGCGGTGTAGGTTCCGTCGCTGTTCTCGGTGCCGGTGAGGTACTTGCCCGGCACGATCACCGCGATCGTCTCGTAGTCGGTGGCCGCCGGCTTGGTCACGTAGTACTTGCCGAGCTGGTAGTAGACGTCGTTGGTCGCGTCGTAGGTCCACGTGGCGCCGCTGAGGTCGATCGACTGGGTGGTGGCCTCGTCGTCGTCCGAGTCGTCGCCACAGCCCGAGACGCCGAGGACACCGAGGATCGAGGTGGCCGCTGCTCCGCGGAGCAGCGTTCGGCGGCGCAGTTCCATGCTTCCACCGTACGGAGAAATGACACGCAGAGTGACCGAATCAGGGTGGATCGACCACCCGGGGGTGACGGGTCTCCGGTGATGTCAGCGGGCGCGGCGGTAGTGCACGGCCACCGCGCCGTTCTGCAGGGGCTGCGCCGAGATCAGGTCGAGTCGGCGGGTGGCGGGCAGGCCGCCGTGGTAGAGCGTCGGGCCGTGGCCGGCGATCATGGGGTGGACGAGCAGGCGGTACTCGTCGATCAGGTCCAGGCGGTCGAGTGCGGTGGCGAGCGTGCCGCTGCCGAGCAGGACCCCGGCCGGGGTGGCGTCCTTGAGCCTCTGCACGCCCTCGCGCAGGTCGCCGGCGATGTGGTGGCTGTTGTTCCAGGGGAAGTCGGTGCGGGTCGACGACACCACGTACTTGGGTTTGGCCTCCAGATCGACGGCCCACTGATGGATGGCCGGCGGCGCCGCCACGTCACCACGGGCGACGGCCGGCCAGTAGCTCTCCATCATCTCGTAGGTGACGCGACCCCACAGCATCGCTCCGCCCTCCCGCATGAGCCGGGTGTAGAAGGCGTGCGTCTCGTCGTCGGCGATGCCCTCCTGGTGGTCGACGCAACCGTCCAGGGTGACGTTGATGCTGAAGGTGAGCAGTCCCATGTCAGATCACGATAGGTTGTCGATCCGGGCCAGCAGCTCCGCCTCGGTCAGATTCTCCAGGACGGCGTCCTGCTTGCGGCCCAGGACGGCCAGCAGCTTCTCCTTCTCCAGCTTCTTGGCCGCCGCGGCCTTCGCCGCCTGGTCCTCCGCGAGGCGTACGGCGATGACGTGCTTGACGACTGCCAGCTTGGTCTCCAGGGTCGCCTTGGCCGGGTTGGTCTCGGTGACCACGAACGACTCGGTGTCGACGGCCTTGAGCTCGGCGTTGACGGCCTTGGCCACGTCGTCGAGGCTGAAGCCGGACTTGGCGGTCAACGGGAGCTCCCACAGCTGTTCCGTGGTCAGCTGGCCCTTGGCCGACGGGTAGCGGAACTTCTCGCGGGTGGCCTTCTCGAAAATGGTCACGGTCGCCTCTCTGGGTGGATCAGAACTGGACGTCGATGAGGCGGCGACGGCCGCCGGTCATGGTCACCGTGGCGAGCACGGAGTCGCGGACCGTGGAGCTGAAGCCGAGGCCGGAGAGCTGATCCGGGGACGGCTCGCACTTGGTGCGGTCGCCGAGGACCTCGAAGACCTTGCGGTGCGGGTGCAGGTCGCCGCGGAGGAACTCGTTGTAGATGCCGCGGGCCGGCTGGTCGTTCACGCACCCCTTCAGCATGAAGAAGTAGTGGCGGTTGCCGACCTCGCCGTCGTCGAAGAAGTTCGGCGAGTACATGATGGTGGAGACCGGCACGAACTGTTCGGTGGTGATGCCCCACACCTCCCGGCCGGTGGTGCCCGCCCGCATGTCCCGGCCCGGGTGGAACGCGGTGATCACCTCGCCGGCGACCGTCATCCGGCCCACCTCGACGGTCTCCTTCTGGCCGACCGCACGCTCGTACCGGAAATGCTCGATCTTTCCGTTGCTCTCGGTCTCGATGACGAAGCCGGCGCCGGAGCTGTCGCGCTTCTTGAACTGGTTCACCGCGATCCGGTATTCGCCGTCGGGGACCTTGCCGGTCCAGGTGACGTTCTCCACCGGCTCGCGGGAGTACGGGCCGCTCGCGTTCATGTCGACGTCGAGCTTTGCCGCGCTTCTCCTGGTACCAGATGTGGGTGCCGTCCGGCTCGTACACGTGCAGGTCGAGGTCGTCGTGGTTGAACCAGGAGAGGCTCACCCGCAGCTTGCCGGTGACGTTGCCGCCGGCCCGCTTGACCCGCTCCTTGATCGAGTCGGTGACGTTGCCGCCGTACGACCAGCCGAAGTCGTTGTCCCAGGCGAACAGTCGGGGTGCGCCCGGGTGCCGACCGGTGGTGAGGCTGACGAGGTGCGGTTCGTGGCGGTCGGCGACCCACAGGTCCATCGACACGGCGCCGGGCAGGATGTCCTTCATGAAGGCGACCACCGGCACCGTCTCCGGCTTCGCGTCACGAACGCGCGCCCCCGAGGATCCGGTGGTGGCCGCCCGCATGAGCAGGCCCTCGAGGCCGTCCTTCATCCGCGACTGGGTGTCGTTGTCGACCCACAGCACGTTGGTGACCGACACGTCGGCCAGCCGGGCGAACCGGCGCTGCAACGACTCCTCGATGCCCAGCTCGTCGATGGTCTTCATGGCGGCCTTGACCATGGCCGGGGTGATCAGCGCGGTGGGGCGCCGGTAGTTCTGCGGTGCCACCTTCGCCTCGAACGACCGGACCGCCTGCTCCAGGTCGGCGCCGTCGGAGAGATCCTGGATCAGGGTGCCGATCACCGTGTTGCGCAGGCGCGCCGCCGGATGCATGGCGTTGGCGAAGACGAAGGCCCGTGGGTCGGCCGCCTGCGTCCACTGGTTCCGCAGCGACCGGAACCCGGTCACCGCGCGGTGATGCTCCGCGCCGCGGTAGAGGACGTCGTCGTCGATCAGGCCGGCGACGGTGTCCAGGGCGTTCGGGGTCAGCTCGGCCAGGCCGCGCTGGAACACCTGCACCGCGGTGTCGAAGGCGCCCCGGGCCGTGCCGACGTCCGTGGTGCGGTGCCGCTGCGCCACCGGGCCGTGCAGGTGGTTCCAGACCTCGACCCGGCCGTCGCGCAGCGTCCGGGTCGTCGCCGTCCCGTACCGGTCCTCGGTGGAGCGGAAGACGCCGGAGAGCGGCAGCGTGCCGACGAAGTCGTCCAGGGCGGCCGCGACGACGGAGAAGACCGGGTCGGAGGCCGACACGCCGGACCAGAGGCTGCGGATCCGTCCGTCGTGGATCTCGACGACGGTGCCGACGTGCTTGACGAACCCGCGGCAGGTCGAGCAGTCGTACTCCGACCGCTCCCGGAACCGGGGATTGGTGCCGGCGGGGAAGGAGTCGAGGAAGGTCAGCCAGAGCGAGTCCCGGTCGAGAGCGTCGCCGACGACGTACAACTCGCCCTGGGACATGGCCGACAGACGCGTGGTCACATCCGTCACGAACTGCTGGTAATCGCCCACCGTGTCATCCCCCTTGATCTCCGGAGATCCTAGGGAGCCCGCGCAATCCGGAGAAACGGATTTCCGGTCGGCGGCGGGTGGTGACCAGGAACCAGAGCAGGTATGCGCCGGTCAGTCGGCGGGCGTCCTCACCACCCTGGAGGCGAACCTGAGCTGACCCGGGCAGAATGAGCCGATCGCGGGGCTCGAATATTTTCACCACATTTTGTTAGCCTGCCCTGGTTCGCCGCAACGGGGCACCGGCTTTTCAAGAGGGTGATGGTCGATGGCGTTCGTGACCAGTGATGAGGAACGGGAGATCGCTGGCCCGGCGCCATTGATCAGCCCGGCCATTCGATTCGCGGTCTCCATTCTGGTGGGATTGCTGGCCGGTCTGGTTCTGCAGGTCTTCACCCTGGCTTTTCTCGGCCGGATCGGCGGCGATGCGCTCTACATCCGGGCGATTTACACCCCGATCGGATTCCTGGTACTGGCGGTCACCGAAGGTCTGGTCGTGGCCGCCCAGGTCTCGGCCGGAATAGCGACGCGCTCCGGGCGGCGGGAGATCCTGCGGCCGTTACCGACCTTTCTCGGGATCGGCGGTGGGCTGCTGCTCCTGATCGCCGGAGCCTTCGCCGCGGCCTCGGACCCGATCCTGACCGTGGTCGGGGTCGCACCGGGACAACGCCCGGAGACGCTGGCCTTCATCGTCGCGGTCTGCCTGACCTCGGTGGTCGCTCTGGTCCCGTACACCGGTGGAGCATTGCTGCGGGGCATCGGCCGGACGGTGGTCTCGTCCGCGCTGTCGGTCGGTTTCACGGTCCTGTCCATCGTTGCGATGACGGTGCTGGGAGCCCGAACCGGCCTTGGTGTGCTCGCGGTCCCGCTCGCCACCCTGATCGCCGGCGCGGTCGCGGGTGCCGCGGCCCTGGTGCTGCTCCGCGCCCACGCCGGCCGGATGTCGTGGTTCCGGCGGGACGCGGTGGCCGAGGTGTGGGCCTTCGGCGCGCCGGTGGCGGTGACGTTCGTGCTGCTGTCCTCGGTGAACTTCTGCTACCTGTGGGTGCTCCGCGGTGCCGGCGCCGTCGAGGTGGCCGGATTCAACCTGGGTCAGGGCGCGAACTCCATCTTCATGGTGGTGGCGATCGCGGTCGGTTCGGGCGCGGCCATCGCCGTGAACCTGCGGCCGGGGGAGGTACGGCGGCCGATCACGAGGGCCGGCCTGAGCGCCACCGTCCGCATCGCACTGCCGTCGTATGCCGTGATCGGTGTTCTGGCCTATGCGTTACGTCATCCCCTGAGCCGGTTGCTCACCTCCGACGTCGAGGTCGCGCGTACGACGGCCGGCTACTTCCTGTGGATGGGGCCGACGTTCGTGGTCTTCGGCGGGACGCTCGCCGTATTGACCTACCTGGAACAGGTCGGCATGGCGGGCACCGCGCTCCTGCTCAACGCCGTCTACTTCACCGTCGTCATGGTGATCGCCCTTCTGCTGCCGCAGCCGGTCGGCAGTATGGCCCTGACGAAACTGCTGGCGATCAGCAACGTGATCGGTTTTCTGACGTGCTGGCTGAGCACCAGGTATCTGATCTCACGGCCACGCTTCTCCCGAGCGGGATGACATCCTTCAGGGGAGCGTGTCGCCGGGGCGGACCAGACCCTTCTGGTACGACAGGACGACCAGTTGAGCACGGTCCCTCGCCCGTAGCTTGGCCATCGCCCGGTTCACGTGGGTCTTGGCGGTCAGCGGGGACAGGTGCAGCCGGTCGGCGATCTCCTCGTTCGACAGGCCGTGCGCGACCAGCACGACCACCTCGCGCTCCCGGTCGGTCAGGCCCTCCAGGGGGTCGGCCGGTGGCAGCGGCGGCTCCTCCGGCTGGTTGAGGAACTGGGTGATCAGGCTGTGCGTGGCGGCCGGGGAGAGCAGCGAGTCCCCGGCCGCGACCGTACGCACGGCGCGGACCAGGTCGGCGGGCTCCACGTTCTTGCCGAGGAAGCCGCTGGCACCCAGCCGCAGCGCGCGCAGTACGTTCTCGTCGTTCTCGAACGTGGTCAGGATCAGCACGCGTACCCCGGCCAGGTCCTCGCTGGCGACGATCTGCGCGGTCGCCTCGAGACCGTCGACGTCCGGCATCCGGATGTCCATCAGCACGATGTCGGCGCGGCTGATCCGGGCCAGGTCGACCGCCTCGCGCCCGTTGACGGCCTCGCCGACCACCTCGATGCCCGGCTCGGCGTCGAGGATCAGCTTGAAGCCGCCCCGGATGAGAGCCTGGTCGTCGGCGAGCAGCACGCGGATCGTCACGGCTGGCCTTTCGTCTTCGGGGCCGGCAGGACGGCGTGGACACGGAAGCGGTGGTCGGGCTGGCGCAGCGCGGAGAGCGTGCCGCCGGCGGCGGTGACCCGTTCGCGCATACCGATCAGACCGTATCCGCCGCCGGTCACCGGGGTGGCGATCGGGTTGATGATCTCCAGGGAGAGTTTTTCCGGGGCGTACGTGATGGTGACCTTGGCCGTGCCCGTGCCGTGCTTGTGCGCGTTGGTGAGCGCCTCCTGCAGGATCCGGTGCGCGGCGAGGTCGACCATGGCGGGCAGGTCGCGGGTCTCGCCGTGCTGCTCGTACTCGACCTTGAGCCCGGCGGTGGCGACGCTGTCCAGCAGGGCGGTGAGCCGGGCCAGCCCGCGGGTCGGTTCGGTGCCGGGATCCTGGTCGTCGGCCTGGCGGAGTACGCCGACCATCGAGGCGAGCTCGCGTAGCACGGTGTCCGAGGCGTTGCGGATGTGCACGAGCGCGGTGTCGGCGGCGTCCGGCTGCCGGCGCAGGATGTGCCGGGCGGCGCCGGCCTGCACGTTGATCACGGCGATGTGGTGGGTGACCACGTCGTGCAGTTCGCGGGCGATCCGGATGCGCTCCTCGACCACCCGGCGGCGGGCCTCGTCGTCCCGGTTCTGCTCGGCGCGGCGGGCGCGCTCCTCCATCTCGGCGATGTACGCGCGCCGGCTGTTGTTGGCGTCGCCGACCGCCACGGCCATCGCGACCAGGGCGATCACCCCGATGTTCTGCGGCACCCACCAGTCGCCGCCGGCGCCGAGCACGTTGACCAGGTAGAGCGGGACGGCGACGGCGGCGCCGAGCCACCACATCCACTTCCGCTCGACCCGGGTGGCGACCGTGTAGACCGCGACCATCTGGGCGAACGTGAGCGCCGGGGGCTGTTCGCCGAGGACCGCGATGTAGGCGACGGAGACCGTGGTGGCGACGGCCAGCACGGCCGTCGGCCAGATCCGCCGTACGGCCAGGAGCAGCCCGGCGATGACCGCGACGCCGGTGGCGGCCACCGTCTTGGCGGTGTAGGCACCCCGGTCGTGGCTGGTCACGGCGACCACCGCGGGGAGCGCGAGCATCAACCCGAAGACGGTGTCGAGCAGGAGCGGATGGCGTACGGCGGCGTGGCGGAACCGCTGCGTCACCGTGGAGATCATGGTGTCGACGGTAGGCGTCCGGGGCACCCGCCGGCATCGTCTCGCCGTGGTAACCGCCGCCGGGGGCGTCTACCGCGCACGCGGTAAACGCCCCCGCCGGGGTGGTTCAGGAGCGGTGGTTCAGGAGGAGGCGCCGGGCGCGGGGGCGCCGCTGGGCGGCATGCCGCCACCGGGGAAGCCGCTGGGCATCGGCCCGCTCGGCATCGGCCCGCCGCTGGGCATGCCCGCGCCGCCGGGACCGCCCGCCCCGGCGTTCATGGTGCCGGTGCCGGCCGGGGTGGTGGTGTCGATACCGACCGCGAGGGTGGCGGCGTAGCCGGAGACGTCACCGGTGACGGTGGCCATCTCGTGGACGCCGAGGTCCTCGCCGAAGATGCCGTCGGAGGCGAGCGGGGTCTGGGTCATGTTGGCGACCGAGGCCTCGTACCCGGTCTCCTTGTAGACGGTGTTGCAGATCTCCTCGGGGAAGGCGATCTGCGAGATGGCGATCGCCTCGCTGTTGCCCTTGGTGATGCTGGCCTGGTCGGGGTAGACCTCGAAGTGGATGTGCGGCCACCGGCCGGTGTACGCGGCCGGGAAGATGGTGGTGAAGTTGACCTTGCCGGAGTCGTCGACGATCTGGACGCCGCGCAGGTAGTTCTCCTTCTCGGCCCCCTCGGAGTACATCGAGTAGAGGCCGGCCCGGTCGCACTGCCAGATGTAGACGGCGGCGCCGGTGAACGCCTTGCCGTCGTTGACCAGGTCGCTGACGGTCAGCTCGACGGTCAGCGGCACTCCCTCGGCCTTGCCGGTGGCGTCGCCGATGCTGGAGGTGATGTCGCTGCGGATGATGCCGCTCTCGGTGAGCACCTGCGGGCCGTTCGAGCCGTCACCCGGGTACGGGCCGACGACCTCCTCCGGGATCTCGCCGGACCACTCCGCGGACGCCGAGGTCGCGGGCTCGGCGCTGCTGCTCGTGCCGGACTCGTCGCTGCACGCGGCGAGGCCGAACGCGGCCGCACCGATGCCGAAGGCGCGCAGGATCTGGCGACGGCCCATCAGGGTGCCGAGGTCGAATCCGAGACCCTGGTCGTACACGGGCTCGTCGGGCTTGGGCAGGACGCGGCCCTGATAGGTGGCTTCCGGCTGCTGGGACATGATCCTCCGATGCGGTGGTCACACGGATGGCGACAACGGAGGCAAGTGTGGCCAGCGGGACGGGGGTGCCGCGTCGTCCGGCGGCGGGCCGTCCGTTCTGCCCGCATACCACGGTCGCGGTAGGCGCGGGATCGGTTACTACCGCAGACACGGCAATCCGGTCAGTCGGGACTACTCGCCTGTATGGCAGTTGAGCGTGTCAATACGGGATCTGAGGCATGTACTACGAACGCAGTACACCTCATCCGTTCAGATGTCTACGAATAGACGACGCGCCGAGCACGAGGCTCGGGCAATCGTAGTGCGGCGCTTGTTGTACACCGTCCGTTCATCTTATGTTTCGCGGCACTTCAGCGCACCCTGACCGCCCGTCACGATTGGCCCCGCCATGCGATTGCCGTTCCGCCGTGGTGCACCGCCACCTCCGCCCACCGCCGCAGAGGAGGAGGCGACGGTATCGGAACACGAAGGGCACGCGCTGCGTGCACCCAGCACGCTGCACGCCTTCAATCGCTACGAGATCAAGTACCTGCTGCCCAGCAACGAGCTCCCGCGCCTGCGGGACGAGCTGGTCAAGCGGCTCGACTTCGACGCGCACGGCGCCAACGGCGGGTACGGGGTCTGGAGCACCTACTACGACACCACCGATCTCAAGTTCTACTGGGAGAAGATCGAAGGCCTCAAGTTCCGGCGCAAGCTGCGCGTCCGGTACTACGGCGATCGCTTCTCGGTGAACGACGACACCACGGTGCACATCGAGATCAAGCAGCGGGTCAACCGGGTCACCCAGAAGCGCCGGGTGGCGATGCCGTACCACCGGGCCCGGGACCTCTGTGACGGCCGGCAGATGGTCGAGCACAACCCGTCCGAGCGGGCCTTCCTCGAGGAGGTCCTGGAGCTGATCGAAACCCTCGACCTGCGCCCGGTCGCGATGACCGGGTACCAGCGCGAGGCCTTCGTGGGCCGGGAGTCCGACACCGGCCTGCGGGTCACCATGGACCACCGGCTCCGCGGCCGGGACCGGGACTTCCACTTCGGCTCCGACGCGGAGAACCGGCTGATCATCCCGGCCAAGTTCTCGGTCATCGAGTTCAAGGCCGACGAGCGGGTCCCGTACTGGCTCACCGACCTGGCCGCCCAGCTGAACATGTCGGTGGTCCGCGTCTCCAAGTACTGCCAGAGCGTCGAGGCATTCGGCGGCGCTCCCCGTTCCATCTTCCACATCCCCGACGACCTCTTCGCCGGCAAGCCGGCCCTCTCCCTCAGCGAGGCCTGATCTTCCATGTTCGACGTTCAAGATCTCTCCGGTACGTTCAGCGTCGGTGACATCGCCGCGGTGATGGCGTTGTCTTTCCTGCTGAGCGCCATGGTGGCGTGGGTGTACCGCTTCACCCACCGCAACGTCTCGTACAGCCAGTCGTACGTGCAGACGCTGGTCATCCTCGGCATGCTGATCTCGCTGATCATGCTGGTCGTCGGCTCCAACATCGCCCGGGCGTTCGCGCTGGTCGGCGCGCTCTCGGTGGTCCGCTTCCGGAACGCGATCAAGGAGACCCGCGACGTCGGGTTCATCTTCCTGGTGATGGGCGTCGGCATGGCGACCGGCACCCGGTTCTACACCCTGGCCATCGTGGCCGCGGTCGTGATCAGCCTGATCATCGTGGTGATGTTCCGCTTCAACTGGTTCGCCTCCAGCGTGCAGCGCCAGGTGGTCAAGGTCCAGGTGCCGCCGGACGGCAACTACACCGAGCACATCCAGGACGTCCTGATCGCGCACACCAGCGAGTTCGAGCTGATCAGCATCGAGTCGATCCGCGGTGGCGCGCTGACCGAGCTGATGTACACCGTACGGCTGAAGAAGGGTCACGAGCCGGGTCAGCTGATCACCGCGCTCGGTGAGCGGACCGGCGGCCAGCGGGTGACGGTGCTGACCGGATACGACCAGACGGACCTCTGATGCTGCCCCGCAGGCTGGTGCACCGGATCCCGGTCCGGATCCGGCACTACTGGAGACTGCTGGCCACGTGCCTGGCGGTGGGAGTGGCGCTCGCGGTGGTGTTCAGCACCGTCCGGGTGGCGCCGCTGGTGACCAGCGCCAGTGACGAGGACGGCGACCAGGTCACCCAGAACATCAACGGGACCGTGGACCTGTTCGACGACTCGGTGGGGCACAGCATCAAGCTGACCTACCGGGAGGACGACTACCAGCGGGTGCTCGACTCCTACTTCGACGAGGGGGAGAAGGAGTACCTGGAGGCGGACCTGACCATCGACGGGACCACCATCAACAGCGTCGGGATCCGGCTGAAGGGCAACTCCACGCTCTCCGGCCTGACCCGCAACGGCGAGTCGCGCCAGAGCAGCACCGGCGGTGGCAACCGTCAGGGCGGCGGGGGCGGCTTCCCCGGTGGCGGCGGTCAGCAGGGCGGCGGTTTCCCGGGCGGCGGTCAGCAGGGCGGCGGCGCGTCCACCGCTCCCAGCGCCGCGGCTCCGTCCGGTGCCGCTGCTCCCGCGGCGTCCTCCTCCGCGGCGGCCGGTGCCACCGGCGGCCAGCAGGGTGGCGGCCAGCAGGGCCAGCAGGGCGGCGGCCAGCAGGGTGGCGGCGGCTTCGGCGGGCGCTCCTCGCTGAAGTCCGAGGAGCCCGAGGACCTGCCGTGGCTGATCCGCTTCGACGAGTTCGTCGACGGGCTGCGCTACCAGGGACACCGGGAGATCGCCATCCGGGTCGCGGGACAGGGCGGGGGGAGTGCCGTACTCAATGAGGCGGTGACCCTGAACGTCCTGGCCAGTGCCGGGCAGGTGGCCGAGAAGTACGCCTACACCAGCTTCACCGTCAACGACCGCCCGACCACGGCGCGGCTCGTGGTGGAGCACCCGGACAAGGAGTTCGCGGAGACCGTCAGCGCCGCGAACGACGGCGACGCGGGCGTGCTCTACAAGAGCATGGCGTCCAGCCAGTTCGAGGACCAGGGCGACGACCAGATCGACTACGAGGACGACTTCAAACAGATCAACAAGAAGGGGAGTCAGGACCTCCAGCCGGTCATCAACCTGATCCAGTGGGTGACCAGCGCCAGCGACGCCGACTTCGACGCCAAACTGGACCAGTACGTCGACACGAAGGAGTTCGCCCAGTACCTGGCCATCCAGAACCTGCTGGTCAACTTCGACGACATGTCGGGCCCCGGTAAGAACTACTACCTCTGGTACAACCTGGAGACCAAGAAGTTCGCCGTGGTCGGCTGGGACTACAACCTCACGCTCTCCGGCAGCGCGGAGCAGGACCCGCACGAGACGGTGAGCATGGGCGGCGGCGGTGGCAACCGTGGCGGTGGCCAGCAGGGCGGTGGCCAGCAGACCGGCGGTGACCAGCAGCAGGGTGGCTTCCAGATGCCCGACGGCATGCAGTTGCCGGACGGCGCGCAGATGCCCGACATGCAGGGCGGTGGCCAGCAGGGCGGCGGTGGCCAGCAGGGCGGCGGCGGCTTCTCGATGAGCGGGAACACGCTCAAGGAGCGCTTCCTCGCCAGCGACGCCTTCAGCGCGGTCTACGACGAGGCGTACCGCGACCTCTACCAGAAGATCTACGGCAGCGGTACGGCCCTGAACAGCCTGACCGCGATCACCAAGGTCCTGGCCACGGTCGACGGCTACGACGCCGACGCGACGACCAGCGACGCGGAGTCCCTCAAGACCCTGATCGAGCAGCGTACGACGTACCTGGCGAGCACTGACCTGATCAAGGGTTCCTGACCCGCTCCCGCAGGAACGGCAGCGATGCCGGCCGCGTCCCCCTGACGGCCGGCATCGCTGCTTCGTCCCCTCGCCGGCCTCTCCTCCATCGCTCCGCTCTTCATCGCTCATCCCTCATCGGTCGTCCCCCCATTGCAATCGGAGGGTCCGCGTGACGGCATCACCGCCCCGGATTCTGCTGGTCAACGACGACCCGGCACTGATCGAACTGGTAGCCGGAGCCCTGCACGCCGAGGGCTGGGACACCCGCGGCGTGCGCAGCGCCCGCACCGCCCTCGCCACGGCGCGCGTCTTCCACCCCGACATCGCGGTCCTCGACATGCTGTTGCCCGACCTCGACGGCCTGTCCGCGATGGAACAACTACGCTCCCACGTCCCTGACCTGCCGGTCCTCTTCCTCACCGCGGTCGACGGCGTCGACGACCTGGTCCGTGCCCTGAGCGCGGGCGGCGACGACTACGTGACCCGCCCGTTCTCCCTACCGGAACTGGTCAGCCGCCTGCGCGCCCTGCTCCGCCGCACCCGCATGGCCACCCCGTCCCCGTCCCTGACCGTCGGCGACCTGACCCTGGACGAACCGAACCGCCGTGCCTGCCGCGCCGACCGCATCATCGAGCTGACCGCCACGGAGTTCGACCTGCTCCGCTACCTGATGCTCAACCCCGGCCGGGTCATCCCCCGCGAACAGATCCTCCAGCGCGTCTGGCGCTTCCACATCGAGGGCCACTCCCGCGTCGTCGAAATCTACATCTCCCGCCTCCGCCGCAAACTCGAGTCCGGCTCCACCCCCTTGATCCACACCGTCCGCGGCATCGGCTACATCGTCGAGCCCCGCGACTGACCCCACCCGCCGCCCTCCACACGCCGCCCTCCACCCGAACTCCCGCGCAGGCCCGCGCCAGCGCCTCCACAGCGAGCCGAAACTCCTCACCTCTCGGTGCTCCCGATGCGCCATGCACCCGAACGGCGCGGCCGCGGCGCCGCGTTCCATTTCGGGCGCTCGACCATGTCCCAGGCATGCCTGAGCCAGGGCAGTTTTCTCCACACCGCGGGCAGCGCTGCCGCGTACGAAAGCGTGCCGCCCACCACGGCATCCGGTCGCCACCCCTCGGCCAACCGGATCAAGTCCGGCCTGCCGGCGGCGGCCAGCCGGCCGAAGCCGTGACCGCCGAACAGCATCCGTTCCCTCGGCTCCCGTGGCAGCGGCAACGGGGTACCGGCCGCGACGAGGAGCATCCTCATGCTGGCACGCTAGGCCTTCCGGCTCGGAAACCGGTCGAACGCGGGTCAGGGACGTCGTTGCGGAGCGGGCCCCATCGCGTTGAGCGCCGCGGACAGCGTTTCCTCCTCGTACTTCAGGTGGGTCTCCAGCTCGGTGGTGAGCCGGTCCAGCTCGGCGCGCAGTGTCTCGCCGTCCCACGAGTCGACGTCGGTGACCAGGGCCTCGATCTGCTTGTTGATCCGAGCCACCACCACGTGCTCGGCACGCAGGTCGTCCAGGATCGGCGTCAGCGCCGGAAACCGCTGCTGCAACACCGGGAACGCATGGTCGTCCTCACCGGTGTGGTGGACGTTCAGCGCCTGGCAGAAAGTCATGCAGTGGGTGCGCAGGGCCGTCGCGGGATCCTCCGGCGACTGTGGTGTCCGGATGGCGGAGGTCCGGCCGGCCAGGTAGTCGTCGACCTGGTCGCGCAGCTCAGCCATTTCCTTGCGCAGCCAGTCATGCACCTCCTGCAGTTCCGCGCCGATGCCGCGCAGCCGGGCGCCGTTCGGGCCCTCCTGCGGCTTGATGATCACCAGCGGGATCTCCCGGGAGGTCTGCTTCTGATAGTCGGCATAGCCGGGCGCGACAGCGATCACTTTCTGCCACAGCTCTTCTCGTGCCGACCCGTGCGGGATCTCGGCCAGCGCCTGGTACTTGTCGGTGTCGACCTCGACCGTGAGCCACGGGTTCGCGACGATGTTGTGGTACCAGGACGGGTTGACCGGTCCGCCGCCGGCCGAGGCGACCGCCACCTGATCACCGTCGACCTCGACCCAGCCGACCGGGCTGGTACGGGGCAGACCGGTACGAGCACCGACCGTGGTCAGCAGCGCCAGGGCCGCGCCTTCGAACATGCCGCTGACCTTGCCGTCGTTGGCGCGGAAATCATCGATGATCGGCTGGTTGAACTCCGTCGCCGCTGCGTAGCCCTCAAGGGTCACAGTTTGTATCCTCTCTTTGGGGTCCATCAGTTCAGTGCAGGACTGAGGAATGAATTGCGGTTACATCGCACACGCGCGAACACGCAGGAATTGGCATGGATTCTCGCGGAGGCGACCGCAGGAAATGGGTACGCCAAAATGGCGCTCGCCGCGTGTGGAATACGACGTCGAACGGCTGCCGCACAGGCATCGGACGTCGCTAGGAGTGCCGGGTGGCTAAGCGAAGCGCCAAGGCGGGCGGTGGCGCCGACGGCGCACGCGGGGCCTCATGCTCCGGCTCCCGATGTTGCCTCTGGTCAGCAGATATCCATCTGATCGCCCCAGTGGTACGGCGCCTCCATGCCCACGGCGGTCTCCTTGCCGGGTACACGCGGCGCGCCCAAAGAATAACACCGTGGGCCAGGGCGCACACGCCCCGACCCAGAAAGAAGTGTTATTCGCCCATCACCCGAGGGGGGCGACTCCCGGAAGTGACGATCGGCAGTGATCGAATCACTCCGATAGGCATGAGGCAATCACTAGTAAGACATATTCGCTCGTGTCATCGTTGCCGGTGGACGCAGTCCGTCGAGGATGATCCGAGCGAGGTGAGCGGACCGCCGGGGATCGTTCGCCGCGCCGGAATGGTGGATCGCGGCGAACGCGCCGGCGACGAGCGCCACCGCCTCGTCGGCCGTGGCGTCGGACCGGACGATACCGGCCCGGTGGCCGCGGTCGAGCAGATCCGTGACGTGGCGGTTCAGGTCTTTTGCGATGTCTGGTGCCGCCGCTCGTAGATCGAACTCGGCCGCGGCCAGTGCGCTCTTCACTGCTGCGTTCTGGGCGCCTGAGGCGATCATTCGGGAGAGCAGCGTGTAGATGGCTTCGGGATCGTCGCCCGCCGCGAGCACCGCTGCCTCCGCTACGAGCCCACGCAGCATGTCGACGGCGACCGCTAGGTAGAGCGCCTCCTTGGCGGGAAAATGCCGGTGAATGGTGCCGGGACCGACCCCTGCCCGGCGGGCGATCTCGTCGAGCGGAACGTCCAGGCCGTCTGCGGCGAACAGCTGCTGGGCAGTCTGGAGGATGAGTTCGCGGTTGCGCCTCGCATCGGCGCGTAGCTCACGGTTGGCCATGACGGTTTCACTATATCCGGGGCGCGGCACCGTATACGCTCGTCGCTAAGAGGGGCGTCGCCCCGTTTAGTGCTGGAGGAACGCCGATGAGCTCCGATCAGAAGGCCGATGCGCTCGTGCGCCGGCTGCAGGAGTGCTTCAACACCCGCCGCTTCGACGACGCCGCGCCGCTGCATGCCCCTGACTTCTTCAGCCATCCGCTGGGCGCGGGTTTCCCTGCGGGTAAGGATGCATGGTTGGCGCTGACCACTCGGTATCCGGCGATGCGTGTGGTCGCCCAGGACGTGATCCTCGACGGCGACAAGGCTGCAGTCCGGTCCGTTGTGGAGGGTATCGACGGCGCGCGGCCCGAGCTGTATGAGATCTTCCGCTTCGAGGACGGCCGTTTCGCCGAGATGTGGGGGGCCAGCACCGGGTTCCCGTGGTCGGGAAGCCCGAGAGAGCTACTCGACCAGGACGCTGACCACTGAGACGACAGTTCAATAGCGGTCGCGAGACCATCGCACGGAGGATGACCGTTTCCGCTCAGGGCTGCGGTTCGATCGGTCAGGTGAAGCCGTGTGGCTTGCGGGAGGTTGGTGCCCATTCCACGATGTCGTCGGGCCATGGTGGCTCTTCGAATTTAAGCGGGGTTGAGGTGTCCGCGGTGGCGGCGGGTGGTAGCGGTACGGGTCCGTAGCCGCTGGTTCTTCGGGTTACGAAATCCGTAGGCGTCGCGGGCGACGGTTTTGATGACGCGGTTGGTTCCTTCGGAGCCGGCGTTGGTGATGCCGGTGTGCAGGAACGCGAGGATTTCCGGCCACCAGGTCTCGATCGTGGTGGCGAGGCGGTGCAGTTCGAGCAGGTCAGAGACGGCACAGCGGGCGTAGAAACGATGCAGTAGCCGGGCGATGGTTTCCCGGTCCGGGCGGGTGCGGGCGAGCGCGAGGAGATCGAGTAGGTCTTCTTTGGCGTTCCAGGCGGTCAGGATCGGTGTGCCGATCTTTGTCGGCAGGTTGTCCAGGGTGTCGGCCAGCCGGTCGACGTGTTCGGCGCGCATCCGGGATGCGGACCTGGTCAGCCGGTTGCGCTGCTGCCATTCCGGGTCGCTCGCACGGCCGCGCCGGCCGCGGTGGGTCATCGTCATACGGCGGCGGACCTCGGTGACGGCCCGGTTGGCCAGCTGCACGACGTGGAAGTGGTCCACGACCAGTAGCGCGTGCGGCAGCGCCTCGCGGATCGCGGCCTTGAACACGGTGCACATGTCGATCGCGACGGCCTGGACCTGCTCACGCCAG
>NZ_JBFAYF010000025.1:0-135043 GCF_040681165.1 Actinoplanes sp. NPDC051851 | reverse complement strand
GCCTCGCTCCGCGTCAGGCACCCCTGAGCACCAGCCAGGACCGCGGCCCGCGGCGCCGCGCCCGTTGGCCCGCGGCGCCGAGCCCGCGTGGCCGGGGCGCCCGCGTGGCCGGGGCCCGCGAGGGGGCGTTCGGGGCGGGCGTGGTGGGCTTGGCGACGGGTGTGGGCGGGAACAGGGCAGGGACGGCAGGGCGAGGAGAGGGCAGCGCATGGACGTCGTGATCGGGATCGACACCGGGACCACCGCGACCAAGGGGATCGCCGCCGGGCCCGGCGGCGAGGTCCGGGCGCAGGTGAGCGTGCACTACCCGCTCTCGGTGCCCGGGCCGGGGCGCGCCGAGCTCGACCCGGAGCACCTCATCGCGGCGGCCGTGAAGGCGCTCACCGACGTGGCGGCCCGATGCCGCGAGCGCGGTGACCGGGTGATCGCGATCGGACTCAGCGCTTTCCTGCACGGGCTGGTGCCGATGGACGGCGACGGGAGGCCGCTCGGCCCGCTGGTCACCTGGGCCGACGGGCGGGCCGCGGAGCAGTGCGAGCGGATCGTCGCCTCGGGGCGGGCCCGGGGGCTGCAGGCACGGACCGGCACCCCGGTGCACCCGATGTCCCCGCTGGCGAAGCTGACCTGGTGGAACGAGAACGACCCGGAGACGCTGCGGGGCACCCCGCGTTGGGGCGGCGTCAAGGAGCTGATCGTCGCGGCGCTCGCCGGCGGGCCGTTCCGCGTCGACCTCTCGCTCGCGTCCGGGATGGGCCTGTACGACATCCACGGCCGGGGCTGGGACGACGAGGCACTCCAGCTCGCCGGGGTGCGGCACCGGCAACTGGCCGAGGTGGTCGCGACCACCGAACGGCTCGCCCTGCGTCCCGAGGTGGCCTCCGCCGCGGGCATCGGCGGATCGGTGCCGCTGATCATCGGGGCGGCCGACGGGCCGCTCGCCAACCTCGGCGTCGGCGCGGTGCCGCCCGGTGTGGCCGCCGTCTCGCTGGGCACGAGCGGGGCGTTGCGCACCGTGGTCGACCGGCCCGCCGGCGCCGAGGACGGACGGCTCTTCTGCTACGCGCTGACCGAGAAGCACTGGGTGGTCGGCGGTGCCGTCAACAACGCGGGTTCGGTCGTACGGTGGGCGGGCGAGGCGTTCGCGGCCGGTTTCGAACGCCCTGGAGCCGACGGTGAGGACGCCGACGAGCGGGACGCCGCGCTGCTCGAGGAGGCCGCCGGGATTGCCGCCGGCAGCGAGGGGCTGATCTGCCTGCCCTACCTGCTGGGCGAGCGGGCGCCGTGGTGGCGGCCCGGCCTGCGCGGCGCCTACCTGGGACTACGCCGCGAACACCGGCGCCCGCACCTGGTCCGGGCCGCGGTCGAGGGGGTCTGCCAGCAGCTGGCCCTGGTCCGCGACTCGTTCACGACGCCGGTCACCGAGGTACGCGCCACCGGGGGAGCGGTCGCCTCCCGGCTCTGGGTGGAGGTTCTCGCCGCCGCACTGGACCTACCGGTATCGATCGCGGACACGCCCGAGGGGACCGCGCTCGGCGCCTGTCTGCTGGCCCGGCACGCGCTGGGGGAGCTGCCCGATCTTGATCAGGCGGCGTCGCTGACCGCGGTGGGCTCCTCGGTGACGCCCCGTGCCGAGGACGCCGCGCTGTACCGCCGGATGCGCCCGCTGGTGGAGCGGTCCGCGCTGGCGGTGCTGGACGTGGTGGCCGAGCTGGACCGGCTGGCCCCGAAGCCGCTGCCGGCCACCGAGAAGGCGGTGCCCGGAAGCTCACACACCGGGGGCCCGCGTTGACGGCCGGGTGAGCCGTACGCGAGAGTTACCGGCGAGCGGTTGCGGAGGAACCCGGTGCGAGTCCGGGACGGTCCCGCCACTGTGACCGGGGAGCGACCCGCTGATCACAAAACGCCACGGCCCGGCGTCGGGCTGGAAGGCTGGCGGGGAACGGCGATCCGGGAGTCAGGAGACTCCGGCCGCTCGTGACAACCGACGCGCGGGCGTGGACACCCGCCGGAAGGGACCTTCGTGACGACTCCGTACCCGTTCTCGGCCGTCGTGGGCCTCGATGACCTGCGCCTCGCCCTGCTGCTCACCTCGGTCTCGCCGGCCGTCGGCGGGGTGCTGGTCCGCGGCGAGAAGGGCACCGCCAAGAGCACCGTGGTACGCGCCCTCGCCGGGCTGCTCCCCCCGGTCGACGTGGTCCGCGGCTGCCGGTTCGCCTGTGACCCCGCCGGGCCCGACCCGCAGTGCCCGGACGGTCCGCACCCGGTGGACAGCCCGGCGCTGGCCCGCCCGTCCGCGCTGATCGAGCTGCCGGTCGGCGCGACCGAGGACCGCGTGGTGGGCACCCTGGACATCCAGCGGGCGCTCGCCGACGGCGTGAAGGCGTACGAGCCGGGTCTGCTCGCCGCCGCGCACCGGGGTGTCCTCTACGTCGACGAGGTCAACCTCCTCCCCGACCACCTGGTCGACCTCCTGCTGGACGCCGCCGCGATGGGCCGGGCACACGTCGAGCGGGACGGCGTCTCGGTCAAGCACGCGGCCCGCTTCCTGCTGGTCGGCACGATGAACCCGGAGGAGGGCGAGCCCCGCCCGCAGTTGGTCGACCGCTTCGGCCTGGTCGTCACGGTGGCCGCCCCGCGCGACGCGAGGCAGCGCGCCGAGGTGGTCCGGCGCCGCCTCGCCTACGAGGCCGACCCGGTCGGTTTCGCCGAGCGTTTCGCCGCCGAGGAGCTGGCGTACGCGGACCGCATCGCGACCGCGCGGGCTCTCCTCCCGTCGGTGGTGCTGCCCGACGCCGAACTGGACCGCATCGCCCGGGTCTGCCTGGCCTTCGGCGTCGACGGCCTGCGCGCTGACATCGTGGTGGCCCGCTGCGCGGTGGCCCTGGCAGCCTGGCACGGCCGCGACGTGGTGACCGCCGGTGACGTAGGGGACGCCGCGCGGCTCGCCCTCCCGCACCGCCGGCGCACCGATCCGCTCGACCCGCCCGGCACCGACGAGGAGAAGCTCGACCAGGCCCTGGACGAGGCCGAGCGCCAGGCGCGGGAGGACGGCGACGACCCGGATCCGGACTCCACCCCGCCCGGCGGCGGCCCCGACGACTCGGGCCCCGGCCCCGGCGGCCCCGGCGGTCCCGGCCCTGGCTCCGGCGGTCCCGGCCCCGGTGGCCCCGGTTCCGGCTCTGGAGATCCCGGTTCCGCTGACCCCGCGCCAACTGACGCCGCGCCCCCGCAGGGCCAGGGGGATCAGGGGAGGTCCGGTACGGTCGCTCAGGCCGGTGCCGCCTACCGCCCCCGGACCCTGAAGATCACCGCTCGGGGCGAGGGCGGCCACACCGGCAAGCGCTCTCCGGCGTACGCCCGCCGTGGCCGGGTGATCGGCTCCCGCAAGCCGCTCGGGAAGCTGGCCGGCGCCCCGCACCTCCCGGCGACCCTGCGCGCCGCGATCCACCGCAACGCCCTGCAGTCCTCCGGCATGACGGTTCAGCCCCGTGACCTGCGTGAGGCGATCCACGTGGGCCGCGAGGCGAACCTGGTGCTCTTCGTCGTGGACGCGTCCGGGTCGATGGCCGCCCGCAAACGGATGACCCTGGTGAAGACCGCCGTCCTCTCGCTGCTCCGCGACGCCTATCAGCGCCGCGACCGGATCGGGATGATCACGTTCCGGGGGGCCGCCGCCGAGGTGGTGCTCCCGCCCACGTCCAGCCACGAGGTGGGCGTGATGCGCCTGGCCGCCCTGCGCACCGGCGGACGCACCCCGCTCGCCGCCGGCCTGCGCGCCGCCGCCACCACGATCGCCACCGAACGCCGCCGCGACCCGCGCCGCCGTCCGCTGCTGATCCTGGTCACCGACGGCCGCGCCACGTCCGGCCCCGACCCCCTGCTGCTGGCCCCGCTCTTCGCGGACGTCTCCACGGTCGTGGTCGACTGCGAGTCCGGCCCGATTCGGCTGGGCCTGGCCCGCCGGCTGGCTACGGCGCTGAAGGCCGACGTCATGCCCCTGGACCACCTCGAGGCCGCGACCCCCGTCCGCCTTCCCGCTGCCACTCACCCGGCCGCCCCGACGCCGGAGGGCCGTCCGTACCGCAGGGCCGCCTGATGCCCGGACCGCCGGCCGCACGGAAGTCGGCCGGCACGCAGAGTCGGCTGGGGCTCAGGGGTGTGTCAGGTCCCTCGAGGCACCCGTGAGCGCCAGCCAGACAGGGTGGGCTGGCGGCGCGGAGTGTGTCCGGGGCCCTGAGACACCCCTGAGGGCCAGCCGTGGCGGGCGCGCGTGGGCGTTGCGGGCGGGCGTCGGCGTGATCGGCGGGCGCGAGCGTTGCGGGCGGGCGTCGGCGTGATGGGTGGGCGCGGGCGTCGGGGCGGCGGGCGGGGGTGGGATCGTCCACCGTGGTGGTGAGTGTGCCGAGTGGACGGAAAAGGCGCGATGAATGACGGGAACGCTCTGTGGGGAACGGGCTCAGGGCGTACGGAATGGAAGGTTGGGAAATGCCGCAAGGGAAAGTCGCCAGCGTGCCCGACGACGGTTTGACGACACGTCAGCGACGACGGCAGGCGGTGTTCGCCGTGCACACCGGACCCGGTAAGGGGAAGTCGACCGCCGCATTCGGAATGGCGCTGCGGGCGTGGAGTGCCGGCTGGCCGATCGGTGTGTTCCAGTTCGTGAAGTCGGAGAAGTGGCGGGTCGGCGAGGAGGCCGCGCTGCGGAAGCTCGGCGAGGTCGGGCCCACCACGGTCGACTGGCACAAGATGGGCGAGGGCTGGTCCTGGATCCAGCGCGCCGGGACCGAAAGGGATCACGCCGCCGAGGCCGCCGAGGGCTGGGCGCAGATCAAGCGGGACCTGGCCGCCGAGACCTACCGGTTCTATGTGCTCGACGAGTTCACCTACCCGATGAAGTGGGGCTGGGTGGACGTCGCCGACGTGATCGAGACGCTGGGGAACCGGACCGGTACGCAGCATGTGGTGATCACCGGGCGGGACGCGCACCCCGATCTGATCGCCGCCGCCGACCTGGTCACCGAGATGACGAAGGTGAAGCACCCGATGGACGCCGGGCGCAAGGGGCAGCAGGGCATCGAATGGTAGCCAGGGTGGTGATCGCCGCGCCGGCCTCCGGGCACGGCAAGACCACCGTGACCACCGGGCTGCTGGCGGCCTTCGCGCGGCGCGGCAGACGGGTCGCGCCGTTCAAGGTGGGGCCCGACTACATCGATCCCGGTTATCACTCGCTCGCCTCGGGACGGCCGGGGCGCAACCTCGACCCGGTCATGCTCGGACCGGAGATGATCGCGCCGCTCTTCGCGCACGGGTCGCGGGGCGCCGACATCGCGATCGTCGAGGGGGTGATGGGCCTCTACGACGGCCGGACCGGTGCGGGCGACTCCGGGTCGACCGCGCAGGTCGCCGAGCTGCTCCAGGCGCCGGTCGTCCTCGTGGTGGACGCCGCCGCCCAGGGCCGTTCGATCGCCGCGGTCGTGCACGGTTTCCGCAGCTTCGGCAACGTACGGATGGCCGGCGTGATCCTGAACCGGGTCGGGTCCGAGCGGCACGAGTCGATCCTGCGGGAGGCCTGCGAGGAGGTCGGCACGCCGGTGCTGGGCGCGCTGCGGCGGGCCGACGCGGTGGCCGCGCCGAGCCGGCATCTCGGCCTGGTGCCGGCGGCCGAGCGGCGTGCCGAGGCGCTGGCCTCGGTGGACGCGCTCGCGGCGCTGATCGCCGGCGCGGTGGATCTGGACGCGGTGGCGGCCGTGGCCCACTCCGCGCCGCCGCTGGCGGCGACGCCCTTCGACCCGATCTCCGAGCGTCCGGTCGCGGGCCGTCCGATCGTCGCGGTCGCCGGTGGTCCCGCTTTCAGTTTCGCGTACGCCGAGACCACCGAACTGCTGGCCGGGGCGGGCGCCGAGGTGGTGACCGTCGACCCGCTCCGGGACACGGCGCTGCCCGAGGGCACCCGGGCCCTGGTCGTCGGCGGGGGTTTCCCCGAGGTCTACGCCGCCGAGCTCTCCGCGAACGAGCCGCTGCGCACGGCGGTCGCCGGGCTGGCCGCCGCCGGGCACCCGATCACGGCCGAGTGCGCGGGCCTGCTCTGGCTCTGCCGGACGCTGGACGGCGCCCCGATGTGCGGCGTGCTGGACGCGGACGCGGCGATGACTCCGGCGCTGACCCTCGGGTACCGGGACGCGGTGGCGCTCTCGGACAGCCCGCTCGCGGCGGCCGGCACCCGGGTCACCGGGCACGAGTTCCACCGTACGGCGGTGCACCCGCGGTCCGGCCTGCTGCTCTCGCCGGCCGGGGGAGCGGCGTGGGCGTGGCGCGGCGCCGACCCGGAGGGCTTCGCCTCGCCCGGTGTGCACGCGTCCTACCTGCACCTGCACTGGGCGGGTCACCGGGGCCTGGCGGAACGCCTGGTCCGGACGGCGGCCGGATGATCCTCGGCCTGGGCGCCCGGGCCGGGATACCCGCCGCCGGGCTGGCCGGGGCCCTCTCCGCCGTGCTGGCGGAGGCCGGTATCGGGGCGGCGGCGGTGACGGCCGTGGCGACCCTGGACCGGCGGGCCGCGGAGCCGGGTGTCCGGGCGTTCGCCGCGGCGCGTGGCTGGCGGCTGATCGGGTTCACCGCCGGGGAGCTGGCCCGCGTCCCGGTGCCGAACCCGAGTGCGGCGGTCCGGGACGCGATCGGTGCGCCCGGCGTGGCGGAGGCCGCGGCGCTGCTCGCCGCCGGTCCCGGAGCGCGGCTGGTGCTGCCGAAGACGCGATCCGGTCCGGTGACGGTGGCGCTCGTTGTGGCGTACCCGGAAATGGGTGTTGACAATGGTGTTGAAGTTGATTGTTGAGACTTCTATACCCTCTTTCAGTAGCTGTCTGGCGATTTACCGGCATGTTGTGTAAATGAAGGATTTATGCCTGGTCAGGCCGTTTAAATCGGCACGTGGTGTCCCAGCGGCCCGTTCTGGGTAAGCGGCTTTTCGCTCTCTTCGTCGTGGTGGCGGTTCTCTTCACCATCGGCGCCCGTCCGCATACCGCGAAGGCGGTCGGCAGCTTCACGTCGTCGGCGCAGGGCGTGCGTGCGCAGGTGAAACTGCTGAGCCTGGCCACGCTGAACGCGTCGGTCCCGGCCTCGGCGGTCACGTGGGCGGACGGCAGCAGCACCGCCACCCAGACCCTCGCCGGGGCGAACCTCGGCGTGCTGGGAACCTCGATCCTCACCACCGGCGTGGTCACCTCGACGGCCGGGCCGGGAGCGACCGGCGGCGGGCGGGCCGAATCGAAGGTCGCGGGGGTCAACCTGCTCGGCGCGGCCGGTGTCGTCGCCGGCCCGATCACCTCGGTCTGCGTGATGAACGCGTCCGGGATCACCACCACGATGGACATCACCGGGCTCAAGGTCGCCGGCGCGGACATCAACCCGGACGTCAACCTCAAGATGACCGTGCCGAGCGTGGCGACCGTGGCGATCGACTCCCGGACCGCGACCTGGAACACCACCACCGGCCGGTACGACTACACCGTCCGGGCGCTCGACATCGGCCTGCTCGGTGGCGCGCTCGGCCTGATCGGCAGCGGCACGGTCGTGATCGCCGAGGCGATCTGCTCGGGCACGATCAAGCTCGGCACGGTCACCGCCGGCGGGGTCAGCCTCGCACCGGGCCAGTCCGGCACCCCGACGGTGACCGTGACCAACACCGGCGACACCGGCGCGCAGAACACCGTCATCACGATTCCGAAGCCCGGGTCGGCATACCTCCTCGGCACCCCGACCGTGACCGGCGGCGGCACGTGCAGCACCACGGACCCGGTGAACATCGTCTGCTCCGGCGTGACCGTGGCCGCCGGGAGCAGCGCGGTGGTCTCGATGCCGGTCACGCTGAAGTCCTCGGCGAGCACCGGCGCGGCCAACTGGGCCACCGGCGCGAACGGGGTCAGCGTGACGAGCACCCCGGTCACCGCGGTCCCCGACCAGACCATGACGGTCACCGGCGGCGGCACGCTGGTCACCTCGCTGCCGCGGAGCACCACCGCGGGGTCGATCACGGTCAACCCGGTCACGCTGCCGGCCGGCAAGAGCGCGAGCACCACGATCAAGGTGGCCAACCAGGGGCCGTCCGACGCGGCCACCACGATCACCATCCCGATCGGGACCAAGCCGGCCGGCGTCACGGTCGACTCGGCGACCGTCGGCGGTGCCGCGTGTACGGTCAGCGCCACCGCGATCACCTGTGACAACGTGACGGTGCCGGGCAACGACTCGGTCAACGTCACGGTGAACACCTCGGCGATCGTCACCGCCACGGTCGGCGCCACCTGGGACCTGGCGAACATCACCGCCCCGATGAACGGCACCGCGGTCACCGGGCAGGGCCGGCTGCTCACCGTCGGCAGCCCGGACGTCAACCTCTCCGGCGGGGTGAACATCACCCAGGCCACCGCGATCCCGGGCGGCTCGGCGGCGACCGCCACGATCAAGGTGGCCAACTCCGGCGCCGGTACGGCCAGCCCCACCACGATCACCATCCCGAACCCGCCGTCCGGCTACACCCTCGGCACGGTCACCACCAACGGCGGCGGCACCTGCGTCCACGGGGCCACCGCGATCACCTGTAGCAACGTCTCGATCGCGCCCGGCGCGACGGTGGCCGTCTCGGTGCCGGTCACGCTCGGCGCCGGGGTCACCGCCGACTGGACGGTCGCCGCCGGCACGCCGGTCACCGCGACCTCCGGCGTCTCCAGCGGCACCGCCAGCGGCACCGTCGTCAAGGCCAGCCCGCAGTACACGCTCGGCGTCTCCTCCACCGGTCCCGCCGACGGCACGGTGAGCCCCGGCCAGTCCACGACGATGAACGTGACCATCTACGACCAGGGCCCGTCCGACGCCAAGGGCGCCACCTTCGCGGTGGTGGCGCCGAACCAGACGGTCTTCGGCGTGCTGAACGCCGCGACCGCCGCGGTCTGCACCCCGGCCGCGCTGAACACCGTGCTGAACTGCACCTCGGATCTGCCCGCGACCGGCGCCGGCGTGGCGCTCACCCTGCCGCTGGTGGTCTCCCCGCTCGCCGACCCGGCGACCCCGGTGACCGGTGGCTGCGTCAGCCTGGACGGCGACACGGCCTGCAACGGCGCGGCGGACAAGGCGCTGCCGGCCATCACCCTGCGCAGCGCACTGGGCAGCCGGCTCACCACCACGTTCAACCCGGCGACCATCACGCCCGGCACCAGCGGCACCGGCACGATCACGCTGCAGTCCACCCGGGCCGAGACCGGCATGTCGGTGGCCATCCCGCTGAGCGGCAAGCCGACCGGGTTCACCGTCGTCTCGGCCTCGGTCGGCGGCACCCCGTGCACGATCGGGACCAGCACCATCACGTGCAGCGGGATCAACCTGACCGCGAACACCCCGTCCGACGTCAGCGTCAAGGTCGCGGTGGACCAGGCGGTCGTGCCGCCCAAATCGTGGATCCCGACGGTCACCATCACCTCGGGGAACGAGACCACCACCGCCACCGGCGCGATCGCGGGCACCGGCACGCCCAACTACATTCTGAGCGCCACCGCCACCGCGCCCGCCGACGGCACGGTCGAGCCGGGCCAGAGCACCTCGATGACGCTGAGCGTGACCAACGGCGGCCCGTCCAACGCGGCCCTCGCCTCGTTCACCGTGACCGCCCCGACCGGGACCACCTTCGACCAGCTGGGCAACACGGCCTCGGGGTACTGCCCGATCAACACCGGTACCCAGCTGACGTGTACGGCCAGCCTGGCCTCGGGCGCCTCCACCGGAGTGCTGACCGTGCCGCTGAAGGTCTCCGCGAACGCCGACCCGGACAAGCAGGTCACCGGCGGCTGCGTGGACGTGAACGGCATCCCGGGCTGCGGCACGGGCGACAAGCCGATCCCGGCGTTCAGCCTGAAGGTCCCGTTCGCCAGCCAGGTCGCGGTCACCTCGGACCGCGCCGACGTGGTCCCCGGCAGCAGCGCCCAGGCCGTCCTGCACATCAAGGCCACCCACAACGACCTGACCGGCCTCGCGGTGACCATCCCGAAGACCGCGCTGGCGAACACCGGGCTCAGCGTCACCGGCTACAACGCGCCGTCCGGGGTCACCTGCACCCTGGGCACCGGACAGATCGACTGCACCGGCCTGAACATCACCAACGGCTCGACCGCGGACATCCGGCTGACCGTCGCGGCCACCTCCGGCGCCACCACCGGCAACGACTGGACGGCCAGCGGCATCACGGTCACCGGGTCCGCCGGGCAGACACTGACCGCCGCCGATCAGGACCTCGCCCGGGTCGCCGCGGCGCAGACCGATCTGGACGCCACGGTGGCCCTGGCCAACCTGATCGCGATGCCCGGTGGTGGCGGCACGCTGAACGTGAGCGTCACCAACGCCGGTCCGTCGGACGCCAAGAACGCCCCGATCACGGTCTTCGCCCCGGCCGGCACCACGTTCGGCCCGCTCACCGGGGCCACCGCGTCCGCCTGCACGCTCTCGCTCGACCTCACGGTCGCGACCTGCCGGCTCAACCTGGTCGCCGGCGACCCGGCGACGCAGCTCAGCTTCCCGGTGCTGATCTCCACGAACGTCCAGCCCGGCAAGGCGATCAGCGGCGGCTGCGTGGACCTGACCGGCGGAGCCTCCTGCACCGTCGCGGTGGACAAGTTCATCCCGAGCATCACCATCGGCACCCCGTTGCAGCAGCGCCTCGCGGTGACCAGTACCCAGGCCCGGTTCCTGCCCGGCCAGAACGGCGACGCCAAGCTCACCCTCTCCTCCTCCAGCACGGAGAGCGGCCTGACCGTCAAGATCCCGACCGGCGGCCTGCCGAACGGATCCTCGGTCACCTCGGCGACCTGGCCGAGCGGCACCTGCGACGTCAGCGGCAACCCGATCGTCTGCACCGGCGTCGCGCTGACCAGCGCCAACAGTCCGGTCTCGATCACCCTGCACACGGTGTCGGCCTCGTCCGGCGCGTCCGGCACCTGGACGGCGAACAGCATCGCGATCACCACGCTCACCGAGAGCGCCACGGCGAGCGCGGACCTGGCCACGGTCGGCCCGCCGCAGAGCACCCTGACCGGCACCGTCACCGCGTCGGCGGCCGGTACGGTCCCGGCGGGTGGCACCGCGACCATCACGGTCACCGTCACCAACGCCGGCCCGTCCGACGCGAACCCGGCGGTCTTCACCGTCACCGCGCCGAACGGCACCACCTTCGGCACGCCCCTGCCGGCCGGCTGCACCCGCAGCAGCGACGGGACCGTGGCCACCTGCACCTTCACACCGCTGACGGCCGGGGCGAACACCGGCGCGCTGAGCCTGCCGGTGGTGGTACCGGCCGGCGCCGACCCGTTCAGCCCGCTCACCGGCGGCTGCGTGAACCTGGACACCGTGCCCGGCTGCGGCGGCCCGACCGACAAGACCGTCCCGGACATCACGCTGATCGTGCCGTTCAGCCGTACCGTCTCGATGAGCAGCACACCGGTCACCGTCGTGCCGGGCCGCGCCGGCGACGCGACCGTGACGCTCAGCTCCGAGCACAACGTCGCGCTCTCCGGTCTCACCCTCGACATCCCGTACGGGTCCGTCCCGTCCGGAGTCGCGGTACCCACCGTGACCGGGACGTCCGGTACCTGCACCGACGACACCACCAACAAGGTGTGGAACTGCTCCGGCATCGCGGTGGCCGCCGGGTCGACCACCTCGTTCACCGTGCACGTGACCGCCACCTCGGCCGCGACACCGGGCGCCACCTGGGACGTCACCAACCTGACCGTCGGCAACGGCACCGACACCATCGCGTCGAACCGGCGGCTCGCCACGGTCGGCGCGGCCGACGTCAAGCTCTCCCCGGTGGTCACCACCGCGGCCGGGTCGATCGAGCCGGGCAAGAGCGGCTACATCGGCGTCACCGTCACCAACACCGGCGACTCGGACGCCGCGACCGCCACCTTCACGGTGATCCCGCCGACCGGCACCACCTTCGCCTCGTCCGGGCTACCGGCCGGCTGCACGCTGAACGCGACCACCGGGATGATCACCTGCACGGTCACCGCCCTGGCCGCGGGCGCGAACACCGGCGAACTCCAGTTCCCGATCGTGGTGGACGCGACCGCGAGCCCCGGGCAGACACTCACCGGTGGCTGCGCCGACCTCGGCAACGACGGCACCTGCCGGATCCCGCCGGACGTCTCGCTCGGTTCGGTCACCGTGGCGACACCCTTCAACCGTCAGGTCAGCGTGCGCACGGTCCCGGCCGACATCCTGCCCGGCAACAGCGGCAACGCGAAGGTCGTGGTCGACGCGAGCGTGGGGCAGAGCGGCACGCTGACGGTGACCGTCCCGGTGGCGAACCTGCCCAGCGGGTGGACGCTCGGCACCCCGACGGCCGACCAGAGCGGCGCCTGCACGGTGACCATGAACGGCAGCGCACCGAGCGTGGTCACCTGCACCGGGGTCAGCCTGCCGAACGCCGGTGACAGTGGCACCGTCACCCTGCCGATCACCGTGCCGGGCGGCGCCGCCAGCCAGGTGTGGAGCGTGGCCGGGGTGCAGGTCGCGAACGCGGCGAACGAGACGGTCGGCGGTGGCGGCGTCGCGGTCCGGGTCGGCACCCAGGGCTACATCCTCGGCGCGACGACGACCGTGCCGCAGGCCGACACGGTCCTGCCGGGCAGCACCGCCACGATCACCGCGACGATCACCAACACGGGGGGTACGGCGGCGACCGGTATCCCGGTCGTCGTCCTGGCCCCGACCGGCACCACGTTCGCCGGCAGCCCGCTGCCATCCGGGTGCACGCTGGTCACCTCGACCCAGATCAGCTGTCCGGTCACCCTCGCGGTGAACGGCTCGGTCAACCTGGCGCTGCCGGTGGTCATCCCGAACCCGCCGAGCTCGACCACGGTCAGCGGCGGCTGCGTGGACCTCGGCGGCGACGGCAGGTGTGACGGCTCGGACGTGACGATCACCGGGTTCGCGCTGCGCAGCCCCCTCTCCAGCGTCGTCTCGGTGAGCGGGGGGACCGCCGTCACGGTCGTACCCGGAAAGACCGGAACCGCGACCGTGCAACTGAGCGCGACCGCCACCCGGGACGACATGGTCCTCACCCTCGGGCCGGCCGGCCGCCCGGCCGGACTGGTGATCACCGCGGCGAGCGCCGGCGGCACCGCCTGCACGATCGCCAACGACATCGTGACCTGCCCGGACGTCGACGTCGCGGCCAACGGCACCACCACGGTGAGCCTGACCGTGGCCGCCGACCCGGCCGCGAACCCCGGCGACACCTGGACCCCGGCCGTCAAGCTGGTGCAGAACGGCACCGACACCGCGGTTCTGCAGAAGCAGATCGCCACGGTCGGCGCCCGGGACAACGGCACCGGCCTGGCCGTCGCGGTGCAGATGCCGCCCGACGGCACGCTGCTCCCCGGCGGCAGCGACGTGCTGCGGGTGACCATGACCAACCCCGGCCCGTCCGCGATGCCCGGCGCCACGGTGAGCTTCAAGGCACCGGACGGCACCACGTTCGGCACGCTGGACGTGCCCGCCTCGGACTACTGCGTGGTGCACTCCTCCACGCTGGTCACCTGCACGGTCGACCTGGGCGTCGAGTCCCGGCCGTTCCGGCTGCCGATCGAGGTGCCGTCGACCGCCACGCCGGGCGCCACCATCGGCGCGGGCGGCTGCGTGGACGGCAACAACAACGGCGTCTGCGGTGACCCGGCGGACACCGTGTTCGCCGGCTTCACGCTCGGCAAGCAGTTCAGCGACCAGGCGCAGCTCGCCCTCTTCCCGGGCATGATCACGCCGGGTGACACCGCCACCGCGGTGGTCCGGGTGAACGCGGACCGGAACCTCACCGGGCTGACCGCGACCGTCCCGCTGAACACCCTGCCCGGCACCTTCAAGGTGATCGGCGCGGTCGGCCCGGCCAACTCCAGCTGCACGCTGACCGGCTCGATCATCTGCACCGGCGTGACCGCGCCGAGCGGCGTGAGCGACCTGATCACGCTCACCCTGCGGGCCGTGTCGTCGACTGCCGCCGGGGTCGTCTGGTCGCCGTCGCCGGTCGTCCTGACCAACGCGTCCGGCGCCTCCTCGCAGACCGGCGGGGTGCTGATGACCAGCGGGCAGCCGATCGCCAACCTGGCGTTCGCGGCCGCCGCCCCGTCCGGCACGGTCGCGCCCGGCGGCACCGCGACGATGACCGTGACGGTGACCGACCCCGGCCCGTCCGACGCGGCCGCCGTGGTCAACCGGATCAAGGCGCCGACCGGCACCACGTTCGGCACCCTCAGCGGGCAGGCGGCCACCGACTGCACCCCGGTCGGTACCAGCCAGCTGGACTGCAAGGTGACCATGACGGCCGGCGGCACCCCGGTGGTCTGGGAGCTCCCGGTACAGGTCGCGTCGAACGCCGACCCGGACACCGACCTGACCGGCGGCTGCATCGACACCTCGCGGGACAACACCTGCGGCGGCGGGGACACGCCGCTGCCCACCGTCCACCTCACCCCGACCCTGGCCCAGGGCGTGACGGTCACCGTGGCCAGCCCGCCGGCGATCCAGCCCGGCCGGACCGGCTCCATCCCGATCACCATCGGGGCGACCCGGGCGCGCACCGGCCTCGGCGTGAAGATCCCGCTCAGCTCGCTGCCCACCGGCATGTCGATCACCCAGGCCCAGATCCCGGGCAGCACCTGCACGGTGGACGCCACCGCGGTCACCTGCAGCGGCGTCGACATCGCGGCGAACGGCGCGGTGGTGCTCACGCTCAACGCGACCGTGCTGGGTACGGCCACCCCGGGCGACAACTGGGTTCCGACGATCACGGTCACCGAGGGGACGCAGAGCACCGCGCGGACGCGGAACGCCGCCTCCATCGGCGCGGCCGACGTCGCGCTGGCGGTGAAGGTGGACGTGCCCGCCGCCGGGACGCTGAACCCCGGCGACACCGGTACCTTCGGCGTGACCGTGACCAACACCGGCAGCTCCACCGCGAAGGGCGTCTCCTACACGTTCCTCGCCCCGGCCGGCACCACCTTCCAGACGCCGACCGGGACCACCGCCTCGCTCTGCACGGTCTCCCCGGACGGCACCCGGATGGACTGCACGGTCGACGTCACCGGCAACGGCAAGGTCCAGCTCCCCCTGGTGTTCAAGGTCGCCGACACCACCGACCCGACCACCCCGCTCACCGGCGGCTGCGTCGACACCAGCGGCGACGGCGCCTGCACCGGTGCGGACACGCCGATCCCGCCGGTCCAGCTGGTGGTCACCCTCGGCAACAGCGTGACCGTCGGCGGTACGCCCGTGACGGTCACCCCGGGCAACACCGGCACCGGCACCGTCACGCTGACCGCGACCGCGGCGGTGAGCGGCACGACCGTGGTGATCCCGCTGACCGGCATGCCCACCGGGATGAGCGTGACCGCGGTCGGCGGGCCCACCGGCTCCTCCTGCACCCGGAACACCAGCAAGATCACCTGCACCGGGGTGAACCTCACGACCGGCACCGCCGCCGCGATCACGGTCACCACCAAGCTGGCCGCCTCGGTGCTCCCCGCCGCGATCTGGTCGCCCACCGTCACGGTCACCGCCGGCGCGGACAGCGTCTCCGGCGCCGCGCCGCTGATCGAGGCGGGCACCCGGCAGTCGACGGTCACCTGGACGGTCTCCGGTCTCGGCGGCAAGGTCACGCCCGGCGAGACCACGACGGTGACCATCCGGGCGACCAACTCCGGCCCGTCCGACGCGCCCGGCGGCACCGTCTCGGTGGTCGCCCCGTCGAACACCACGTTCGGTGCGCTCACCGGACCGGCCGCCACCGACTGCACGATCAGCGGCAGCACGCTGCTGACCTGCACCTACAACCTGGCGGCCGGGGCGTCCGGCACCTGGGACGTACCGGTGATCGTGGACAGCGGAGCCGCCGAGGGCGACCTCGTGTCCGGCGGCTGCGTCTCCGTCGACGGCAACAGCACCTGCGACACCGGGGACACCGCGTTCGACTCGTCGACGGTCGACCAGCCGCTGCGCGAGAACGCCTCGCTCGCCATCACCAACGCGGTGATCACGGCGGGCACCTCGGGTACGGCGACCATCGCGATCACGGCCACCACGGCGTTCAAGGGCCTGACCCTGAGCATCCCGCTCGACGGGGTGCCCACCGGGTTCAACGTGGACAGCGCCATGCTCGGCGACCTCACCTGCTCGGTCGGCGCCACCGCGATCACCTGCATGGACGTCGACCTGGAGGCGCGTACCCCGCGGACCCTGTCACTGGGCGTCACCGTGGACGAGGGCACCGCGATCACCTCGACCTGGGTGGCGAGCGACATCACCCTGGTCGACCCGGACGACCCGGACGACTCGGTCACCGCGGTCGGCCTGCTGGTCAGCTGCTCGGCGACCGGGTCCGCGGTCACCGTCACCCTCGGCGCCTGGTCGAACAGCACCCCGGCCCGGTCCCAGACGGTCACCCTGCCGATCTCGGTCTACAACGCCGGGCCGGAGGCGGCCGAGCCGTACCCGCTGACCGTGATCCTGCCGGCCGGTACCTCGTACGGCGAGATGCCGGACGGGTGCACCGGCGGCGACAGCGAACGGGTGGTCACCTGCTCGGTGAACCTGGCCGTGGGGCAGACCGTGCAGATCACCCTGCCGGTCGTGCTCAGCCCGGACGACGAACCGGACTCGGTGCTCACCGGCGGCTGCCTCGACCAGGCGCTCGCCGCGGGCACCCCGGTCTTCAACGGGATGTGCGGCGACGACAAGGACATGGTGGTCCCCGACCTCACCGTCGGCCGGTTCGCCGTCGACATCGACATCCGCTACACCGGTGGCACCGTCACGGCACCGACCGACGGCGGGAACCTGCTGGTCAAGATGCCGTACCGGAACCGGGGCACGGAGACCGCCGACGGTGTCTCCTTCACCATCACGCCGCCCACCGGGGTCACCGTGGCCAGCGCGGCGATCCTGGCGAACGCCGGCACCACCTCCTCGATCCGGGCCTCCTCGATCCGGATCAAGGCGGACACGACCGTGCCGGCGACCTGCGCGACGGCGTCCGGCAAGGTCAGCTGTGCCGCCCCGAACTCGGTGGCCGACTCCGGCAGCCAGCTCTGGCTCTACCTGAAGGTCGGCACGGCGAGCAAGGCCGGGATCTACAAGATGCCGGTCGTCATCTCCACCACCGACGTGGACGGTTACGTCGACGACAACCTGGTCCAGGTACCGCTGAAGATGTCCGCCGCGAGCAGCGACGACGACGGGGACGACGACGGCGACGATGACGGCGACGACGGTGACGACGACGGCGGTGACGGCGACGACGGTGACGACGGCGGCAACGGTGATGACGGTGACGACGGCAACGGATCCCTGCCGACCACGGGCGCCAAGGTGGTGAACGTGGCCATGTACGGAGCGCTGAGCATCGCCACCGGCATCACCCTGCTGCTGGTGGTCCGGGACACCGGACCGGTCAGCGTGGTCGCCCGGGTGACCGAGCTGCCCGACGTGATCCGCCGGTTCCTGCGCTGGGTCCGGACCCGGTTCTGACGTCAGCTCACTTCGCGGGCGGGCTCACGGGACGGGCCAGTCGTGGACCGGGATGTTCTCGTGCATCAGCGGGAGGTACCGGCGGAGCATCTCGTGCAGCGCGCGCTGCCGGTCCTGCCCCTGCTTCTCCAGCATGTGCAGCGTCTCCACCTGCCAGGACGCGCCGTTACGCTGGAGCAGGCAGCGCTGCTCGACGATGCCGAGCAGCCGGTCGCGGTGCGCGGGGGCGACACCCCAGGCGTCCAGCCCCTCGGCGGCCTGCGGCAACAGCCGGCGCAGCACCAGCTCGGTCACCGGTACGGTCCCCACGCCCGGCCAGTACACGCTGGCGTCGATCCCGTGCCGGGCGCAGGCGTGGAAGTTCTCCTCGGCGGCCCGGAAGCTCAGCTGCGTCCAGACCGGGCGTTCGGCCTCGGCGAGCGTACGCACCAGCCCGTAGTAGAACGCGGCGTTGGCGACGGTGTCCGCCACCGTCGGGCCCGCCGGAAGCACCCGGTTCTCCACCCGCAGATGCGGACGCCCGTCCACCACGTCGTAGATCGGCCGGTTCCACCGGTAGACCGTGCCGTTGTGCAGCCGCAGCTCGCTCAGTGACGGGATGTCGCCGCGCTCCAGGATGTCCGCCGGGTCGTCCTCGTCGCAGATCGGCAGCAGCGCCGGGAAGTAGCGCACGTTCTCCTCGAACAGGTCGAAGACGCTGGTGATCCAGCGTTCCCCGAACCAGACCCGCGGCCGTACGCCCTGAGCCCGGATCTCCTCCGAGCGGGTGTCGGTGGCCTGCTCGAAGAGCGGGATGCGGGTCTCCCTCCACAGCTCCCGGCCGAACAGCAGCGGCGAGTTCGCCCCGAGGGCCACCTGAACCCCGGCGATCACCTGGGCCGCGTTCCAGTACGCCGCGAAGTCCGCCGGGCTGACCTGCAGGTGGAACTGGGTGCTGGTGCACGCCGCCTCGGGCGCGATCGTGTCGGTGGTGACCGCGAGCCGGTCCACCCCGTCGATCCGGATGTCCAGGTCCTCACCGCGGGCCGCGAAGATCTGCTCGTTCAGCAGCTGGTAGCGCGGGTTCGCGGAGAGCGAGTCGCCGGTCAGGTGCTCCCGGCGCAGGGTCGGCAGGATGCCGATGGTGACCATGTGCGCGCCGGCCGTCCGGGCGCGCCGCTCGGCCTGGTTGAGAACGGCCCGCAGCCCCTTCTCCAGGTCGGCGTAGTCGTCGCCGCCGAGGCGCCGGGGTGGCAGGTTGACCTCGATGTTGAACTGGCCGAGCTCGGTCTGGAAGTCCGGATCCGCGATCGACTTGAGCACCTCGGCGTTGCGCATCGCCGGATCCGCGGTGTCGTCGATCAGATTGAGCTCGATCTCCATGCCGGTCAGGGGCCGTTCGAACTCGAACCGGGCCTCCCGCAGCATGGTGGCGAAGACGTCCAGGCTGCGCCGGATCTTCTGCCGGTACCGGGTCCGATCCTCCCGGGTGAAAATGGTCGATTCGACTTTCTCGCCCACCAGGCACCACCTCCCGAGCCGTCAAAGACGCGGGAGATCGCGCGGCGCTGCAGCGCTCTCCCAGGCATCATGATGAGCGTTGTCGATGGCTTGTCCCACTGTCACAAAGCCGCATTTCCACCAGGCGTCGAACATGGTGGGGCGGTTACCCCGACGGCGCGATCTTCAAAGATCGCCCCGAGCTCAGTACCGCCCGCCGGCCGGTCTCGTCCGCCGACTGGTCTCGTCCGCCGGCCGGTCTCCTCCGGAGGCCGGTGCCCGCCCAGGCGGGTGCCGCCCAGGCGGGTGCCGCCCGGAGGCGGGTGCCGCCCGGAGGGTCAGTGCAGCCACGCGGCGATGAGTACGCACGCGATCGCGCAGCCCGCGGCCGCCTGGAGCAGCAGCACCGGGCCGACGTGCGACCAGCGGGTCGGTATCCGTGGGGTGAGCGGCTGCATCGTGGTCAGGTTGACCACCTGCATCAGCTTCACCGGCAGGGTCGGGTCCCGCTGCGGCTCGGTGCGCACCTGGACGAGGTCACCGCGGTGCAGGGCGGACTGGGGGAGCTGTCCGTGCATCTCGATCTCGTACGTCTGCCCCAGGTCGTCGCGCAACCGGACCGGCGTGACCAGGAACTCCGGCCCCTTGCGCAGTTCCTTCAGCGTCCGCCGGGCGGGTTTCATCCGCAACAGCGAGGCGAGCAGCTGCGCGATCCCCGCGGTGAGGAACACGGCGACCGCGAAGGGCCGGCTGATCCGCACCTCCCGCGTGTAGGACGCCTGGAAGCCGACGAACCGGCCGGTGATGATGGGGCTGACGTGCCGGAGGATCCGCTCGCGGTGCAGCTCGGTGTCTTCCATGGGGGGTCACCTCCTGGATATCCCTCAATGTTACGGAGCGGACTCGGTTCGGCACCGTGAGTGAATCGTGAAATTAAGATCTCTTTCTCCTTACCGCTTCCCGTACGACCCCGCGGCGCTTCGCCGAAAGTCCCCGCGAGAACCCCACCGATCTGCGGAAACACGCCCTCCGACGACACCCGACGGGGTGAACTGAGACGAGTCGCGGATGGGGGCGGAGACCAGTGGCACCGACGAACGCGTACGTCAAACCGGACAGCGTGCTGGCGCGTACCGCCCGCGACATGCTCGAGGCCCACGCCGGCGGCACCGGACCCCGCGAGGGCCTGCTCCGGTGCCCGTCCTGCGGGGAGCCACTGCCCTGCCGCTCGGGCCAGGCAGCCGCCGAGGTCCTGGCCGCCGCGGGCCTCGCCGAGTCGTCGGGGTTGATCGCCGCGACCCGTGTCGCGTTCGCCCCGGAGTCCTCCCACCCACTGACGATGCCTACCGCAACGTCATCCCCCTTCCCTGCGTCAACCTCTTCCGCTCCTGTGGCACCCGCTTCCGTGTCACCCGCTTCTGTCTCAACCGTTGCCGCTTCAACCACTGCCGCTTCAACCACTGCCGCTTCAACCACTGCCGCTTCAACCACTGCCGCTTCAACGGCTTCCGTCTCCACCGCTTCCGCCGAGCCTTCGGGCTCAGCCGAGCCTTCCGGGCTGTCTCCCCGGTGGGCCTCCGGCTCGCTCGCCGAGAGCCTCGACACCGCACCGGAACGCGTCGGCCCGTCGGACACGCTCAGGGCCTTCCGGGGACCGTTGCATGCTCACGTCGAACCGGACGAGCCGCCGTCCTGGGCCGCCGCCGAGCCGCCGTCCTGGGCTGCCGAGCCGCTGTCGTGGGCCGCTGCCGAGCCGTCGTCGTGGGCTTCCGCCGAGCCGTCGTCGTGGGCTGCCGAGCCGCCGTCCCGGACGGCCGAGCCCTCGTCCTGGGTGGCCGAGCACACCAGCGAGCGCGAGCAGCCCTGGCGATCGAGCCTCGGCCTCTCCCCGGCGGGCGGCCGGCATACAGGCCCCGACGACGGAGAAGCGGGCGGCCTGCACCGGCCGTGGCACACCGCCGAGCCGATCGACTCCACTCCTTCCGACTCCACCCCTTCTGACTTCACTCCTTCCGACTCCACCCCTTCGAGCCCAGCCTCTTCCGGCTTCACCTCCTCGGGCTCCACCCCTTCGAGCTCTATCGCTTCCGGGCCCACCACCGACTCGTGGACCGAGTCGCGTCTCACCGGCATACCGCTCGACACCTCCTCGCCGGCTCGCTCACGACTCTCCTCGCCCGGGGACACCGGCACCAGCCTGCAGGCACCCACTGGACTGCCCCCGGCCTCGCCGGGGCTGCCCCCCGGCGCGGTGGGGGCTGACCCGTCCGGGAACAGCGCGGGAACCAACGCCGGGCCGGGCTGGAGTGCCGGGACCGGAGCCGGGGTGCAGCCCGGAGCCAATGCCGGGTCCGGGTTCGGGAGGGTGCCGTTCGGGGCGGGATCCGGGCTCAACGCGGCACCCGAGGCCGCGGCGCTCGGCGGAGCACCCGAGCCTGTGTCGCTCGGCGGAACACCCGAGCCTGTGTCGCTCGGCGGAACGCCCGGGGCGAGTGGGCTGCAGCGGCCGTGGGCTTCCTCGGATCCGGGTGAGAAGCCCTGGGTGACCGCGGAGACACCGGCCTCGCCGGTGGCCGAGCGCCCGGCGCAGCATGCCCGGCCCTCGGAGCCCGACGAGTCCGCCGGCCTGCCTTCCTGGCCCGAGCCGGGGGGAGGCGGCAGCCACGCGGCTCCGGCAGGAGACACCCCGCTCGCCCGTCCGTGGGCGTCGGCGGAGAACCCGGTTCAAGCGTCGCCCGAGGCCCCGGTGGCCCGGCCCTGGCCGCAGCCGGACGACACGACGCCGACCGGCGAGGGATTCGGGCTGCGCGCGGAGGCGTCGGGTCTGCACGGAGACGGCTCCGGGCTCCGGACGGGGGCTTTGGGACTTCGTGCAGAAGGCGCGGGGTTCTCCGGCGATGGGACGGGGACTCATAGTGAAGGGACGGGGAGTCGTGGCGAAGGGACGGGGAGTCGTGGCGAAGGGACGGGGAGTCGTGGCGACAGCGTGGGAGTCCAGGGCGAGGGATCGGGGCTTCGGGCCTGGCCGCCCGCTGACAATCCGGTAGGGCAGGCGCCGTCGGAGATCCAGCGGCCGTGGGCTTCGGCGGAGGCCGGGGGAGCGGGAAGCCCGGAGCCTTCGGGGCTGGCGCTCTCGGGTCCGGGACTCTCGGCTCCCGGGATGTCGGCTCCCGGGATGTCGGCTCCGGGGGCGGGGGCTCCCGGCATGTCCGCTCCCGGCATGGTTGGTCCTGGCATGGTTGGTCCTGGCATGTCCGCTTCTGGCGTGGCGGGTTCTGGCATGTCCGCTCCGGGGGTGTCGGGGCTTCGGGCCTGGCCGCCGACCGACGCTCAGGCTGCCGAGTCCGGTCTCGCCGGGCCGGGGGCGGCCTCGCCGTCGGCGCCCGGTTCGGTTCCTGCGGCGTCCGGACCTGCGGCGCCGGGAACCGGCCGGTCTCCGTCGGGTGCGGCGAGCGGTCTGGGAAGTGCGGCGAGCGGCCTCGGGAGTACGGTGGAAGGTGCCGGGCAGACCGGGTTCGGGGGTGTGATGCCGCCTCCTCCGGGTGGTGTGCCGGCTCCGGGTGGTGTGCCGGGCGACGTGCCCAAGCCATGGCCGTCGGCCGAGGCGGCTCCGGGAGCGCCGACGACTCCGCCGTGGGCGTCGAGCCCTCAGCAGAGTGCGCCCACGACCGGTCATACCGCAGAGGCGACCTGGCCGCAGGCAGGGAACGCGCCGCAGCAGGACGCTCCCGTGCAGACCCCGTCGGCAGCCGACCTGGCCGGGGGAGTGCTCCGGGCGCAACCGGGTGCCACGGGCGTGGAGAGCGCCGGTGGACCCGCGTGGGCGCAGCAACAGGGCGCGGCGGCAGCCGAGGGGATGTGGCCCCAGCCGGGAACACCCCAACAGGCAGCGGCCCAACCGGGAGCGCCGCAGAGCGAAGTGACGGGGCCACCGCAGGGGGCGGCGGAGAGCGCCTGGCCACAGCCGGGGCTCGCCGCAGCCGGCCCCGCTGCCGGAGTGGGCTGGCCGCAACCGGGCGGGGCTCCGGGCGTACCGGAGAAGGGGTTTGAAAATGGGGGGCAGGCGTCGAGCTATAGTCAGCAGAACAGCCCGCTGGACGCACCTCGATTCACCCGGTCGGCGCGACCACCCGCCGCACCGACGGCGATGAGTGGCCTGGTTCCTCCACCCGGGATGGGGATGCCTTCCGCGCTGCCCGCGGGAATGGCTCGTGCGGAGAATGCCGCGCTGCAACCGCCGGACATGGGCCAGCAGAACCCGGGAATGGGCCAGCCGGGAGCGGGCCAGCCGGGAGCGGGCCAGCCGGGAGCGGGCCAGCCGGGAGCGGGCCAGCCGGGAATGGGCCAGCCGGGAATGGGCCAGCCGGGGATGGGCCAGCCGAATCCCGGGCCGGGTCAGCAGAACGCCGGGATGGGGATGCCCGGGCCGGGTCAGCAGAACCTCGGGATGGCGCAGGCCGGGATGGGGCAGCCGGATGCCGGGGTGGGGCGGTCGCCGCTGACGCCGCCGGATATGGGACAGCACAATCCGCCGGGCGGTGCGCCGGTGGACGAGACCGAGACCCCCTCCGGACTGTTCGGATTCGGGGGCGCGCGGCCGGAGGGGAAACCGGCCGAGGCGGGAGCCGGCGGGATGGACGACCCGGAGTCGGCGCCGAGTGGGCTGCCCCGGCGGGCCGGCTGAGGCGGGGGAACCGATGAAAACGGGTACCGGAAGGGTCAGACCGGGTGGCGTGGTTTCGCATCGGCGGCCCGGGGCAGTAGCTTTCCGTTGACGGGCGGTTACCCGCCGCGGAAGGGGGCGACATGCCCGCGCGACACCCGGCCGGGGAAACGGCCGACAACCAGCTTGAGGATCTCGACGAGGCGGCGCTCTCCTACGCGGCCCGGCGGGAGGGCGCGGCACCGGGCGTACGGGACTCCCTGCGGGCGGAACTGGTGCACTACTGCCTGCCCTTCGCCGCCCGGCTGGCCCGGCATTACCGGGGACGCGGCGAGCAGCTGGAGGACCTGGAGCAGGTCGCCCGGCTCGGCCTGGTCAAGGCGGTCGACCGGTACGATCCGGAGCGCGGCTCCTTCACGGCGTACGCGGTCATCACGATCTTCGGCGAGCTGAAGCGGCACTTCCGGGACCGGACCTGGGGTGTCCACGTGCCCCGGCGGGTGCAGGACCTCAGCCTCGAGGTGGGGCACGCGGTGACCGTGCTGACCGCCGCGCTCGCCCGGACGCCGACCAGCACCGAGCTCGCCGAGCGGCTCGGGGTGACCGAGCAGGCGGTGCACGAGGCGATCGAGTCGGCGGCAGGGTACTCGCCCGCCTCGCTGAACGCGCCGGTGGCCGGCGACGGGACGATGGAGTTCGGTGACCTGCTCGGCGACCTCGACGAGGAGCTGGAGTCGGTCACCGACAAGCTGACCGTCACCGACCTGCTGCTGCGCCTGCCCGCCCGGGAGCGCCGGATGCTGGCGATGCGCTTCTACGGCAACAGGACCCAGGCGGAGATCGCCGCCGAGCTGGGCATCTCCCAGATGCACGTGTCCCGGCTGCTCGGCCGGGCGCTGACCTGGCTGCGTGAGGCGATGCTGAGCGACGCGCCGCCGCGCTGGGAGGACGCCGAGGCCGGGCACGAGGCCCGTGCCACGATCACCGGGGAGCGGGACCGGCTGCTGATCCGGGTCCGTGGCGAGGTGGACCGGGACACCGCCGAGCGGCTCGGCACCGGGCTGCGGCACGCGGTGATCAACGCGCGCGGCCGGGTGGTCGAGGTGGACCTCTCCGGGGTGCCGCTGGTCGACGCGGCCGGCGCGGGCGTGTTCTGCGGGATGGTGACCGAGGCGACGGGCCGCGGTGTCGCGGTCCGGCTGACCGGCGCCCAGCCCTACGTGGCGCGGGTTCTCGCGGTCTCCGGGCTGACGCCGGTCATCGGTGCAGCGCGGCCCACATGACCTTGCCGTCCGCGGACGGGAGACAACCCCAGGCGTAGGCGAGGGCGTCGACCAGCAGCAGACCGCGGCCGCCGGCCGCCTCCGGGGGCACCGGCTTCGGGGCCGGCGGTCGCGCGGGCGATCCGTCGCGTACGCCGATGTCGAGGAAACGGTCGCGCAGGGAGAGGCGCAGCGTCATCATCGTGCCCGCGTGGTCGATCGCGTTCGCCACCAGCTCGTTGACGATCAGGCTGGCCGGGGCGGTCAGGTCGGGCAGGCCCCAGCGCAGGCAGGCCTCGGTGGCGACGTCCCGGGCGTGCCGGGTGGCGCCGGCGACGGGGAGCAGTTCCTCACTGTGCGACGGCATGGCCCTCCCCTCGCCGCGGAGGTGCTCGCGGGCGTGTTCCAGCCCGGTGAAGAGGCGGATCTGCTGCTCCAGCCCCGCGATCAGGGTCCACATCTCCTCGGACCCGGTGCAGAGCAGCACCGGGGTGCCCGGCCAGCGGGCGGCCTGACTGGCCAGCGCGGTGAAGACGGTCAGCGCGGGTGGCTGTTCGACGTGCAGGGCGGAGAGGTCCAGCAGCAGCGCCTCGGGCTGCTCGGCGAGGCACATCAGCAGCCGTTCCCGCAGCGGGGGCACATCCCGTAGTCCCAGGCGCCCGGCCAGGGAGACGGTCAGCCCGCCCGTGCCCGCCGTCACCTCGCACCCGATAGTCATGCCCACGCCCTCCGACCGTCCCCGGCGGGTACCCGTGCTCCTGCCGGGTAAACAGTCACAGATTACTCAGCCGTGCGCCCAGCAACCGGGTCCAGACCACTTTGCCGTCGGCCACCGGCAGCACGCCCCAGGCGTCGGCCAGGTCGCCGACCAGCCGGAGCCCGCGGCCGCCGGCGTCGGTCAGGCCGGGATTCAGGGTGCGGGGCATCCGCCGGCTGCCGTCCCGTACGGCCATCAGCAGCCGCCCGTCCCCCCGCCCGAGGGTGAACTCCATCGTGGTGTGCGCGTGCCGGACCACGTTGGCGACCAGCTCGGTGGCGATCAGCGCGGCGGTGGCGCTGACGTCGGAGCGCTGCCACCGGGCGCACGCCTGGTCGACCAGGTGGCGTACCTGGCGGCAGGCCTCCGGCACCGGGCGCAGCCGGACCCGGATCAGGTCCGGGCGGGGCCGGGTGCCCGCCTCGGCGAGCGCCGCCGCGCAGTCCCCGGCCGCGTCGAGGCCCCGGCACTGCGGGGTGGCGGCGAACGCGGCGGCGGTCTCCGGGCCGGCACCGCAGACGACGATCGGCACGGCGGGGAACTCCACCGCCTGGGTGGCGACCGCGCCGAGACCGGCGAGCGCGCCCGGGTCGGCCACCCGCATCCGGGTCACGTCCAGCAGCAGCCGTTCCGGCTGGACCGCGAGGCTGCGGCGGACCGCGGCGCCCAGCGCGTCGGCGGTGATCCGGTCCAGGGTGCCGCTGACCGTCAGTACCGCCACGGGGAGGTCCCGTTCCGGCCGGCAGACGAGCTGGCTGGGCATGAGCCTCCCTTCCGCGTGGTCGTGGAGTGGGGTGCCCGGCGCCGGGGCGGGGCAAACGTCCTTCCGGAGCGGATTCGGGCGATGCACAGGGAGTCCGGCGCCGCAGACGCAGCGAAATAAAGTACCGTTGCGCGCCATGGGTGTGTCGCAGCGGTTGAAGAACCGGTTCCGCAAGTTTCTGCAGCGTCCGGGCACGACGGTGGACCTCGGGCCGCTGGCGAAGCGCCTGGACCCGATCGAGGCGCGCGAGGAGGCGCTGAAGGAGCTGGACGATGCCGCGCTGACCGAGGCGGCGCGTGAGGCGTCCGATTTCACCGAGATCTGTGCGGTGGGCCGCGAGGCCGCCCGCCGGGCGATCGGCCAGCGGCCGTACGACGTCCAGCTGCTCGGCGCGATGGCGCTGCTCTCCGGCCGGGTCGCCGAGATGGCCACCGGTGAGGGCAAGACGCTCACCGCCACCGTCGCGGCGTACGGTCACACCCGCCTGGGCAACGGCCCGGTGCACGTGCTGACCGTCAACGACTACCTCGCCAAGCGCGACGCCGAGTGGATGGAGCCGGTCTACACGCTCCTCGGGCTCACCGTCGGCTCGGTGACCGAGGCGATGACCCCGGAGGAGCGCCGGGAGGCGTACGCCGCCGACGTCACCTACGTGTCGGTCTCCGAGGCGGGCTTCGACTACCTCCGCGACCAGCTCGTCACCGACGTGGCCGACCGGGTGCAGCGCGACCTCGCCACCGCGATCGTCGACGAGGCCGACTCGATCCTGATCGACGAGGCCCGGGTGCCGATGGTGCTGGCCGGCTCGACCGCCGACGAGTCCGACCCGGTGCACGACGCCGCCGAGCTGGTCCGCGGCCTGCGCAAGGGCAAGGACTACGAGGTGGCCGAGGACGGCCGCAGCGTCGCGTACACCGAGGCGGGCCTGAAGAACATCGAGGAGCAGCTCGGCGGCATCGACCTGTACTCCGACGAGGAGGTCGAGCGCCTCTCCGCGGTGAACGTGGCACTGCACGCGCACGCTCTGCTCCGCCGGGACGTGGACTACATCGTCCGCAACGGCTCGGTCGAGCTGATCGACGAGATGCGCGGCCGGGTCGCCCAGCGCCGCCGCTGGCCGGACGGGCTGCAGGCCGCCGTGGAGGCGAAGGAGGGCCTCGCCGCCACCGCCGAGGGCGAGGTGCTGAACACCATCACGGTGCAGGCGTACATCGCGCTCTACGCGACCGTGTGCGGCATGACCGCGACCGCGGTGCACGTCGGCGAGCAGCTCCGCGAGTACTTCAAGCTCGAGGTCGCGGTGGTCCCGTCGAACACGCCGAACATCCGCGAGGACGACCCGGACCGGATCTACTCGGCGCACGACACCCGGGACGAGGCGCTGGTCGAGGAGATCAAGATCGCGCACGAGAAGGGCCGCCCGGTCCTGATCGGCACCCTGGACGTGCAGGCCTCCGAGACCCTCGCCGCGCAGCTGGCCGAGGCCGGCGTGCCCTGCAGCGTGCTGAACGCGAAGAACGACGCCGAGGAGGCCGCGATCATCGCGGAGGCGGGTGCGGCCGGCGCGGTCACCGTCTCCACCCAGATGGCCGGCCGCGGCGTCGACATCCGCCTCGGTGGCAGCGACGAGAAGGACCGCGACCGGGTGGTCGAGCTCGGCGGCCTCTACGTGATCGGCGCCGGCCGGCACGACTCCCGCCGGGTCGACGACCAGCTCCGCGGCCGGGCCGGCCGGCAGGGCGACCCGGGCGCCTCGGTCTTCTTCGTCTCCCTCGAGGACGAGCTGGTCACCCGGCACGCCGGTGAGATCCTGCCGGCCTCGCCGCGGATGGACATGGACGGCGTCGTGCACGACCCCCAGGTGGAGTACGCCGTGGAGCACGCCCAGCGGGTCGCCGAGGGCGTGAACCACGAGATCCACCGCAACACCTGGCGGTACAGCGTCGTCATCGAGCAGCAGCGTCTCCTGCTGGCCGAGCGCCGGGAGCGGCTGCTCACCTCCGAGGTCGCCGCGATCATGCTGCTCGAGCGGGTGCCGGAGAAGGCGAAGGAGACCGACGAGGACGTCCTCTCCGACTCGGCCCGGGCGATCGCGCTCTTCCACCTGGACCGGCTCTGGGTGGACCACCTCGCCTTCCTCTCCGAGGTACGCGAGGGCGTGCACCTGCGGGCGCTGGGCAAGCTGGACCCGCTGGACGAGTTCCACCGGGCGGCCGTGCCGGCGTTCCAGGAGATGCTGACCCAGGTCGAGACGCGCACCATCGAGGCGTTCGAGGAGGTCGACCTCACCGACGGCTGGGAGCCGGAGCGGGCCGAGATCGTCCGGCCGAGCGCGACCTGGACGTACCTGGTGCACGACAACCCGTTCGGCTCGGAGCTGGACCGGCTGATCGCGGCCGTCGGCCGCCGCCTCACGTCGGGGGGCTGAGTCTTCCGGGGACGCCGCCGTCGGCGGCGTCCCCCTCGGAAAGCGCATTCCCGCCGGAAAGCAGCGCGGTCATCTCCGGTAGCGCGAAGAATTCCGCGGTCTCCACAGCGGACGGCTGTCCCCGGCGCGGGTCCGCACCGGCTTCCAAAAGCGCCTCCACGGCTTCCTGATTCTGCCGGAAGACCGCCGCGGCCAACGCCGTCCGGCCCTGCGCGTTGATCCGGTCCGGGTCCGCTCCCAGCCCCAGGAGCGTGGTGACCGTACGCGTGTGATTGTGATATGCCGCCAGGATCAGCAGCGTGTCGCCCTTCTCGGTGGCCAGGTCGACGGGCGTGCCCGCGGTCACATTTCCGGCGAGCTCGGCGGCGCCGCCACGTCGCGCCAGATCGAACAGGTGATTCATCTCTTGCTCCAGGTCGGACGCGTGCCGGACTGCCCGCGCGTTCGGCAATGTTTAATGAGGCTGACAGAAAACGTTAGCGGAATGCATTTGCGTCACCCGGAAGAATGTGGAACATCTTTCCCACACTGTGGTTGGTGACTTGACCCGCGCGACGGCAGCCCGGAAATATCGTCCCCGCTTTTACGCACAGTGATCAATAGCATTCGCTTGCCGCAGCAAAAACCTTGGGGGATCAATCAATGCCGGTCAGCGCATTGTCGCCGCGTGCCGATCGTCGTTCCGCCGGACCGGGCCGTGGCCCGGGAAACCGTCGAGCCGAACCTGCGCTGACCGTGACGCTCGCCATTCCGCTCACCGGCGACGCGGTCTCGCCGCAGGCACACCGCCTGCTCGCCGCGGTCCGTGAGCTGGTCGAGCTGAGCCGGGGCACGGTCACCGTGGAGGCGGCCGAGACGCTCTCCGAGCCGGAGCCGGAGCCGGAGGTCGAGCCGGAACCGGTCGCCACCGGCCCGGAGGTCCGTCTCCTGGCCGGTCCGCGCCAGGCCCTGCTGGAGGGCCGGGAGCTGCCGCTCACCCGCCTGGAGTTCGACCTGCTGCTCTACCTCGCCGAGCGGCCCCGCCGGGTGTTCAGCCGGGCGCAGCTGCTCTCCGGGGTCTGGGGCTACGAGCGGGCCGGCGAGCGCACCGTGGACGTCCACGTCCGGCGGCTGCGGCTCAAGCTGGGCGCCCACGTCCCGGCGATCACCACGGTGTACGGGGTGGGCTACCGGCTCGCCGACGACGCCCGGGTGGCGATCGTCCCGCTCGACTGACGACGGCCGCCGTCCACTGGGTGGGACGGCCGCAAATCCGGCACTGTACTTCGAATCACTCACGCCGGTACGGTCCCCGATCGTGCTCACCGCGACCGGGGATCATGGGGCCATGCGCGTTCGCCCCGTCTCCTTCGAGGCCCTGGTCGATGATCTCGTGGACCGGTTGACGAGTCGGGAATCCGACAGCCGGCTCCGGGTCGCCATCGACGGTGCTGATGCCGCCGAACCGGGCCGTCTCGCGGATGCCCTGGTCAGTCCGTTGCGAGTGCGGGGCCGTCCGGCCGTTCGCATCGATACTGCCGACTTCCTCCGGCCGGCCTCACTGCGTCTGGAGCACGGCCGGACCAATCCGGACTCGTTCTACACCGGCTGGTTCGACGAGGCCGGGCTGATCCGTGAGGCGCTCGCCCCGGCGGCCCCGGACGGCACCGGCCGGATCGTCACGCGTCTCTGGAACGCGACGACGGACCGGGCCGCGCGGGAGCCGTACCAAGCCCTTCCGGAGAACGCGATCGTGCTGGTCAACGGGCCTCTGCTGCTCGGTTCGGGGCTGCCGTTCGAGTTCACCGTCCACCTTGCGGTGAGCCCGCCCGCGCTCGCCCGCCGGACCGCCCCGGACCGGCAGTGGACCCTGCCCGCGTTCCGGCGCTACGAGGCCGAGGTGGCCCCGGCATCCTTCGCGGACGTGGTCGTACGGGTGGACGATCCGAAGCACCCGGCCCTGGTCACGGGCGTGGGGTGACCTCCGGCACAAGACCCGCATGCCGAGTCCGTGGCGGATTCGACCACTGACAGTTATGCTCCGGTTACTTTTTTCGCGGAGGTCTCGTTTGGGATCTTCGGCGGTGGGTATCGACCGGCTCCATGTCGAGCCGGACCGGGGCGAGGTGACCCGGGCTGATGGCCACCGGCTGGGGCTGAGGGAAGGGCAGGGGGACTGCATGCTCGTCAACGGAGCGGTTGTTGCGGGTAAGGGCTCGAGCACCGCGAAGGTGCGCTCGGCCGAGGAGATCGAGCAGATCCGGGTGCTCCTGCGGAGCCGGTACACGGAGCTCGATACGGAGTACGAGGAGGCCGTCGCGCAGAACCAGCGGCTGCGGCTGGTCGAGATCGGCGACGCGGCCGGCGACGACCAGGCCGACAGCGGCTCGAAGACGGCCGAGCGGGACGCGGCCACGTCGCTGCTGCGCACACTGCACGACCGGCGGACCCAGGCCGAGCACGCCATCGCGCGGCTCGACGCCGGGACGTACGGCAACTGTGAGGGGTGCTCCAACCCGATCCCGGTGGAGCGGCTGGAGGTCTTCCCGTCCGCGACCACGTGCGTGAACTGCAAGCAGGTCCGCGAGCGCCGCGCCAGCTGAGAGACGCTCCGGGGCCCGTCCGGCGGGCCCCGGAATGCATCGGTGATATTCCTGTCGACAATTGAGGTCGGCGTTCGTCGATCCGGATGGTTTTTCAGACCCTTTCCGGGTACGCGCCATCTCCATCACCCGGACCCGATCCGGGGCGAGCGCCGGGCGAACTTCGCGAACGCGCGATTCCGCGGCCCCCGGCCGGGTACAACGGACCGTATGACCGAGCCGGACCGCACGACCGAGCCGCACGACGAGACCGAGGACGTCCGCCCGCCGGCCGCCGAGGGTCCCGAATACGATCCCGCCGGCGACCTGGAGTGCGACGAGGCACACGGCGTGGGCGCCCACCTCGACGTGCCGCCCGCGCTGGAGGCCGAGGCACGCGCCCGTCGCGCTCTCTTCCCGCCCCGGGTGCCGTCCTGATCCCTGTTCAGCCCGCCGAATAGCGCACGGCGGTGTAGAGCAGCAGCGCCGTCACCAGCCCGGTGGCCAGCACCGTCACCACCGCCGCGATGTCCATGCTCGCGCCCCGGCGGTCGGCCAGCTTCTTCGCGGTGACCACCGCCAGCACCGGGCAGGCCAGCAACACCAGCAGGGCCACCACCGGCGCCGCCTGGTGCCAGTCGCCCGCCGCGGCCGCCCCGGTCGTCCGCAGCAGCTGGTTGCCGAGGAAACCGAGGAACCCGCCGGCGAACCCGAGGACCCCGAAGAGCACCTTGGTGAGGAACGTGATCGGCCGGGCCTTCGGCGTGTACTTGACCCGGTTCTCCACCTCGTCCAGGTAGTCCCGGGCGTGCCGGTCGTCGCGCTGCCGGGGGATGCTGGCCGGGGGCAGGTTCCGCCCGAAGCGCTCCGCCGCCGGGCCGACCTTGTGCACGTAGTCCGACCAGAGGAGGGCCGCGTCGGCGTCCACCTTCTCCTTGTCCCGCCGGGCCAGGCGGACGGCGTGCCGGGCCGCGCCCACCTCGTTCTCCGCCTCGTGGACCGCGTCGTCGGCGGCCGTGGTCTGCTCCCCGTGCCACTTCTCGGCCTCGCTGCGCAGCCCCGCGGCCCGGCGGTCCAGCGAGGTCAGCCGCAGCAGGAGGGTCCGGTAGTCGGCCGCGCTCGGGTCGGCCGGTTGCAGTTCGCTCATGACGTCCCGTACGGAATGATCACCTCGGCGCCACGGTGCACCGAGCGGTCGAAGTGCAGCGCCCGCCAGGGCCGCGGATACCAGTTCGGCGCGCCGGCACCCGGATAGAACGGCGCGAGCTCGCTGCCGTGCACGTCCAGGGCCACCCAGGAGCCGATCGCGTCGGTCCGCGACCCGGTGCCGCCCAGCGAGTCCCGCAGCAGCCCGGCGCCGCGCCACCAGCCCAGCACGTGCAGCCGCCGTTCCGGACCCTGGCGCAGCACGGTCCGCAGCTGCTCCGCCGTCTCCCTGTCACCGGGGAGCGCGTCCGCGGCGTACAGGAGAATGAAGTGCGGACGATCCCCGGGGTAGGCGCTGGTCGCATCGGCGACGGCGTCCTCCAGCAGCCAGTCGACGCTGTCGGCGTCGAAGAGGCCGGAGCCCGGGATCCGCTCGTGCAGCGACCGCGCGGCGGCACCGGCGTCCGGGTCGAGGCAGACGATCGAGAAGCGGGCGCCCTCCGGGGTGAACTGCGCGGCGAGTGAGCGGCCCGCCGTGGCGAGCACCGCGCAGGCCTCGTCCACCCGGGTGCCGAGCACCGCGAGGTTGCGCCCCGGCGCCCGCCGCAGCACGGTCCGCGCCGACCGGGCCAGCACGTCGATCGTCTCGCCGAGCATCGCCACCGGGGCGGCCACCCGCTCGGCCGGCTCGATCGCCCGGAAGTCCGGGCTCTCGGTCAGCTTCGGGATCACGTCGCCGTCGAAGAGCCGGGGCGCACCGGCCTCCGCCGGTCGCCGCCGCCACAACCGGTGCTGCAGGTCGCTCCACTGCTCGCGGTCGCCGGCGGCCGGTACCCGGACGATCCGGTTGGCCTCGGTGGCACCGGAGTCCGCGTTGACCACCGCGTGGTACCGGGGCAGCGAGTCGGCCGCGCCGTTCGTCTCGGCCAGCACCCGGCGGGCCCGGGGCAGCGCGATCCGTAGCGAGAACTGGGCGACCAGCGCCGGGCGGCCCCAGAGCGCCTCGATACCGGAGACGTCCTGACTGGCCAGGACCAGGTGGATGCCCTGCGAGCGGCCGCGCCGGGCCAGGTCCTCCAGCAGGTCGACGGCCTCCCGCTCGACCGCGTCCCGGCCGGAGAGCAGCACCTGGAACTCGTCCACCACCGCGACGATCCGCGGCCACGAGCCCTCCGGGTCCTCGGTGCGCAGCTCGGCCAGGTTGGTCACCTCGTACCGCTTGGCCGCGTCCGCCCGCCGTCGCAGCTCGGTGCCGAGGAACCGGAGCAGCGCCAGCCCGAACTCACGGTCCGTGTTGACGTTCACCCCGACCAGCCGGACGTGCGGCAGCCAGCTCGGGTCCCGCCGCCCCGGCGCGAACCGGGCGAACGACACCCCCTCTTTGAAGTCGAGCAGGTAGAACGCCAGTTCGGCGGGGGAGTAGCGGGCGGCGAGCGCGCCCATCCAGGCGTAGATGAAGTTCGTCTTGCCGGTACCGGAGGGCCCTGCGATCAGCGCGTGCGGCGGGTAGTCGCTCAGCGTCACCATCACCCGGGGCCCCTGTGGACTGTCCCCGAGCGGCGCGGTCAGGCCGGTGGCCGAGCTCTCCCGCCACTCGGCGCCCTGCTCCGGCAGCAGGCTGTCCAGCGCGACCGGTGCCGGGCCCGCCGCCACGGCCTCGGCGATCTGCCGGCAGGTCGAGGTCAGCACCGCGGGCGGAGGACCGGGATCCAGGAGTACGGGCAGAGCCCCCGCCCCGCTGATCCGCGCCGCCGCACCCTCGGCCGCCGTGATCACCTCGATCCCCGGACCGGGCTCGACCGCCAGGCCGTGGATGACCAGGTGCACCCCGCAGGCCGCGCCGGTCCGGAGCAGCCGGTCCAGCTGGGAGCGCTCGTGCCGGGACAACTCCCCGGCGCCGAGCAGCACCGCCACCCGCCACGGCTCCGGGCGGCGCCGGGTGGCCGCGTGCAGCTCCCGGAGGGACGAATACTCCCCGGCCAGCACGGTCTCGTTGATCCGGCGGACCTGGTCGACCAGTTCGTCGAGCAGCCCCGGCAGGCCGCCCGGCCCGACGAAGGTGAGCACTCCGGCCGGGGCCAGCGGGGCGAAGCCGGCCAGCCCGCCGCCCAGGTGCTCGGGGTCGTACCCGATCAGGCGGACCGCACCCGGAACGCTCGTGCCCAGCGCCCGCAGCAGCAGCCCGGCCACCACGTCGTCGCCGAGCCGCCGGTCGCCCCGGACCACCACGTGCCCGCGGTCCAGCAGCTGGACCAGCGCCGGCACCTCGCCCGGCGGCTCCTCCGGCGGGGTCTCCTCCTCGTCCCACTGCCAGGGCCGCTCGCTGCGGGACGGCTGCGGCGCCGGCGCCTCGGGCAGCAGCAGCCGGCCCACCCGCAGCTCGGCGGCCCGGTTCAGCGGCGTCGGCTCCCAGCTGTGCCAGGCCTCCCCGGCGGCGCCCGGCGCGGCCCGGTCGGCGGCGCCGGCCGCAGCACCGGACAGCTTGGTCAGCTCGGTCCGGTGCCACGCGTCGATCTCCCGGAGCCGTTCCTCATGGGACGCGGCGAGCTTCCGCTTGCGGCCCAGCGCGGCGGCGGCCACCCGCTCGTTCGCGGCGATGGCCTCGGCCTCGTCCCGGCGCGCCTGGTCGAGGGCGGTCTGCGCGGCGCCGAGAGCATGGGACAGCCCGGCCCGGATCTCCATGACCTGGTGCTTGGTGGATTCAGCCATGACCCGCCGGCATCGTCGCAGGGAATCGGGTGGGGTGGATCATCGGTGCTTCTCCCCGGGCTCGGCGTCCCGGCGGACCGGTTCGGGCGCGTCCGGGTCGAGCGACCCGGCGTCTCGTCCCAGCCGGGCCAGCAGTACGCCGGTGAGCACGCTGGCGGTCACCGCGTTGTCCGCCGGATGGCCGGGGGCGCGGCCCTCCTGGCGTACCGGAACCCGGCAGATCCGGTCGATCAGGGTCTCCAGGACCGCCGGCGACGTGCCCGGCAGCAGCGCCCGGACCCGTCCCTGCGCAGCGGTCCGCAACCGGGCCACGTCCTCCGGCCGGGGCTCGTGCCCGAGGAGGTCGCCGGCGAGCCGGTGCAGCACCGGCGGCGTGACCGCGGCCAGGCCGAGCCCGGTCGACGCGTTCACCGCGTGCAGTTCCCGCCCGAGACGCGACCGGTCACCCGCCCGCACCCCCGCGGCCACCCGGCGCAGCAGCTCGGCACTGTCCCCGGACTCCTTCCCGGTCGGTTCCGCGGTCTCGCCCTCGGCCGGGGCGGGCTCGCCGGTCAGCTCGGCGACGCGCTGCTGCCACCAGGGCCCGAGCGCCTCACCGGTGGGCTGTCGTTGCTGCTCACCGCCGCCGTGCTGCTCCGGCTCGGGCCGCAGCGCCTCGCGCCATTCCTGGCGTGGCTGCGCGCCCGTCTCACCGGCCAGCCCGGCCGCGGCCAGGTAGGTGGCGATCGCATCCTGAGCGATGCGCAGGGCCGCTGCCGCGCGTTCCGCGTGTTCGGTCGCATTTCCCAGTTGGGGTACGCCCATCGGGTCCTGCGACTCCTCGCGAAGCCAGGCGAGGATCTCCGTGGCGCTCCGCAGCTTCTCCAGCGCGACGCTCACCTGACCGACGGGGAGTTCGTCTGAGGCGGCCCGGAGCTGGGCGCCGAGTTCCTGCAACAGTGACATCGCGTCAGAGGGTCGCCGTGTAGGTCTGCGCCTGCTCGACCGCCACCAGCGTCGCGCTCAGGCACTCCTCCAGCTGCTGATCAGCCTGGGAGAGCGAGGCGTGCGCCGCGCCCACGGCGTCGTGACTGCTGCCGTCGAGCGCCGCGGCCAGACTCTGCTGCGCCTCCCCGAGTTTCTCCCGGGCCGCCTGTATCGCCGCCTGCCCCTCGGAAACCTGCTGGAGCGCGGCGTCCACGGCCGCTCTGAGCTCGGCGACACTGGCCACCCGTGCAGCCTCCTGAAACCCTGGTTCCACTTGCTACTGCCACATTACCGCCCGGTTCCCGCCTCGCCGTCCTCGGATGCCCTAATTTGGCAGTCCCCGAGCACCGCGACACCCCGGCATCGACACCGGTGACGCCCCCGCCGGCCCGTCTCACCAGCAATGCTCCATTGTGGATCACTCTCCTCCCGGTCCCCGCACCGGCCCCTCCTCTTCCACTACCCAGCCTTCCTCCTTTCTTCCCCGTCCGCCTCCCCTTTCACTCCCGCCGCGCTCCGCCCGGGTGCCGCGCGGCACCGCCGACGGGCCGCGGATCTCGGCGCCCAGGGCCGTGGCGCGGTCGCGGAGGCCACGGTCGGCGGTGACCACCACGACGCGACGGCCGGCCGGCTCCGTGCGCACCAGATCGATGATCCGGTCGTCGCCGGAGCCGGGCGCGCGCTCGACGCGGACGCCGCCCGGCACCGGCGGAACGTCCCGGGCGCGCCCCTCGACGACCAGGATCACCTCGACCGGGGCGGCGAGGCCGGGCAGGCCCGCGGCGAGCACCGGGGAGAGGGCGTCGCGGAGCCGGGCGGCCGCGCCGGCCCGGTCGCGCCACCAGCCGTCCGGGACGGAACCGACCACGTTCGCCCCGTCGACGATGACCAAAGGTGTCATTTCCGGACAGTCGGACTCATCTGGTGCGGTCATGAAGTTGAGCACACTCCTATCAACTTTCGGCGAAGAACGGGAATCAGCCTCCTGCCCTACGCGGTTCCAACAGTCTGGATGGTGGCGTTCGCCGGTTGGTCCGGCTGGCGCTTCATCGTCCGCGAGGTACCAGGAGAAGAGAGACTGATGAGCATCGGACCGATCGGACCGGGTGGACCCGGTCAGTGGGACGACCTGTTCGCGCGCTTCTTCGGTGCGGCCGAGCCGCGCCGGACGGCGCCGCGCATCGACATCGCACGCTACATGAGCAACGACGCGCGGCAGGTGCTGGCCGACGCCGCCCGCCACGCCGCCGACCTCGGTGCCGCGAGCGACCGGGCGATGGCCGACCTCGACACCGACCACCTGCTCTGGGCCGTGCTCCAGCAGGAGCCGATGAAGCAGACGGTACGCCGTGCCGGTGCCGACCCGGAGACCCTGCTGCACGAGCTGGACGCGCGGGCCGGTGACGAGGCCACCCGTACCGCGGCGGCGAATCTCGCGGCGGACATGAGCGCCGCCGACCGGGACGTCCCCGAGCAGGTCGCGCTGACCCCGGCCGCCAAGCGGGCACTGCTGGACAGCCTGCAGATCTCCCGTGCGGTGGCCGCGTCGTACATCGGGCCCGAGCACATCCTGATGGCGCTGGGGCTGAACACCGACTCGGTCGCGGGGCGGCTGCTCGCCGGGCGGCTCGACCCGCGGGCGATCCCGAACGCGGAGGCGGCCGTCGGGGTGCCGTCCGGGCACGGGCACCACGGCACGGGGCCGAGCGCGGTGCGCGGTGCGACCAAGACGCCGACGCTGGAGCAGTTCGGCGTGGACCTGACCGAGTCGGCCCGGCGCGGCGAGATCGACCCGGTGATCGGGCGCGCCGACGAGATCGAGCAGGCCGTGGAGATCCTGTCACGGCGTACCAAGAACAATCCCGTCCTGATCGGCGAAGCAGGCGTGGGTAAGACGGCGATCGTCGAGGGCCTGGCACAGCGGATCGTGGACGGTGAGGTGCCGCTGACGCTGCAGGACAAGCGGGTGGTGCAGCTCGATCTGGCCGGGCTGGTCGCCGGTACGCGCTACCGCGGCGACTTCGAGGAGCGCCTGCGCAAGGTGATCGACGAGATCAAGGCGTCCGGGGACAACCTGATCGTCTTCCTCGACGAGATCCACACCCTGGTCGGTGCCGGCGGTGGCGGCGAGGGTGGCGGGATGGACGCCAGCAACATGCTGAAGCCGGCGCTGGCCCGTGGTCAGCTGCGGGTGATCGGTGCGACCACGCTGGACGAGTACCGCAAGCACATCGAGAAGGACGCGGCGCTGGCCCGGCGCTTCCAGCCGGTGCTGGTGGGGGAGCCGACGGTGGAGGACACCGTGGCGATCCTGCGCGGGCTGCGGGACAACTACGAGGCCCACCATCAGGTACGCATCACCGACGAGGCGCTGGACGCCGCCGCGGTGCTCTCGGACCGCTACATCACCGACCGGTTCCTGCCGGACAAGGCGATCGACCTGGTCGACCAGGCGGGTGCCCGGGTGCGGCTGCGGGTGAAGACGCCGGACGCGAACCTGCGCGAGCGGGAGCGCCGGCTGGAGCAGCTGAGCCGGGACCGGGACCAGGCGGTGGCCGCCGAGCGCTACGAGCTCGCCTCGCAGCTCCGGGACCAGATCAACGACCTGAAGGCGCAGATCGCCGGGGTCGGCGCGGGCCCGGACGGGGTGCCGCAGGTGACCGAGGACGACGTGGCCGAGGTGGTCTCGCGGGCGACCGGCATCCCGGTGGCACAGCTGACCGAGGCCGAGCGGGACCGTCTGCTCCGGCTGGAGCAGCACCTTCACGAGCACGTGATCGGCCAGGAGGACGCGGTCGAGGCGGTCGCCGAGGCGGTCCGCCGGTCACGGGCCGGCCTGGGCGACCCGGACCGTCCGGTGGGCAGTTTCCTGTTCCTCGGGCCGACCGGTGTCGGCAAGACCGAGCTGGCGCGTTCGCTGGCGGAGGCGCTGTTCGGCGAGCCGGACCGGATGATCCGGCTGGACATGAGCGAGTTCCAGGAGCGGCACACCGTGTCCCGGCTGGTCGGCGCCCCGCCCGGGTACGTCGGTTACGACGAGGCCGGCCAGCTGACCGAGGCGGTGCGGCGCCGCCCGTACAGCGTGGTGCTGCTGGACGAGATCGAGAAGGCGCACCCGGACGTCTTCAACATCCTGCTGCAGGTGCTGGACGACGGCCGGCTCACCGACAGTCAGGGCCGGGTGGTGAGCTTCAAGAACACCGTTCTGATCATGACGAGCAACCTCGGCTCGGACCTGATCACCGGCAGCACCCGCGCCGTCGGGTTCGGCGGTGGCGAGAAGGCCGACGAGGAGCTGCGGGTCCGGCTGGACCGGCGGCTCAAGGAGCAGCTGCGGCCGGAGTTCATCAACCGGATCGACGAGATCATCGTCTTCCGGCAACTGGAGGACGTCCAGCTGCACCGGATCACCGAGATGATGCTGGAGGCGACCCGCCGCCGGCTGCACGCCCAGGACGTCAGCCTGGAGATCACCGACGGGGCCGTGGACTGGCTCGCCGAGCGGGGCTTCCAGCCCGAGTTCGGCGCCCGCCCGCTGCGCCGGACGATCCAGCGTGAACTCGACAACCGGCTGTCGAAGATGCTGCTCGCCGCGGACCTGGCGCCGGGGCAGACGGTCCGGGTGGACGCCCGGGACGGGCAGCTCACCTTCGATGTGGAGTCGACCTCGCGGCCGGTCTCCGCGCGATAGCCCTCGTGCTGGCCGCGGTCCTCTCAGGCCGCGGCCAGTTGTGTGCCGCTGCTGCCTCCCAGGTGCGGGTGGTCGCGGGTCCACTCGACGTAGTCCTCGTTCCGGGCGATCACGTCCCGGTACGACTCCCGCGCCAGTTCCAGGGTCTTCGCCGAGGAGCGGGAGGCCGGTGACTCGGGGTGCCAGCCGAGCAGCAGCCGCCAGCGCAGCGGCGCGCCCTTGAGCGGCCGCGTGGTCAGCCCGGCCGGTGGGCGGAACGTGGGCTGGCAGAGCCCGATCGCCACGCCGAGCTCGACCATGTCGATGCAGGCGCGCACGTCGGTCTCCAGGACCCGCCGTGGCGCGAAGCCGGCCCGGGCGCAGGCCGCCGCGAAGCAGTCCTCGAAGCAGCCGTCGCCGGCCGCCGCGGACCACTGCTCGGACGCCAGCTCGGCCAGGTCGACCTCCAGGCCCTTCGCCTGGGGGTGGTCCTCGCGCATCAGCACGCAGACCGCGTCGACCGCGATGGTGTCCCAGACCAGGCCGTACTCGGCCGAGGGCAGGGCGTCGCCGCAGACGCCGACCTGCGCGTAGTCCAGCTTGCCGTTGAGCACCATGGTGGCCAGCTCGTCGACGTAGTAGGACGCGTATGTGGAGATCTGCGCCTCGGGCTGGTCGGCGGAGATCCGGTGCAGCAGGTGCGCGAAGACCGGGCCGCCGATGGCGCCGATGCGATAGCGGCTCAACGTGCTGAAGCCGCCGGCGGCCAGCCGGGCGGCCTCGTCCTGCAGTCCCTTCATGGCGGGCAGCAGGACCCGGGCCCGGGAGAGCACCAGCTCGCCGAGCGCGGTGGGTCGGGCGCCCCGGCGGTCCCGGTCGAAGAGGGGACCGCCGAGGGTGCGTTCGATGCGTTGCAGCTGTGCGGTGAGCGCGGGTTGGGCCAAGCCGAGTTGTGACGCGGCCTTGGTCACGCTGCCGGTCTCCGCGATGGCGCAGACCACCTTCAGATGCCGCAGCTCCAGGTTCATAGCGTGACGTTAGGACTTGAAAGGGATCGAACGCTAGACCTACAACCCGTGGAAAGATCGATGGGTTGTGACAAAGCAGTAAAACAATGGGACGAGCGTAACTAAACGCCCGTTATGGAAGCTTTGCTTACAGATCGCGAGCGTACGTCGTACGCGCAGTGACCACGTCCCGGACCTTGTCGACCGCACCCACCAACGGGTCGACGACCTTGTTCCACGGCGGTGTGACCGGAGTGCCCGGATGCGGGCGGGTCGGCGCCGACTCGGCGGCCGTCTCCACCCGGTTGCCCAGGCGGATCATGTCGTCGGCCGGCACCATCTGCTCCAGCAGCGGGAAGAGCTCGCCGGCGTCCGCCGCGACGTGCCGCCGGACCCCCTCGACGATCTGCTCCCAGTCCTCGGCGACCAGCAGCTTCAGCAGCTCGCGGTCCTCGGCCAGCTCGCGGTCGGCGATCCGGTCGCCGTCCGGCACCGCCTGGCGGATCGCGGGATGGAGGTACTGCTCCTCGGCGGAGAGGTGCCGGGAGACGGTCGCGACCAGGACCGACCGCACTCTGGGGTCGGCCAGTCGCTCGGTCAGGGAGAGCAGCTCGCTGTGCTGCTCGGTGAGGACGTCGACGACACTGCGCCCGGAGATCTGGCCGCCCACCGGGGGCAGCGGGGGGAGATTCACATCCGACATGTGCGCGGGGTTACCCTGCGCGGCTCTCCCCCCAAACCCCCCCATCCGGCCGCCCCGCCCGCCGCCCATGGATCGGACTGAAGGCCGGCAACACTGAGCTGGTAAGAAGGGGCGATGAGTACTCCCACCTCCGCCGTGGACGAGGTCGTCGGCATCTGCCGCGATCTGCTGCGCATCGATACCACCAACACCGGGGACCCGCGGACCACCGTGGGCGAACGGGCCGCCGCGGAGTACGTGGCCGAGAGCCTGTCCGAGGTGGGCATCGAGACGACACTGCTCGAATCGGCGCCGAAGCGCGCGAACCTGGTCGCCCGGATCCCCGGCGCCGACCGGTCCCGCGGCGCCCTGCTGGTCCACGGCCACCTGGACGTGGTGCCGGCCGACGCGAGCGAGTGGTCGGTGCACCCGTTCAGCGGTGAGGTCAAGGACGGCTACCTCTGGGGCCGCGGCGCCGTCGACATGAAGGACTTCGACGCGATGGTGCTCTCGGTGGTCCGCGAGTGGCGGCGCACCGGGTACGTGCCGCCCCGCGACATCGTGCTGGCGTACACCGCCGACGAGGAAGCCGGCATGGAGTACGGCTCCCAGTGGCTGGTGCAGAACCACCCCGGCCACTTCGAGGGTGTCACCGAGGCGATCGGCGAGGTCGGCGGGTACTCCTACACCGTCAACGACGACCTGCGCCTCTACCTCGTGCAGACCGCCGAGAAGGGCCTCGACTGGCTCCGCCTGCACGCGCACGGCCGTCCCGGCCACGGTTCGTTCATCCACGACGACAACGCGGTGACCGCGCTCGCCGAGGCGGTCGCCCGGGTGGGGCGCCACCGCTTCCCGGTGGTTCTCACTCCCACCGTACGGGCGTTCCTGGAGCAGGTCTCGGACGCCCTGCAGATCGATCTGAACCCGGACGACCCGGAGCTCGCGATCTCCAAGCTCGGCCCGATCGCGAACCTGATCGGCGCCACCATCCGCAACACCGCGAACCCGACGCGCCTCGAGGCCGGCTACAAGGACAACGTGATCCCCGGCAAGGCGTCCGCGACCATCGACTGCCGGACGCTGCCCGGCCAGGCCGACGCGTTCCTGCGCGAGCTGCGCGAGGTGATCGGCCCGGACGTCGAGATCGAGCACGTCCACCAGCAGCCGGCCGTGGAGACCGAGTTCGGCGGCGAACTGGTCGACGCGATGGCCGCCGCGCTGCGGGCCGAGGACCCCGGTGCGCGTACTGTGCCGTACCTGATGTCCGGGGGTACCGACGCCAAGGCGTTCTCCACCCTGGGCATCCGCTGCTTCGGGTTCGCCCCGCTGCGGTTGCCCCCGGACCTGAACTTCGCGGCCCTGTTCCACGGCATTGACGAGCGCGTCCCCGTGGAGGGGCTAGAGTTCGGCGTGCGTGTGCTAGACCGACTGCTCCGCAACAGCTAGATCTCGGAAGGACCCCCATACTGATGAGCGACCAGAACGCTGAACTCGACGCCGCCCTCGAGCGGGTAGTCGAAGCGGCGCGGGCGCATCTGGAGGCCGTCAAGGCGGCCGCCGGCCGCATCGACGACGACGACGTCTGGCAGGCGTACGTCGACCTCAACAACGCCTCTTTCGCGTACGACGAGAAGCTGCTCGACGCGTACGGCGAGGTGACTCCGTGGGACGTCGAGTCGATCGACCCGGACGAGGCGGACCAGCGCTTCCTGGCGGCCGAGGGCGCGAGCGCCGCGGCGGGGGACCCGTACCCCAAGGTGATCTCGGTGCGGCAGCGCCGTGACTACCGCGTGCCCAGCGTCTCCGCGCTGCTGCGGGTCGCCGAGACCGCGCGCCGCAGCTCGGTCCCGGACGACGAGGACGCCGGCCCGGTCGAGTCGGTCGGCGAGGCCGTGCTGGAGCTGCTCCAGGCCGGCGACGGCTCGCTGGCGTCGCTGGACGTGCCCGAGCTGGAGCCGCTCGACGGCCTGCTCACCGTCACCGAGGTCGAGAAGCCCCTGGACCTGGAGGCCTTCGACGACGCCGACGGCTCCGGCCCGTTCGCCCCGGTCGAGACCGACACCCTGGTCGGCCGCCTGGACGAGCACCCCTTCCTCCCCGACGAGGAAGACGACCACGCGGGCCACAATCATCCCTGATTGCCGCGCTCCGCTCGGCGGCATGGCGCCTCTGTGAGCCGTTGTCGAGGGCACCGAAATCGGCCCCGCTGCGCTTGCCGTCTTCGGCACCCTCGACAACGACAGGCGCCATGCGACTCGGGTCGCGCAACGACGAAGGCCCGTCCACTCGGACGGGCCTTCTCAGTAGCTGAGGCCGGGCTGCGGCGTCGGCTGGACCCGGCGGCGGAGCATCACCTTCCGGGTGCCGTCGGCGAAGAGCTGGACCCGGGCCAGCTCCCACCCGGAGAACTCCGCCTGTATGGCGAGCTGCGCCGCCGCGGTCAACCGATCGACATTCGAGGGCAACCTGAGCGGCGCGTATTCGTAGTCCATGCGATCTAATATGCGCCCGTGCCGAGTCCGCGCACCAGACCTCAGCCTGTGAGGAACCCCGCGCCCTCCCGTTCGGGGTAACCCACCTCGATCGCCGAGACGTCGTCGAGCGCGAATGCTATCTCGGCGGGCAGTGTCAGCTGCTCGCTGCGGAGCGCGCCCTGCAACTGCCCGGCGGTCCGCGCCCCCAGGATCGGGGCCGCCACGCCCGGCCGGTCGCGGATCCAGGCGAGCGCGACCTCCAGCGGGGACACCCCGAGCCCGGACGCCGCCGTCACCACCGCCTCGACGATGCTGGAACTGCGTGGTTCCAGGTACGTCTGCACGAACGGCGCCAGATGCTCGGAGGCCGCCCGCGAGTCCAGCGGCCGCCCGTTGCGGTACTTGCCGGTCAGCACCCCGCGTCCCAGCGGCGACCAGGCCAGCACGCCGAAGCCGAGCGCCGCCGCGGCGGGCAGCACCTCGCGCTCGATGCCCCGCTCGACCAGCGAGTACTCCATCTGCGCGGCCACGATCGGGGCCCGTCCGGGGTACGCGCTCTGCCAGGTCGCCGCCCGCGCCGTCTGCCACGCCGCGAAGTTGGAGACGCCCACGTACCGCACCCGGCCGCTGTCCACCGCGTGATCCAGAGCGGACAGCGTCTCCTCGAACGGGGTCTGCCCGTCGTACCCGTGCACCTGCCAGAGGTCGACGTAGTCGGTGCCGAGCCGGCGCAGCGAGGCGTCCAGGGAACGCAGCAGGTTGCCCCGGGAGCCGTCGCGGTGCCGCCAGCCGTGCGGAGTGAGTCCGGCCTTGGTGGCGATCACCACCTCGTCGCGCGGGACGAGGTGGTCGAGGAGCGAGCCGATCACCGCCTCGGCGTCCCCGCCGCCGTACACGTCCGCGGTGTCGAGCAGGGTGCCGCCGGCCTCCAGGAAGAGCTTGAGCTGTTCGGCGGCGTCGTCGGGGTCGGTGTCCCGTCCCCAGGTCATGGTGCCGAGGGCGAGCCGCGAGACCGCTAGCCCGCTTCGGCCGAGCGGTCGCTGGTGCATGAGTGAACCTTATTCAGAGTGGGTCTTCGGCGAAATCCTCCGGCTCGTCAAGGTCCGTCGGTTACCGGACCGAAACGCTGGCGGGTTCTATCAGTACGCTTGCGGGCGGAGCATTCGGTGATCTCGGGAGGGAACGTGCGGCTCGGACTCAACCTCGGCTACCAGACGGCGTGGAGCACGCCCGCCGATCACCTGGCGATGGCCCGGGAGGCGGATCGTCTGGGCTATGCGGTGGTCTGGGCCGCGGAGGCGTACGGCTCGGACACGGTGAGCATGCTCGCCTGGATCGCCGGTCAGACGGAGCGGATCGACATCGGCTCGGCGGTGCTGCAGATCCCGGCGCGCACCCCGGCGATGACCGCGATGACCGCCGCGACCCTGGACACGCTCTCCGGCAGCCGGTTCCGTCTCGGGCTCGGGGTCTCCGGCCCGCAGGTCTCCGAGGGCTGGCACGGTGTCCCGTTCGCCAAGCCCCTCGCGCGGACCCGGGAGTACGTGGACATCGTCAAGCTCGCGCTCTCCCGGGAGAGGGTGGCGTACCAGGGCGAGCACTACACGCTGCCGCTGCCCGGCGGCGCCGGCAAGGCGATCAAGCTGGGCTTCCACCCGCCGCGCGCGCACATCCCGATCTACCTGGCCGCCGTCGGCCCGAAGAACCTGGAGCTGGCCGGCGAGATCGCCGACGGCTGGCTGGCGATCTTCTTCGCCCCGGACGCGGCCGCCGACCATCTGCGGCACATCGCGGCCGGCCGGGCGAAGCAGGGTCTCGGGATGGACGGGTTCGACGTGGCGCCGACCGTTCCGGTGGTGGTCGGCGACGACCTGGCCGCCTGCGCCGACGTGCTGCGCGGGTACGCGTCGCTCTACATCGGCGGGATGGGCAGCCGGGAGCAGAACTTCTACAACCGTCTCGCGGTCCGGATGGGCTACGAGAAGCAGGCGAAGGAGGTCCAGGACCTCTACCTGAGCCGCCAGGTCGCCGAGGCCGCGGCCGCCGTCCCGCAGGAGTTCATCGAGCGCACCTCGATCATCGGGAACAAGGCACAGATCATCAAGAGGCTTTCCGAGTACGCCGCGGCGGGCGTCGGCACGCTCTCGGTCAGCCCGTACGTGGGCGATCTCGAGTCCGGCCTGGCCACGTTGCGTACGGTCGCCGAGGCGTTCGAAGAGTCCGGCGTGGCGAGCTAGTGGCCACCGTCCTGCTGCTGCGCCACGGCCGTACCACCGCGAACGCCTCCGGTGGGCTGGCCGGCCGCCAGCCCGTGGAGCTCGACGAGACCGGCCGTGCCCAGGCCGCCCGGGTGGGGGAGCGGCTGCGTGACCTGCCCCTGGCCGAGGTCGTCTCCAGTCCGCTGGTCCGCTGCCGGCAGACCCTGGAGCTCGCCCTCCCGGACACGAAGCCGGAGCTGGACGAGGGCCTGATCGAGTGCGGCTACGGCGACTGGGAGGGCCGCCCGCTCCGGGAGCTGGCCAAGGACCCGCTCTGGCCGGTCGTCCAGCAGCACCCGAGCGCGGTCACCTTCCCGAACGGCGAGGCGATGGCGGCCATGTCGGCGCGGGCGGTCGCTGCGGTCCGGGCCTGGGACGCCAAGGTCACCGCCGAGCACGGCGCGCACGCGATCTGGCTGGCCTGCAGCCACGGCGATGTGATCAAGGCCATCGTCGCGGACGCGCTCGGGCTGCATCTGGACCAGTTCCAGAGGATCGTCGCGGACCCGGCGTCCATCACGGTGATCCGGTTCACGCCGACCCGGCCGTTCCTGGTCAGGGTGAACGAGACCGGTGAGCTGGGTTCGCTCGTACCGCCCGATCGGGAGGCCGGCGACCCGGCCGCGGAGAGCGACGCGGCGGTCGGCGGAGGGTCCGGTGGCGGCGTCTGACGACTCTCCGTGATCGGCGCGTTACCCCAGCGTAGGCGCCATTGCGCCCTAGGCGAACCCGGCTTCACGGCCCGCGCGGTCCGGGCCCGGGGTGGATAGGGTTGGCGCATGACCCACCAAGTGCATGCCTTCGAGCCGCCTGAGCGGTTCGTCGCCGGGACGGTGGGCGAGCCCGGGGACCGGACGTTCTTCCTCCAGGCACGCGGTGGTGGCAGGGTCATCAGCGTCGCCCTGGAGAAGGTCCAGGTGTCGCTGCTCGCCGAGAAGCTGGAAGAGCTGCTGCTCGAGGCGAACAAGCGGTTCGGCGTGACCATGCCCGACGCGCCGGTCCTGTCCGGGCACGACAACGAGCCCCTCGACACCCCGGTCGACGAGGAGTTCCGGGTCGGCACCCTCGGCCTCGCCTTCGACGTCGACACCGGCACCGTCGTGATCGAGGCGATCGAGGCCGGTGAGCCCGAGGTCGAGCTCTCCAGCGACCCGCTCGACGACGACGAGGACGACGGCGACGATGACGACGAGGACGAGGACGACGACGAACCGGACGACGACCTCGACCGGCTCCGGGTCCGCCTGACGCCGGAGGCCACCCGCGCGTTCATCGACCGCGCCCGCCGCGTGGTCGCCGCCGGGCGCCCGCCCTGCCCGCTCTGCGGCCAGCCGCTCGACCCGGCCGGTCACCTCTGTCCCCGGCACAACGGCTACCACCGGTGACAGCCGAGCCGACCGAGGTGCTGGCCGAGGCGGACGCCCTCGAGCTGCTTCACCACGGCCGGATCGAGATCGAGGGCCGGCTGGCCGACGCGTCGAACACCACGCTGCGCGCCGAGATCACCCTGCACGGCCTGACCCGCCGCTGCGTCTACAAACCGGTCCGCGGCGAGCGCCCGCTCTGGGACTTCCCGGACGGCACGCTCGCCGGCCGCGAGGTCTCGGCGTACCTGGTCTCCCGGGCCACCGGCTGGGGCCTGGTCCCGCCGACCATCCTGCGTGACGGCCCGCTCGGCCCGGGCGCGCTCCAGCTCTGGATCGACGAGCCCGAGGCCGCCGAGGGCCTGATCGGTTTCGTCCCGGCCTACGACGTCCCCCAGGGCTGGTTCCCGATCGCCGCGGCCCGGGACGACGACGGCGACGCGTACTCCCTGGCCCACGCCGACGACCCCCGCCTGGCCCGGCTCGCCGTCTTCGACGCGGTGATCAACAACGCCGACCGCAAGGGCGCCCACGTGCTCTACGCGGCGACCGGCGCCATCCACGGCGTCGACCACGGCGTCAGCTTCCACGTGGAGAACAAGCTGCGCACGGTCCTCTGGGGCTGGACCGGCCGTCCCCTCCCCGACGAGGCGGTCAGCACCCTGCACGCCCTGACGGCCTGTCTGGACGGCCCGCTCACCGGCGAGCTGGAGGAGCACCTGACCGTCTCCGAGGTCCAGCACGTCCGGCTCCGGATCAAGCGCCTGCTCCGCGCCGCCCGCTTCCCCAAGCCCCCGACGGACTGGCCGGCCATCCCCTGGCCCCCGGTCTGAACAGAGGTTTAGGTCACGGGGGAGGGCCACCGGGGTAAGGGGTGGATAGGCTCCGTCTCATGGACGCTTGGACCGGGCACGACGTACCCTCCCTGCCGGGAAACGCCCCTGCGCTGCGGCTCTACGACTCGGCCCGCCGGTCGGTGCAGCCGGTCACGCCGGACGGAACCGCGACGATGTACGTCTGCGGCATCACGCCCTACGACGCCACCCACCTCGGCCACGCGGCCACGATGATCGCGTTCGACCTGGTCAACCGGGCGTGGCGGGACGCCGGGCACGAGGTGACCTACGTGCAGAACGTGACCGATATCGACGATCCGCTGCTGGAGCGTGCGCAGCGCGACGGCGAGGACTGGATCGTGCTGGCGATGCGGGAGACCGCCCTGTTCCGTGAGGACATGGAGGCGCTGCGGATCATCCCACCGGCGCACTACGTGGGCGCGGTCGAGTCGATCCCGAAGATCGCCGAGCACGTCGCCGAGCTGGTCGGCAAGGGGGCCGCGTACCGGCTCGAGGACGGCACCGGGGACGTCTACTTCGACATCACCGCCGCCCCGCGCTGGGGCTACGAGTCGAACCTCTCCCGCGAGGAGATGACCACGCTCTCCGCCGAGCGCGGTGGCGACCCGGAGCGGCCCGGCAAGCGCGACCCGCTCGACCCACTGCTCTGGCGCGGCGCCCGTGAGGGCGAGCCGGTCTGGGACGGCGGCGACCTCGGCCCGGGCCGTCCCGGCTGGCACATCGAGTGCGCGACGATCGCCCTCGGCCTGCTCGGCGACACCATCGACGTGCAGGGCGGCGGCAGCGACCTGCTCTACCCGCACCACGAGTGCTCGGCCGCGCACGCCGAGGTGCTCACCGGCGCCGCGCCGTTCGCCGGCCACTACGTGCACGCCGGCATGATCGGCCTGGACGGCGAGAAGATGTCGAAGTCCAAGGGCAACCTGGTCTTCGTCTCCCGGCTGCGCGGCGACGGCATCGACCCGATGGCGGTCCGGCTGGGCCTGCTCTCCGGGCACTACCGGGCCGACCGGGAGTGGACCGACGAGATCCGCAAGGCGGGGGAGCAGCGGCTGGCCCGGTGGCGCGAGGCCGCCGCGGCGCCGTCCGGCCCGTCCGGCGCCGGGCTCGTCGCCGCGGTCCGCGAGGCGCTGAGCAACGACATCGACGCCCCGGCCGCGCTCGCCGTGGTGGACGCGTGGGTGGACGCCGCACTGGCCGGCACCGGTGCCGACGCCGAGGGCCCGGCGCTGCTGGCGACGACGGTGGATGCGCTTCTCGGCGTACGCCTGTAGTTTTTGCAGTCTTTCGAGGGATGCCCTCGCCCTGTCACGGGTGAGGGCATTTCCGCATTCCTGCCCGCGCTTGTCGGGTTCTCTATACCGTCATTCCGCCCGGATCACGGCTCCCCGCACAGGACCTTAGACCGGCCCTGTCGGCTACGTGACCATTTTGGCTAAATTATGCGCTCAATGACGTTATTTACCGGAAAAACGTGCATTTCGGGTGCGCTCGCGACAGACTTTCGGAGGTCAAACCAACGTCCGAAAGGAATCATCATGCGTCGTCCGGCTCTGTACCTCGCCGGTCTGTTCCTGGCCACCGGTGCGAGCCTCGCGCTCGCGAGCCCGGCCATGGCGTCCGACACCGGCTTCCCGTTCGGCGGTGACAGCTACGCCGCCTCCGACAACGACACCAGCTTCTACCAGCAGAAGCACAACAGCGACAACGTCGCCCAGAACGGCCTCATCAACGTCAACAAGGGTGGCAACACCGGCTACAACGACAGTGACTACAACGGTGGCTTCTTCGACGGCGGCGGCTACAACGGCGGCTACGGCGGCTACGGCTACGGCCTCGGTTCGCTGGGGCTCAGCGCCAGCGCCAGCGCCGGCATCGGCGTCGGCCTCTTCTGAGCCCTTCGTGCGGCTCATGTGATCAATGCCAACAGGCCCGGGGGCGCCATCCGGCTCCCCGGGTCTGTGGCGTTTTCTGCTGTCAGAATTCTTTGACGTACGTCTGCCCCACGAGATCCGCGCCGAAACTGCGGTGCGCCTCCTCCGCGGTCAACCGGAATCCCCGCGCCAGATAGAGGTGCCGGGCCGCCGTCAGGATGTCGTTCGTCCATAGCCGCATCCGCGAATAGCCGACCCGTTCCGCGTACGCGAGACAGGTGTCCACGAGCCGCCCGCCGAGCCCGAACCCCCGGGCGTCCGGATGGACGAGCAGCGTCCGCAGCACCGCGGTCCCCTCCTCGTCCGGCGCGCTCACGCAGAACACACACCCCACGCGCCGCCCGTCCAGCTCGGCGATCCACGCGTCCTCCCGCTCCGGATCCCGCCCGTTCGCGTAGTCCGCCACGATCCGCGCGACGAGCGCCTCGAAGTCCCCGTCCCAGTCGTACTCGCTCGCGTAGAGCTCCCCGTGCGCCAGCACCACCCATCCCAGATCCCCCGGCTGCCCCAGCGGCCGAATCCCGATCCCCATGGTCACCTCCCGGCCTCCGCCTCACTGAAACAGTCGTTTCAGTCGGCATACTAGCGTGATGGCGGACTCACGGCGCGACGAGCTTCTGGAGCGGGCGTACGCCTACGTCAGCACCCACGGCCTCACCGCCCTGTCCCTGCGCCCGCTCGCCGCCGCGATCGGCTCCAGCCCCCGCGTCCTCCTCTTCCTCTTCGGCAGCAAGGACGGCTTGGTCCAGGCCCTCCTCGCCCGCGCCCGCACCGACGAACTCCGCCTCCTCCACCACGCGGGCGCCGCCGCCACCCCCACCGCAGCCCCCCTCCCCATCACAGCCCCCCTCCCCGCACCTGCCGCCTCACCCGAGACTCCCGGTCCGGTGCCGGCCGGTCACGGGCCGTCCGGTGGGATCGAGGCGGTCGCCCTCCGGATCTGGGGCTGGCTCAGCGACCCCGCGCACCGCGGCCTGCTCATCCTCTGGGTGGAGGCCTACGGCCGCTCCCTGATCGACCCGGCCGGCCCCTGGGCCGGTTTCGCCCGCGACACCGTCACCGACTGGCTCGCCGTGCTCGCCGCCGCCCAGCCCGCCCCCGAACGCGACACCCCCGAGGGCGAGGCCCGCCGCACCGCCGTCCTGGCCCTCCTCCGCGGCACCCTGCTCGACCTCCTCGCCACCGGCGACCTACCGCGCACCACGGCCGCCCTCCACACCTCCCTCCACGTCATCCCCCACCACGCCGCCGCCTGACTCCTGTCACCGCCTGACCAGAACGGCGTAGGCGAGGCGGCGCATGCACACAGGCGGCGTGGGTGGGGCGGCGGGTGCACACAGGCGGCGTGGGTGGGGCGGCGGGTGCACACGAGCGGCGTAGGCGGGGCGGCGGGTGCACACGAGCGGCGTAGGCGGGGCGGCGCGTGCACACGAGCGGCGCGGGTGGGGCGGCGCGTGCACACCGACGGCGCCGGCCGGGCCGTGGGCGCACACGAGCAGCCCGGAACGGGGCGGCGGGCGCACTCGATCCGTGATCGTGTGCGCGTGCAGCCGTCAGAGGGGCGCAGGAAGGACACGGGCGGCGATCGTGGATCCTCACCGCCCCCCGCAGGCCGTGATCGTGAACCCGGACCGCCCGCGATCCGCGTGAGCGGCGACCGAAGACCGCGAATCGATGTGGAGCTCGGCGGCGGGGGAGGGCTGTGGACGACGTGGCTGAAGGGTGCGGCGGCGGTGCCGTGGCGGTGGCGGTGGGGGGCGGGGCGGGGCGGTGGCTTCCTCTCGGTCAGAGCAGTTCGGCGTCGTGGACCAGGAGGGCGATCTGGACGCGGTTGTTCAGGTCGAGCTTGGTGAGCAGACGGGAGACGTGGCCCTTCACCGTGGGCAGGCTCATGCCGAGGTGGGTGCCGATCTCGGCGTTCGAACGGCCCTCGCCGACGAGCAGCGCCACCTCGGACTCGCGCTCGGTCAGGGTGGCCAGCCGCTGCCGGGACCGTGCCCGCCGGGTGCCCGCCGCCGGGTCGGCGACGTGGTCGATCAGGCGGCGGATCACCGTGGGGGAGAGGCTCGCCGCGCCGGCCGCGACGGTGCGTACCGCGGTCAGGATCTCCCGTGGCGGCGTGTCCTTGAGCAGGAACCCGCCGGCCCCGCCGCGCAGCGCCTCCAGCACGTACTCGTCCACGTCGAACGTGGTCAGCACGATGATCTGCGGCGCACCGGGACGACTGCGGATCCGGCGGGTGGCGGCCAGCCCGTCGACGCGCGGCATCCGGATGTCCATCAGCATCACGTCCAGCCGGTGCGCCTGGGCGACGGTGACCGCCTCGGCGCCGTCGCCCGCCTCGGCCACCACCTCGATCTCGGGCGAGCCGCCGACCAGGATGCGCAGCCCGGCCCGCACCAGCGGATCGTCGTCCACGATGGCGAGCCGGATCACCCCGCCCGCAGAGGGCCCGTCGCCGGTCACGCCGGCCATGGCAGCTCCGCCTCCAGGACGAACTCGCCGTCCCGTGGGCCGTATCGGACCCGGCCACCCGCGAGCTCCACGCGCTCGCCGATGCCGACCAGTCCCAGCCCGCCGCTGAGCCCGCCGCTGAGCCCGCCGCTGTCTGGCCCGCCGCCGCTGAGCGCGCCGCTGTCTGGCCCGCCGCCGCTGAGCGCGCCGCTGTCTGGCCCGCCGCCGCTGAGCGCGCCGCTGTCTGGTCCGCCGCCGCTGAGCGCGCCGCTGTCTGGTCCGCCGTCGCGGGGCTCGCCGTCGTCGGGTGTGCCGCCCGCCGGTGTACCCGAGACGGGGTTGGTGACCGAGATGCGCAGGCCCCGGCCCGCGGCGCCCGCCACCCGGACCGACGCGGACCGCGCCGAACCGTGCTTGCGCGCGTTGGTGAGCCCCTCCTGCACGATCCGGTACGCCGTCCGCCCGAGCACCACGGGCGGCCCGCCGGCCGGCACCGCACTGTCGAACCCGACCGTCATCCCGGCCGCCCGCACCCCGTCCACCAGGTCGGGGAGATCGGCGAGACCCGGCTGCGGTGGCTCCGGCCGCCCCCGGGACGGCGCAACCACCGCCCGCAGCTCCTCCAGGGCCTCGTGCGCGCTGCTCCGGATCGCCCCGGCCGCGATCCGCAACTCCTCCGGCCGGACCGCGTCGCGCACCTCGAGGGCACCGGCATGCAACGTGATCAGCGACATCCGGTGCGCCACCACGTCGTGCATCTCGCGGGCGATCCGGGCCCGCTCGGTCAGCCGCGCCTGCTCGACCCGGAGCTGCTGCTCGGCCTCCAACCGCGCCGCGTGCTCCCGCAGCGAGGTGGTGAGACGCCGGTACGCCTGCACGAACAGCCCCCACCCCACGACCGCCGAGGTGGCCACCCCGCGCATCACGAAGTCCACCCAGACGCCGAAGTGGTGCGTGCTCTGCAGCAGGTAATACACCCCGCCGGTGCCGACGTTGACCGCGCCGAGCGCCAGCAGGACCGGCAGCCGCAGCCGGATCGCCGCGCTGAAGAGCGCCACCGTGATCGCCCCGGTCGCGGTCACCGAGATCGCGCCGAACGGCAGCAGCGCGACCGCCACGGCGAGCGGATGCCGGCGCCGGAACGGCAGAGCCGCCGCGCACACCACCCCGAGCAGCAGGTCGGCCCGCCAGGGGATCGCCGCACCCGGGTTGGGCGCGTCGCCGATCCGCATCATGAACGTCCCGTACGCACACGCCAGCACGACCGCGACGAGATCGGCGAGCCGGTCCCGCAGACGGGCACCCGGGCTCGCCGGATCGGGCACCAGCAGCGCGAAGAGCATGGCGGAAGCCTAGCCGTGTTTCGGATCCCGACCGGGGCTGCGGCGTGGCCCAGAGCGCGCCTGGCACTCGGCCGGGATCCGAAGCACGGCTAGGGCGCGGTCGATTCCCGCCACCAGATACCAAGGTATGACCACCCGGGTATCCATCGGCCGATGTGAGTCGTACCGGGGGCGGAAGATCCTCATCGGCATGACCTACCGTCTGCTCACGGCCGTCCTCTGGGGCGCTCTCCTCGGCTGGTGGACACCCCGTGGTCCGCTGACCGCCACACAGGCCCTGATCTCGATCGTGGGCAGCGCCGCGGTCGGCCTCCACCTCGCCCGGCTGCCGCGGTCCCGCCGGCTTCTCCCCCTTCTCGCGTACGCCGTAGCCCTGGAAGTCCTTCGCTCCCTCTCCCGCGCACCCACCGCGGACATCCCCCACCCGACCGCGTTCGGCCTGGTCGCCCTGCTCGCCGGCCGCGGGGTGCAGTACCTCGTCACGCTGGTGCCGATGCTCCTGGCCCGCAGGGGGATCGTGCTCCTGCCCGTCCTGCTCGTCCTCGTCACGCTGGCGGCGGTGCCCGCGCGCACGCCGGGCATCCCCGGTGGCGTGGCCGAGCTGGCCCGGGTGAACGACCTGCGTGTGATGATCCGCGGCCGCGACCTGTCCAGGCCGGTGCTGCTCTTCGTCCCGGGCGCGCCGGGCGGTTCGGAGCTGGGCGCGATGCGGCGCCACCTGGCGGCGCTGGAGTCGCGCTTCGTCGTGGCCACGCTGGACCGCCGTGGCGGCGGGGGCTCCTACGCGGCGCTGGGCGACACGGTCACGGTCGGCCGGTCGGTGGACGACATCGTCGCGGTCACCGACTACCTGCGGAGACGGTTCGGCCGGGAGAGAATCGTGCTGCTGGCCCACTCCGGCGGCTCGGTGCTGGGCGTGCTCGTGGTGCAACGGCATCCGGAGAAGTACTCGGCCTATGTGGGAACGGGCCAGGCGGTCGACGTACGGGAAAGCGATCTGATCTTTTATCAGGACGTGCTGGCGTGGGCGGAGCGGACCGGGCGAGCGGACCTCGCCGGGGAGCTGAGGGAGCAGGGGCCGCCGCCGTACCCGGACTTCTGGTCCTACGAGCCGCTGATGCTGAACGAGGGTGCCGCGTACGGGCAGCGGTCGGCGGCGTTCGACGTCGGGGTGAGCGAGTATTCGCCGCTGCAGCGGGTGCACACGCTGAACGCGATCATGGACACCTGGGCGGCGCTGTACCCGCGGATGCAGGACGTCGACCTGCGCGAGTCGGTGACGCGGCTCGACGTGCCGGCCTACTTCATCCAGGGTGAGGGGGAGATGCGCGGCCTGTCCGAGGTGTTCGCGCGGTGGTACCCGGGACTGACCGCGCCGGCCAAGCGACTGATCGTGATCCCGGGCGGTCACCGGGCGATGTTCGAGTCCCCGGACCGTTTCGTGGCGGCCCTGGACTCGCTCTCTCTGGGATAGGTCAGGCCAGCGCGAGGCCCGGATCCGGATCGGGCTCCGCGGCCGGCGCCGGGATCCGGTACTCCTCGGTCAGCGTCGTCATCGGACCCGGCCAGGTCGCCTGCGCCACCTCGATCGGCTTACGCGTCTCGTCGAAGGCGACGTGCAGCAGATGGAGCACCGGCGTGTCCGGCCGGATCTGCAGGATCTCCGCCTCGTCGCGGCTCGGCTGCCGTGCCGTGATCGTGTCGGTGGCCGAGGCGTACCGGCGGCCCAGGACCTCCTCGGCCTCCTGGTACAGCGGCCGTCCGAACGCCTCCGGCCGCTCCAGGGTCGTCCCGCTCGCGTCGGTGATCCGGAACCACGAGGCGCCCAGCTCCACGGTGGCGTCGTCGGTACGCACCACATGCCGCCGGACCAGCAGTTCCGTGCCGTCGCGTACCCCGAAGGCGTCCGCGACCTCGGGCGGGGCGGCCTCCCGGCGTACCCCGGTGAGCTGCTGCCGGTAGCGGGCCGCCAGGTCCGCGTGATAGCCGCGGTGTGCGCCGTAGCGGCCCCGGGAGAGCCGGTTGAGCCGCCGGCGGGTGCCACGCACGTACGTCCCGGAGCCCGGCTTGGTGATCAGGATGCCCTCGACGCGCAGCTGGTCCACGGTGCGCTGCACGGTCTGTTTGGCGACACCGAACATCTCGGCCATCGCGGGGATCGAGGGGAGGCGCTCGCCCGGCTGCCAGTCGCCGCGCCGGATGCGTTCGCGCAGCTGAGCGGCGATCTGACGGTGCGGGAACTCGGCATTGCCCGGGTTGATCGTCATGCGCACCCCTTCGGCCGGCGGCGGGCTTCTCACTAGGTTCCTAGGATGCGGCACCGTGCCGGCGGTCCAACGGAGACACGCCGGTGCATGACGTGCCGGGGTCTATCTGCGGTACAGCAAACAGACGTATAGCGATCATGCTCGGTGGCACGCATACTGGCCGTACAGCGAGTGGGCCGACCGTCGCGGCGGGTGCTCCCCGGCAAGAGCTTTCGCCGCGACGAGAAAGGCGGCGACCAGCTGCAACTGGTCACCGCCCCAGGTCCAGCCTCGCTGTGGAGGGGGGACTCACTCATGCTCATCCTGGCCCACTCTCCCCTCCGTCGGCAAGCCCCGAGACCCGGGGGAGGGGGTCGTATGTTCGTGTACTACGAGGGCCCACGGGCCCTGATCACTCTCGACTTCTTCGAGGACGTCGGTGGCGGCCGTCGCCGCTTCGCCGTCGGCGATCTCCACACCGTACGGATCGTCCGGCAGCATCCGGAGGGCGACGGGAACCGCCCGGTGCTGGGCGTCTCCGCCCTGGCCGTCGCGGTGGCGACGGTCCCGCTGATCGGCCCGGTCTCCCGGGCCCTGGCCGGCGTGGTGGTCAGTGCCCTGCTGGTCCAGGCGGGCTGGTGCCTGCGCCCGCGCCTGGTCCGCTGGGATCTGGTCGCGGTCTACCACTACCGCCCGGCGATCCTGTTCAGCTCCTACGACCAGCGCGAGTTCGACCAGGTCTGCCGTGGCCTGCGCCGGTGCATCGAGCACCGCCGCAGCCTCGGCTTCTGAGACGGCGGCCCGGCTTCCGGCATATCGAGGGGGTGTGTCGGCGCCGGGCCGCCGGGCCGCGGCCCGGGCTTTAATCCACACAGGGACGGTGCTAACTTTCTAGCTGACATGTAGCTGTTTGAAGCACGGCTGTTGAGCCGCAAACGGCCGGGAAACGGGATGGCATGGACGCCATGCACGGAGAACCGCCCGCCGTCGCGCGACGGCGAGTCCGCCTCGCCATTCGAGGCCACCGCCAGTCCTTGGGCCTGAGTCAGACCGAGGTCTCGGAACGTCTGGGCTGGTCACTGAGCAAGGTGCAGCGGATCGAGGGCGGCGAGGTCGGTGTCTCGGTCACCGACCTGCGCGCGCTGCTGCAGACCCTGGACGTGGACGACGCCGAGGAGATCGCCCGGCTGGTCGAGGACGCCAAGGTCTCCCGCCGCCAGCGCTGGTACGAGAAACCGGAGTACCGCAGCCACCTGACGAAGAGCCTCCGGCAGCTCGTGCAGTTCGAGGCGGAGGCCACCGCGATCCGGGTCTACCAGCCGTTCCTCGTGCCCGGAGTGCTGCAGACCCCGGCCCTCACCGACCACGTGCTCAACTGGTGGCGGACCGAGCTCTCGGACGATGCCCGGCAGGTCCGCTACGACGTGCGGCGCAAGCGCGCGGAGCAGATCCTGGACCGCCCGGACGGTCCCGACTACTACCTGGCCCTCGACGAGTCCGTGCTGCTCCGCAAGGTCGGCGGGCCGAAGATAATGGCCGAGCAACTCGAGGCGCTGGAGGCGTACACCCTGCGCCCGAACGTCCACGTGCGGGTGGTGCCGCTCGAGAAGGGCGCCCAGGCCGGCATCCTCGGCCCCTTCCAGGTGCTGCACCTCGGCGACGTCGACGACGACGAGGACTCGGTTCTCTACAAGGAGTTCTACGACCGGGACGCGGTCAGCACCCGGCCGGACGAGATCGCGTTCCACCGGCACATCTTCGAGGAGCTCTGGAACCAGGCGCGTGACGAGGAGGCCAGCCGCCGGGCCATCCACGCCGAGTACGCCGACCTGCGACGTGCCCTGGACGACTGAAACGGGGCCTCTGTCGGAGATCTGCCACTCCGGTCGGTAGACCTTACGCGCTAACTCCGAAAAATACGAAATATCGCCATCAGCCCGCCTATCATGAAGTCGCGAACGTCATCGTTTTTTCACGATCACCCGATTGTGGACGGACCCTCGGACCCGATACCTTCGTTGCGCCTAGCGACAGGCGCCTGATGAGGGCCCTGCGCGCTACCCGACTTCTGGAAGGAAACGGCGGATGGTGGAGCCCACGCTGATGTGGACTCGGAGCTCCTACTGCGCTGACAGCGCATGTGTGGAGGCTGCCCCGATCGGCGACCACGGCGTCGCCCTGCGGGACTCCAAGGATCCCGGTCAGCCCGTCCTGCGCATCAGCCGTGCGGACTGGCATGGGTTCCTCGACTCCATAACCGCGGGACGGTACTCGGACATCTGAAACCCCGGCTTCGCGACGGCGTACGACCCCCACGGGTCGTGCGCCGTTTCCGTATGTCGGGCACGGCGTCGCCGGATCACGTCAAATGACGGTGGCGAATGCGCATGACCCACGTACGCTCGTAGACACAGGTCCGAGAAGGGGGTCATGGTGACTTCTTCCCACGCCGGCCGGCATCATCCCCAGTGGAGGCGCAGCAGCTACTGCGCCGACAACGCATGCGTCGAGGTTGCCGTCAACGGCGACGGTATCGACGTCCGGGACGGGAAACTCCCGGACAGTCCGATCCTGCGGTTCTCCCGCGACTCCTGGGCCGACTTCATCGCGGCCGTCAAGGCGGGTGACCACGTCACGCCCTGACGGCCGGAAGTCAGGGGGAACCTCACCAGCTGCCGGCGGTGGGCCCGGCCGACCCACCCCGGCGCCGGAGGTACTTCTCGAACTCGCTGGCGATCTCGTCCCCGGTCAACGGCTGGATCCCCGCGTCACCCACCCGCTCCTCGAGCTCCCGGACGTACTCACCCAGCTCCGCGTCCTGCTCGGCGGCCGCGCGGACCCGCTTCTCCCACTCGTCGGCCTCCTCGGCCAGGTTCGCCATCGGCACCGGCAGGTCCAGCACGTCCTCGATCCGGGACAGCAGGGACAGGGTCGCCTTCGGGCAGGGGGGATTGTTCGCGTAGTGCGGCACGTGCACCCAGAACGACAGCGCGTCCAGCTCGGCCCGCGTGCCGGCCTCCTGCAGAACGCCCACGATGCCCGTCGGGCCGTCGTAGCGGGTCGGCACCACGTTGTACTTCTCGGCCGTCTCCCGGTCGGAGGCGCTGCCACTGATCGGTAGCGGACGGGTGTACGGCACGTCGGCCAGCAGCGCGCCGAGCAGCACGATGCGGTTGACCTCCAGGCTGTGGCAGATCTCCAGCACCGACTCGCAGAACGTCCGCCAGCGCATGCTCGGCTCGATGCCCCGGATCAGCACCACGTCCCGGTCCGCGCCGGGCGGGCTGGCCACCATGAACCGGGTGGTCGGCCACTCGATCTTGCGAGTCTCGCCCTCGGCCATGGTGATGGTGGGCCGGCTCACCTGGAAGTCGTAGAAGTCCTCCGGGTCGATGCTGGTGATCTCCTTGGCCTCCCACACCTGCTCGAGGTGTTCCACGGCCGCGGTCGAAGCGTCCGCGGCATCGTTCCAGCCCTCGAAGGCGGCGATGGCCACGGGGGAGCGGAGCAGCGGAAGGCCGTCGAACTCAGTCATGGGAGACAGCCTACGTGCGGGCCGGGAAACGCACCCGACGGCCGCGCCGGGTCTGCGGGCCGCGGGAGCGCCCGTTCCGGGCGTGAAGCCGGGCGAATCCCCGCATACTTCTCGGTATGACCAGCCACGTCGATCAGGTGCTCGGCCCGGCCGACGACACCGTCAGCTTCGTCCAGCCCCGCGGCATGTTCTTCGTGACCGTTCTCTGGGTCGTCGCCGCCGCGTGGACCGCGATCCTGGCCCTCTACGCCGGCTTCTCGTTCCTCTTCGGCGTCCGTTTCGCCCCGGCCGACATCGTGACGTACCTCGAACTCGCGCTGCTCGCCCCGATGATCTCCGCCGCGGTGGTCCTGGTGGCGCTCTACCGCCGCCTCGGCTGGCTGCACAGCTCGGTCCACGGCCTCGACTTCGCCGCGACGGGCCGCAAGGCCGTGCACATCCCCTGGTCCGGCATCGCCGCGGTGGGCCTGCACGGCTGGGGCCCCTTCACCGAGCTGGTGGTGACCCCGGTCTCCCCGGAGTACGTCCAGATCCTGCAGAGCCGCGGCCTCCCCCCACGCACCCGCCACCGCGGCGAGGAGGTCTCCTACCTGGTCGACATCGGCCTGATGTCCCCCGGCCCCGAGGTCCTCCTGGCCGAACTGCACCGCCGCATCCCCAGCAAGGTCTAGATCAACCCCTTCCTCTCGTACGCCGTCGCCTCCCCCACCGCGCTCAAGAGGCGGCCGCCGCCCCGAGCGCCAGCCGGAAAGATCCACCGCGCTCCGTACCCGGGCCGACACGACGTCCCCCATGAGAGCGGCCGGAACTCGGCGCCTGCGCTCCTGTGCCCGGGTCCCCGGCTGTACCGCCCCGAACCGGTACAGCCAGGGGAGCCGGGCGTCAGTCGTGGGCGATGGCGCCCAGGACGTTCAGGCGCGCGGCCCGGATCGCCGGGACGACCGCGGCCACCACGCCGACCAGGGCCGCCAGTAGGAGGTACGTGCCCATCCGGCCCCACGGGAGGACGATCTGGGTGATGCCGTCGTCCTTCAGGGCGCGGGTGACCGCGGCGCCCATCCCCGCCCCGACCGCGACGCCGAGCAGGGCGCCGAAGACCGAGATCACCACGGCCTCGACGGTGATCATGCGCATGGTCTGTGCGCGGCCCAGGCCGACGGCGCGGAGCAGGCCCAGTTCGCGGGTGCGTTCCAGGACCGACAGGGCCAGGGTGTTGATCACGCCGAGGACCGCGATCAGGATGGCCAGCCCGAGCAGGATCTGGATCATCGTGATGATCTGGTCGAACTGGGCGGCCTGCTGGTCGACGAAGGTGGCCGCGTCGGTGGCGGTGACCTCCGGGCTGTCCGCGAGGAACTGCTTGACCTGCGGGAGCACCGAGGAGACCGGCACGCCGTCGTCGAGCCGGACGAAGCCGAGCACCGGCTGGTTGATCCCGAAGTCCTTGATCGCGACGGCGGGCAGGATGATCCGGCCGGGCAGCGTGTCGTCGGTGTAGATCAGCGCGACCGTGTACGTGTGCGGGTCACCCCGTGCGCCCTGCACGGTGGTGGTCGACCCGACCTGCCAGTTCCGCTCGGTGGCCTCCGGCCGGCTGACCGCGATCTGGTCGTCCCGCAGCGGCGCCGCGGTCGTCCCGTACGACTCGGCGAGCACCGAGAGGTCGTCGGCCGCCACCACGTACTGGTTGTCGCCGTCGATCTGGACCATGTCGTCGTAGAGCGCGGCCGCGGCCCGTACCCCGGGAAGCGCGGCGGTCCGGGTGATCACCGTGGGGTCGTACGTCGGCGGCCGCGCCCCGGTCTGATCGCCGCTGATCATGATCTGGGCCTTGAGGATGCTCGCCGCCTCGGCCCTGAGGCTGCTCTTCGCCGAGTCCATGATCACCGTGACACCGGTGACCAGCGCGATCCCGACCATCAGCGCCGCCGCGGTGATCGCGGTCCGCCGTGGGTTGCGCCCCGAGTTGAGCCGGCCCAGGCGGCCCGGCACCGACCACGCGAAGAGCCGGCCGAGCAGTCCGATCACCGGCTTGCTGATCAACGGCGTGAGCAGCGCGATCCCGACGAACGACACCAGCACCCCGGCGAGGATCAGCCAGAGCGTGGCGTCACCGGTGTCCCCGAAGAGCCCCACGCCGAGCGCCACGCCCCCGGCCGCCGTGACGATCCCGCCCGCCACGCTGAGCCTCGTGAGCGGCCGGTCGGTGAGCGCGACCTCCTGCATCGCCGCGACCGGGGCGATCCGTGAGGCGCGCAGTGCGGGCAGCACCGCCGCGACCACGGTGACCAGGAGACCGACCACGAACGAGCTGATGATCGCGACCGGCGGTACCCCGATCGGCGCCAGGGCCATGTCGCCGTTGAGCGAGCCGAACAGGTACGCCAGTCCCGCACCCACCCCGATCCCGGCCGCGAGCCCGAGCACCGACGCGATCAGCCCGATCACGATCGCCTCGACCAGCACCGAGCCGATCACCTGACGGCGGCTGGCCCCCATCGCCCGCAGCAGCGCGAGCTCCTTGGTCCGCTGCGCCACGATGATCGAGAAGGTGTTCAGGATCAGGAAGATCCCGACGAAGAGCGCGACGCCGGCGAACCCGAGCAGGATGTTGTTGAAGAAGCCCAGCCCCTCCTGGATGCTCGACGTGCTCTCCTGCGCGAGCTGCTCGCCGGTCTTCACCACGTAGTCCGGCCCGAGCCCGGCGGCGACCCGGTCACGCAGCTGCGCGGGCGTGGTCCCGTCGGTGGCCTGCACCACGATCGAGGTGTACGCGTCCGGCACCCCGAGCATCAGGTCCTGGGCGACCGGCGTGGTGAACGCGACCTCCTGGACGCCGCCGATGCTGTCCCGCCCGCCGGTGTAGCCCCAGATCCCGACCAGGGTGAACTGCTTCTTCGGCTGCAGGGTGAGCACGCCGACCCGGTCGCCGACCGTGAGCCCGGCCAGCTTCGCCGTGGTCGCGTTGACCGCGATCTCGCCGTCGGCCGACGGTCCGCGGCCCTCCCGGAGCTCCATCAGGCCGTCGGCGCCGGTCCAGTTGCCACCGAGCCGGGGCGCTCCGGTCGAGGTGAGCACCTTGCCGTCGGAGCCGATCACCCGGGCGCCGTCCGCGTCGATGCGGCCGGTCGCCGAGCGTACCCCGGGAAGGGTTTTGATCTTGTCAATGGTCGAGGCGGGCACCGGGGCGGCGATCTCCTCGCCGTCCATCTCGGACACGGCGATCTTCGGCTTGGCCGAGACCGCGACGTCGGTGGCCGAGTAGGCGTCGGCGAAGATCGACTCGAAGGTGCGGTTCAGGGTGTCGGTGACCACGAACGAACCGGCCACGAACATCACCCCGAGCACCACCGCGAGTCCGGAGAGGACCAGGCGCAGCTTGCGGGCGAGCAGGCTCTTCAGGGTGGCGCGCAGCATCAGAGCACCACCGGGTCGTGCTGGCCGTCGAGGCGCTTCATGGTGTCGAGAACGGTCTCGGCGGTCGGGTTCGCCAGTTCGTCGACGATCGCGCCGTCGGCCAGGAAGACCACCCGGTCGGCGTAGCCCGCGGCCACCGGATCGTGGGTGACCATGACGATGGTCTGCCCGTGCTCGCGCACCGAGTCGCGCAGGAACGACAGCACCTCGGCGCCGGACCTGGAGTCCAGGTTGCCGGTCGGCTCGTCCGCGAAGATCACGTCGGGGCGGCCCATCAGCGCCCGCGCGCACGCCACCCGCTGCTGCTGGCCGCCGGAGAGCTGGCTGGGCCGGTGCCCGAGGCGGTCCCGCAGGCCGACCGTGTCGATCACCACGTCCCACCACTGCGGATCGGCCTTGCGGCCGGCGATGTCCAGCGGCAGCCGGATGTTCTCCGCGGCGCTCAGCGTCGGCAGCAGGTTGAACTGCTGGAAGATGAAGCCGATCCGGTCGCGGCGCAACCGGGTGAGCGCCTTGTCGCCGAGCCGGCTGATCTCGGTGCCGCCGACGTGCACGGTGCCCTTGTCGACCGTGTCCAGACCGGCCAGGCAGTGCATGAGCGTGGACTTGCCGCTGCCGGACGGTCCCATGATCGCGGTGAACCGTCCGCGCCCGAACTCGGCGCTCACCCCGCGCAGCGCGGTCACCCGCGCCTCGCCGGAGCCGTAGACCTTCCAGATCTCCTCCGCGCGTGCCGCCACCGGGCCGCCGGCCTGAGTCGCTGTCACCGTTCTTCTCCCCCTGTTGTCGATAGCCAGCTCAGTCTGTCGATGGGTTTCGGCCGCGGCGTCAGCCCAGCGGTGGACGGCGACGCGGAGATTTCCCTGAGGGGCGTCACTGAGGGGGTGTCGGGGTTGACCCCCATGTCTACGGTGGAGGGAGAGGAGGCCGCCGATGTCCGCTCGCCGTCTCACCGTTCTCTCGATCCTGTTGTTGACGCTCGTGGCCTGCGGTGGCGGGCCCCTGGTGGATGGTGAGGAGCCCACCGCGGAGCCCACGGTCACCGCCACCGGATCCCTGAACCCCGACGGGACCGACAGCCCGGAGGAGTTCGCCGCCGACATGAAGGACGCCCAGGAGGTGGCCGAGGACTACTGGTCCCAGATCTTCGAGCGGGCCGGCACCCGGTTCCAGCCGATCTCCCAGGTGGTGCCCTACGAGCGGGAGGGCGAGGTGGACTGCGCCGGCGAGGCGCTGCCGCTCAACAACGCGGTCTACTGCTCCGACGGGGACTTCATCGCGTACGACGTGAACTGGGCCTTCGACGTGTTCCGCCAGATCGGCGACTCGTTCCTGTTCTACCTGCTCGCCCACGAGTACGCGCACGGCATCCAGGCCCGGCTCGGCATCCAGAAGCGGTTCACCATCCAGCAGGAGCTGCAGGCCGACTGCATGGCCGGGGCGTTCATCGGCGACGAGCAGCGGGCCGGCGCGCTGGTCCTGCAGGAGGGCGACACCGAGGAGCTGGCGCGCGGCCTGGAGTCGGTCGGCGACGATCCCGGGCAGCCGTGGTTCGCCGAGGGCGCGCACGGCAGCGCCGAGCAGCGGACCGAGTCGTTCGAGCAGGGCTTCAACGATTCGCTGACCCCCTGCAAGCTGTGAAAGCTTGCTCACATTCGGTCGGCCGGGCACGCCGCCGCCGGACAGAATGGGCTTTTTTGGGAGTGCGCCCTGAACGTCATCCGACCCGCCGCGGTCCTCTTCGACATGGACGGCACCCTGGTCGACAGCGAGAAGATGTGGGGGATCGCCCTCGAGGAGCTGGCGATCCTGGCCGGCGGCCGGCTCTCCGCCGCCGCGCGCCTCGCGATGGTCGGCACCAGCATGCCGGTCAGCATGCGGCTCTTCCGCGAGGACCTGGGCCAGCCGGACCGCCCGCAGGCCCCGGACGTCGCGTGGCTGCACGACCGGATCACCGAGCTCTTCGCCGACGGCCTGATCTGGCGGCCGGGCGCGATGGAGCTGCTGCACGCGGTCCGTGCCGCGGGCCTGCCGACCGCGCTGGTCACCTCCACCGAGCGCCGGATCGCCGAGGTCGCGCTGAAGACCCTCGGCGCGGAGAACTTCGACGTCGTGGTCTGCGGTGACGAGGTGCCGTCGCCGAAGCCGGACCCCTCGCCGTACCTGATCGCCGCCGATCTGCTCGGCGTCCCGATCGCCTCCTGCGTCGCCATCGAGGACTCGCCGAGCGGCGTCACCAGCGCCCTCGCCTCCGGAGCCGTCGTCCTGGCGGTCCCCTCCGAGCTGGAGCTGCCCCCTCTCGACGGCATCCACCTGCGGACCACCCTCGTCGGCGTCGACCCCACCTTCCTGCACACCCTTTTCTAGCCTTCACACCCTTTTTCCGCCTTCACATCTTTCCCGGCTTTCACACCCTTTTCCGGTACGCCCATCGCACTCTGACGTCATCCGGTATTGCGTGACGTCATCAGTGACGTCATAGTGGGGTCATGGACCTCACGCCGTACCTGGAAGGGTTGCGCGCCGATCTGGCGGCGACCGCGGCCCCCGGCGGCCCGGAGACCGTCCGGGCCGCGGAGCTGCTGACCACCGCGCTGGAGCCGTCGGCCCGTCTCGCGCTGCTCGAGGTGCTCTCCGACGCCGCCGCCGAGATCACCACCCGGCTCAGCGACGCCACCGTCGAACTGCGCCTCCGGGGCCGCGAGGCCGACCTGGTCGTCACCCCGGTCGCCCCGGTCACCGCCGCACCGCCGCTGCCCGCGCCCCCACCCGTTCCGGACGGCGGCGACCTGGCACGGCTCACCCTGCGGATGCCCGAGGCCCTCAAGACACACGTCGAGCAGACCGCCGCCGCCGAGGGCATCTCGGTCAACGCGTGGCTGGTCCGCGCCGTGACCAGCGCCGTCACCCCGGGCCCGGCGCCCGCGTCCACCGAGTCCGCCTCCGGCTCCGCCAGGCGCGTGACCGGCTTCTTCCGCGCCTGAAGGGACATCTCATGTACGAGTTCGACCACAGCGGCCCGGTCACCGTCGCGCTGCGCGCCCACACCGGCACCGTCGAGGTGCTAGCCGAACCCTCCTCTCCCGGTTCCGCCCCGTCCGCACCGCCCTCCCTCTCCTCGCCGGCCTTCCCGTCCTCGCCGGCCTTCCCGTCCTCGCCGGCCTTCCCGTCCTCGCCGGCCGCGCCCGCCGAGGCTGCTTCTCCCGTCGCCGGTGCCGGCGTACCGGGTGTCAGCGTGGAGGTCAGCCCGGCCGACGGGTCCGCGGCCGCCCGGCAGGCCGTCGAACTGACCCGCGTCCAGCTGGACGGCGACACCCTGGTGGTGCAGGCGCCGCCGTTCGAGCGGTGGCGGATGCGGCGCCCGGCCCCGCTCCGGATCGTCATCCGGGTGCCGTCCGGCAGCACCCTGACCGGCGAGAGCTCCGCGGCGAACCTCCGGGCCGACGGCGTCTACCGCGACGTGCACCTGCGGCTCTCCTCCGCGGCCGCGCACGTCGCCGAGGTGCTGGGCGACGTCCACCTGGGCACGTCCAGCGGCGATCTCTCCGTGCTCCGGGCCGGCGGCGCCGTCCACGTGCGCTCCGTGTCGGGCCGGATCCGTGTCGGTGACGTCACCGGTGACGCCACGGTGGGCACCGCCTCCGGCGACATCGCGGTCCGCTCGTGCGGCGGCTCCCTCGCGGCCGTGACGGCGTCGGGCGACATCGAGGTCGGCTCCCTGTGCCAGGGCCGGGCCCGTCTCAAGACCTCATCGGGCGACATCAGCGTGGGCGTCGCACCGGGAACCGGCGTATGGCTGGACGTGAACACGGCGACCGGCCGCGCGATCAACGACCTGACCGCCGCGGACCCGTCACCCCGCTCGCCCGCCCCGGCTCCCGTCGGCTCCGTCGCGGCGCCCGCCACCCCGGCGGTTCCCGTCACGAGTCTCGAGATCCGGGTACGGACCGCTTCCGGTGACATCCGCATCCACCGAGCCGCGGGGCCGTCCGGTGCCGCCTGACACGCCCGACGCCATCCAGCTGGGCCTGGCCTGGTTCCCGGCCCTGTTCGCCGCGACGAGCGCCGCCCCGTTCCCCGGCGCCGCCCCGTTCCCCGGCGCGGCCCTGCTCACCCTGCTGCGTTCCGCCGCCTCCGTCTCGCTCTCCGCCGCTCCCGGTCGGCCGGAAGACCCCGGTTCCCCGGTCACCCGCCCGGTTTGATGAGGCCGGACTCGTAGGCCAGCACCACCGCCTGGGTACGGTCGCGGAGCCGGAGCTTGCCCAGGACATGTCCGACATGGGTCTTCACGGTGGTCTCGCTGACCTGCAGGGTGCCGGCGATCTCGGCGTTGGTGTGCCCGCGCGCCACGTGGATCAGGACCTCGCGTTCCCGGCCGGTCAGCGTGCGCAGCCGCGCGGTGGTCCCGTCCGCCCCGGACCCGTCGGCGGACGGCGGCAGCATCGCCGCGAAGCGGGGAAGCACCCGGGCCAGCACGGGCGGGCTGATCACCGCGCCCCCGGCGGCGACCGCCCGGACGGTGGCGATCAGCTCCTCCCGCGCCACGTCCTTCGGGAGGTACCCGGTCGCCCCGGCGGCCAGCGCCTCGGTGAGCTGGTCGTCGGAGTCGTGCGCGGTCAGCACCAGCACCCGGACGGGCAGCCGGGCCCCGACGACCGCCCTGGTCACGGCGAGCCCGTCGATCCGGGCCAGCGTGACCTCGGTGATCAGCACATCCGGCAGCAGCCGCCGCGCCAGCTCGACGGCCTCCGCACCGTCCCCGGTCTCACCCACCACGATCACCCCGGCGCCGCCCCCGTCCGCGGCCATCCCGCCGCCCGCCGCCCGATCCGCGGCCATCCCGTCGCCCGCCGCCGGTTCCGCGGTCATCCCGGTGCCCGGGGCGTGCGAGGCCGTCACGTCGGCGCCGGGGGTGTGCGAGGCCGTCATGCCGGTGGTCGTCGTCCGAGCTGCCGTGGCCGTCGCCGCTGAGGTCGTCGGCTGATCGGAACCGGACAGGACCGCGCGGAGGCCCGAGCGGTGCAGGGCCGAGGCGTCGGCGAGCAGCACGCGGACGGGTCTCACCGGATCGTCCGGTTCGCGCGGGGATCAGGCAACGGGGGTGTCCCGGAGCGTGGGGGAGAGCCGGTCGGGCTCGGACTCGGCGGAGAGGCCGGTCGCCGGGGACTCCGGGAAGGGCGGCGGGGTGCCACCGAACTCGGGGCAGAGGGCCTGGTGGTTGCACCAGCCGCAGAGACGGCTGGGCTTGGGGCGGAAGTCGCGCTCCCGCTTGGCCCGCTCGACGGCCTGGGAGAGCGCGACCAGCGTGCGCTCGAACCGCTCCAGCTCGCCCGCGTCCGGGCTGTAGTCGAGCGCCTCGGCATCCTTCAGGTAGAGCAGTCGCAGTGCCCGGGGGACGACACCGCGGGTACGCCACAGCACCAGCGCGTAGAACTTCAGCTGGAACAGGGCCCGTCCCTCGAACGCCTCCCGCGGCGCCCCGCCGGTCTTGTAGTCGACCACCCGCAGATCACCCGCGGGCGAGACGTCGAGACGGTCGATGTAGCCCCGGAGCAGCAGCTCGTCATCGATCATGGCGGAGATCAGCGTCTCCCGCTCGGCCGGCTCCAGCCGCTGCGGGTCCTCCACCGCGAAGTACCCGCTCAGTAGGTCGCGCGCACTGCCCAGGAACGCGTCGAGCCGCGCCGCCGCCCCGGCACCGGCCGGCGCGTCCACGAGCGCGAGCTGCCCGGTCGCGTCGGCCTCCGCCGCGACCGCCGCCGGATCCCGCAGCGGAGGGGCCCCGGAACCCTCCACGGTGGATCCACCGGCCGCGCCGGCGGCGCCGGGCGACGGGTCCGCGCCGGCGGGGGAGCCGGAGTCGTGGACGGCCGCGCCGGCTGGGGAGGCCGCAGTGTCCGGAAGTGGACTCTGGGCGGCGGGCCGGGGGATCGCCCGCGAGGGTGCCGGCTGCCGGACCGGTGGCGGCGCGCTGAACAGGGACGACAGCGCGGGTTCGGCGGCGAGCAGCCTCTCCCACTCCGGGGTGACCAGATCGGCGGCCGCCTCCAGGGTGCGCTCCACGGCCGGCAGGTCGAAGAGGCGCTCCAGGACGGCGTGCACCAGGGTGCCGCGGACCTGGTCGGCGGAGGGCTGTTCGGGCAGCTTGTCGATGGTGCGGAAGCGGAACAGCAGCGGGCACGTCTTGAAGTCGGCGGCGCGGGACGGGGAGAGGGAGGGGCCGGGCGGGGTCTCGGAGCGCCGTCCCCGGCCGGCGGGCACGGCGGACGCCGTGGCCTGGGCCGAGTCGCCCGGGCCGGGCTGCGGAGAGGGGGAGACCGTCTGTGCCGTCATGCCAGCCAGGCTAGGGCAGAGGTACGACGAAATCCGCCGCGGAGGGTCCGGAATGTCGCCCACCCGCCACCGCGCGCCACCGGTCGGCTGGCGCTGAGGGGTGCGTCGCGGGTCTCGATGCACCCCTCAGCGCCGGCCAGGACCGGGAGCGCGCTACGGCCGGGTGTGGGCACGGCCTCGCGAGCGGGTACGGGCGGTGCGCAGGCGGGGTGGGCGTGTGCGGGGAGGAGTGGGGTGGATGCTGCGTGTGACGCGAAATGCCGGGGTGGGGGAGGGGGAACGGTTTCCGTAGCATCAAGTGGATGGAGGAGAGCGGCGCGGCCCCGGGGCGGGCACCGGTCGCCGGTGGACGGCCGGTGGGACGGGTGCTCGGCATCCCCGTGTACGCGAACGGGTCGATGCTGCTGCTCGCCCTGTTGGTGACGGTGGTCTACGGCAACTACGCGGCCGCCGAGCTGGCTCTGGTGCAGCCATGGGCGTACCTGGTGGGCCTGGGTTTCGTGGCCTGTCTGCTCGGCTCGGTGCTGCTGCACGAGCTCGGGCACGCGGTGGTGGCCCGCCGGAACGGGATCGGCGTGCGGCGGATCACGCTGGAGCTGCTGAGCGGCTGGACCGAGATGGAGCGGGACGCGCCGAGCCCCCGGGTGGACGCGCTGGTGTCGCTCGCCGGTCCGCTGGTCTCGATGCTGCTCGGCGGGGTGGCCACGGTCGCCGCCGTGCTGCTGCCGGAGCGTACGGTCCCCGGCGAGATCGCGTTCCAGCTGGCCGCGAGCAACCTGCTGGTGGCGGTCTTCAACGTGCTGCCGGGGCTGCCGCTGGACGGCGGGCGGGCGCTGCGCGCGGCGGTCTGGGCGCTGCTCAAGGACCGGAACCGGGCGACCGTGGTGGCCGGCTGGTCCGGGCGGGTGCTGGCGCTGCTCACCGCGGCCACCGTGGTCGTGCTCTACCAGGTCGGCGTGCTGACCATGTTCGGCATGCTCTTCGTCCTGCTGGTGGTGATGACGCTCTGGCACGGCGCCGGGCAGTCGATCCGGCTGGGCCGGATGACCGGGCGGTTCCCTCTGATCAATCTCAGTCAGCTGGCCCGGCCGTTGCTGACCGTGCCGGCCGGTACGCCGCTCGGTGAGGCGCAGCGCCGCCGCTCCGAGGACCCCCGTCCGGGCGCGGTGCTCGCGGTGACCGACTCGGCGGGCACCCTGACCGCACTGGTCGACCCGGTCGCGGCCGAGCGGGTGCCGGTGGACCGGCGGCCCTGGGTGAGCGTGGAGAGCGTGTCCTGGTCGCGGGACGTGCTGACCAGCCTGCCGGTCGGGCTCACCGGTGAGCAGGTGGTCCGGGCCCTGCAGGCCCACCCGGGTGCGCAGTACCTGGTGACGGCAGGCGAGGATGTGATCGGCGTCCTGCGGGTCGCCGACGTCGCCGCCGTGCTGGAACCTCAGCGCGTACCCCGGCGGCCGCAACGGACCTGAGACTGAGAGAAGAGTAGTGACCACAACCCCAGCCACCGCCGTCGACGATTCCGTGCCCGCCCACCACGGCCCGTTCCGGGTCGGTGACCGCGTTCAGCTCACCGACCCCAAGGGGAAGATGCACACGATCGTCCTGGAACCCGGCAAGGCGTTCCACACCCACCGCGGCGCGCTGGAGCACGACCAGCTGATCGGCCTGCCGGACGGCAGCGTGATCACCGCGACCAGCGGTACGCAGTACCTCGCCCTCCGCCCGCTGCTGAGCGACTACGTGCTCTCCATGCCGCGCGGCGCTCAGGTGATCTACCCGAAGGACGCGGCGCAGATCGTCGCGATGGGTGACGTCTTCCCCGGTGCGAAGGTCCTCGAGGCGGGCGCCGGTTCCGGTGCGCTCACCTGTTCGCTGCTGCGCGCCGTCGGCGAGTCCGGCGAGGTGCACAGCTACGAGCTGCGGCCGGACTTCGCGGCCGTGGCCCGCAAGAACGTCGAGGCGTTCTTCGGCGGCCCGCACCCGGCGTGGCACCTGCACGACGGTGACGTCGCGGGCAACGAGATCACCGGGTTCGACCGGATCGTGCTGGACATGCTGACCCCGTGGGAGGCGCTCGACATGGTCGAGCGCTCGCTGATCCCGGGTGGCGTCTTCGTCGGGTACGTGGCCACCACGCCGCAGCTCTCCGAGCTCGTCGAGGCGCTGCGCGAGCGGGGCTGCTGGACCGAGCCGCGGGCCTGGGAGTCGCTGATCCGCGACTGGCACGCCGAGGGCCTGGCGGTCCGCCCCGACCACCGGATGATCGCGCACACCGCGTTCCTGGTCTCCTCGCGGAAGCTGGCCCCGGGCGTCACGGCCCCGCTGCGCCGCCGCAAGCCGAGCAAGGGCGCCGAGGCGTACGCGCTGCGCAAGGCGGCTCAGGTGGCGCTCGCCGCGGCGGCCGAGGAGCAGATCGCCGAGCCGGCCGGGAAATCCGCGCGCCGCGCGCTGGCCGACGCGAAGGCGGAGGCCGTCGTGAACGCCGCGACCGCCGCGCACGTCGAGAACGGGTCGGCGGCGGAGCAGGACGGGTCGGCGGCGGAGCGGAACGGGTCGGCCGGGAACGGGCACGCGGAGCGAGACGACACCACCGGGGAGTGACCGGGATCGCCGAGTCCGGTAGGTTCCGACAGGGCCCCATGACGGTGGCTGAGGGAGGAACAAAGGGGTGGGCGCGATGAGCTCTCCGCCGTTCGGCGGTGGCAACGAGATGCCGGCGGTTTTCCCCGACTGGTCGCCCTACCCGGATCTGGACTCGGCGGCCCGCGCCTATCTGCGGGACCCCGAGGTGGCTCTGGAGGCACTCTTCGGAGTGCTCCGCGGCGCCTCTGTGCTCTGTTTCACTCTGGAGCGCTTCGTCAACGAGGTGAACGGGGTCTGGCAGGAGGTCGTGGTCTGCGACGGCAGCCGGCTGGTGCTCTGGCACGGCGAGGACGTGGCTCCCGGCGACGGCCCGGCCGGGTCGATGACCTCGTCGCTCCGGGTGGTGCCGCTCTCCACGGTCACCGAGGTGGGCTGCCGGCGGCGCCTGACGCGGACGCCGAACGGCCAGGCCCGGGTCGACAGCATCGACGTCTACCTGCTGCTCAGCTCGGTGGACGACGCGGTGCCGCCGCCCGGCGTGGCCGAGGAGGAGGGCCGTGCCCCGCTGCGCCACGACGCGCTGCGGTTCGGCAAGACGCTCGACGACGGCGGGCCGGGGCAGATCGCCCGTTTGGAGGAATTCTCCCGAGTTGTGGCGTCTCTAGTGGGACGGCCCACGCTCTAGAAGACGTTCACTCCGGTTCACTCCTCGGCGAGGGGACCGGCCACCGGCACGTCGTCTTCGCTGCGGAGTACGTGGATGCAGTCCCCGGGGCACTCCTTGGCGGAGTCGATCACCTCGAGCACCAGGTGGCGCGGCACGCCGGCGCGCACGCCCGGGGCCTGCAGCAACTCGCCCGAGTCGTCTTTGACGTACGCGAGTCCGTCGATGTCCAGTTCGAAGACTTCCGGAGCGTATTGAACGCAGAGTCCGTCACCGGTGCAGAGGTCCTGATCGATCCAGACCTGCAGCTCATCAGTGTCTGCTGACACTCCTACCTCCCACAACTGATTGGGCCCGACGGTACCCGAACCCTGACCGACCGGCTCGGGTGCGGTGGGGCGAATCGATCAAGACTCAGTGACGAGGGTGTTGCATGGGTCGAAAACCGCCTCGCAACGGCTAGTGTTGAGCCAAGACGTTCGAGCCCCCCGGGGAGGTGGGACGTGGCACGTAGCGACGAAGCGGACTCCCGCGCCGCACGATGGGAGAAAGAGGCCAACGATCTCTCCAGCCAGGTCGCGTTCCTGCAAGAGGAACTCGCTCTGGTTCGGCGGAAGTTGACCGAGAGCCCCCGACACGTCCGGCAGCTTGAGGAACGGCTCGCGGCAACGCAGGCGCAGCTGGCCCGAGTGACCGAGAACAACGAGCGGCTCGTGGCGACCCTCAAGGAAGCCCGGACCCAGATCGTCACTCTCAAGGAAGAGATTGACCGGCTAGCCCAGCCGCCCAGCGGCTACGGCGTGTTCCTGTCGGCACACGAGGACGGCACGGTGGACGTGTTCACCGGCGGTCGCAAGCTGCGGGTGGCGGTCTCGCCGTCCCTCGCCGCCGACGAGCTCCAGCGGGGCCAGGAGGTCCTGCTGAACGACGCGCTCAACGTCGTCGACGCGTTCGGGTTCGAGCGCACCGGCGAGGTCGTCCTGCTCAAGGAGGTGCTGGACAACCCGTCCGGCGGCCCCCGCGACAGGGCGCTGGTGGTCTCGCACGCCGACGAGGAGCGGATCGTCTTCCTCGCCGACTCACTGGAGATCACCAAGCTGCGCGCCGGCGACTCGCTCATGATCGAGCCCCGTTCGGCGTACGCGTACGAGCGGATCCCGAAGAGTGAGGTCGAGGAGCTCGTCCTGGAGGAGGTGCCCGACGTCGACTACACCGACATCGGCGGCCTCCACTCGCAGATCGAGCAGATCCGTGACGCCGTGGAACTGCCCTTCCTCCACGCCGACCTGTTCCGGGAGCACCAGCTGCGCCCGCCGAAGGGCATCCTGCTCTACGGCCCGCCCGGCTGCGGTAAGACCCTGATCGCCAAGGCGGTGGCCAACTCGCTGGCCAAGAAGATCGCCGAGCGGCGTGGCGAGGAGAAGCACACCAGCTACTTCCTCAACATCAAGGGCCCCGAGCTCCTGAACAAGTACGTGGGTGAGACCGAGCGGCACATCCGCCTGGTCTTCCAGCGGGCTCGCGAGAAGGCCGGCGAGGGCACCCCGGTGATCGTGTTCTTCGACGAGATGGACTCGATCTTCCGGACCCGTGGCTCCGGCGTCTCCAGCGACGTGGAGAACACCATCGTCCCCCAGCTCCTCAGCGAGATCGACGGCGTCGAGGGCCTGGAGAACGTGATCGTGATCGGCGCCTCGAACCGGGAAGACATGATCGACCCGGCCATCCTGCGCCCCGGCCGCCTCGACGTGAAGATCAAGATCGAGCGCCCGGACGCCGAGGCCGCGAAGGACATCTTCGCCAAGTACATCCTCTCCGACCTGCCGCTCAGTGAGGACGACCTCAAGGAGCACGACGGAAACCGGGCCGCCACGGTCGCCGCGATGATCGAGGCGGTCGTGCTGCGGATGTACACGGAGACCGAGGAGAACCGCTTCCTCGAGGTCACCTACGCCAACGGTGACAAGGAGGTCCTGTACTTCAAGGACTTCAACTCCGGCGCGATGATCCAGAACATCGTCGACCGCGGCAAGAAGATGGCGATCAAGGAGTTCCTCACCTCCGGTACGAAGGGCCTGCGACTCCAGCACCTGCTGGACAGCTGCGTCGACGAGTTCCGGGAGAACGAGGACCTGCCGAACACCACCAACCCGGACGACTGGGCCCGCATCTCCGGCAAGAAGGGCGAGCGGATCGTCTACATCCGCACGCTCGTCTCCGGCGGCAAGGGCACCGAGGCCGGCCGGTCCATCGAGACCGCCAGCAACACCGGTCAGTACCTGTAAGGCATCGCGCGCCCGCACTCCGGGGCGCTGAGAAGCACGGCGTGGAGCCGGGGCGGGGTTTCCCCTCGCCCCGGCTCTCGTTACCTCTGAGTGACTTCAGCAGCACCCCGTCCCGAGACCGAGCCCGTCTGTGAGGCCGAGCCCGTCTGTGAGGCCGAGCCCGTCTGTGAGGCCGAGCCCGGCACTGCGGCGGCCCCTCGTCTCGCGTGGCTCGACGCCCTGCGCGGTTATGCCGCGGTGGTCGTCGCGCTCTTCCACGCCAGTCCGTTTCTGATCGGCACCGAGCGGCACCTCGCGATCTATCGCCACTTCGACGCCGGCAAGTACGCCGTCCTGCTCTTCTTCCTGGTCAGCGGATACGTCATCCCGATGTCGCTGGAGCGGCACGGCGACCTGCGCCGCTTCTGGACGGGCCGGATCTTCCGGATCTACCCGGCATACCTCACCACCGTCGTGGTCGCGCTGAGCGTCTCCCTCACCGTCTTCGGCCGTACGCCGGACCTGAGCGGCACCGGCGCCCTCGCCCATCTCACGATGCTCCACGAGTTCCTCGGCGAGCGTGGACTGGTCCGTCCGTTCTGGACGCTCTCCTTCGAGATGGTCTTCTACCTGATCGTGGCCGGGCTGTTCGCGTGGCACCGCCATCGGGACAGCGCCTGGTGGGCGGCGGGGCTCACGCTGATCGCCCTGCTCGCCGGGCCGGCCCTGCCGAACGGGTGGTGCGGCGCCGACCTGCGCGTGGTGGCGGTGCTTCTCACGGTCCTGCTCGGGGCGGCCCTGGTCGCGTACGCGAAAGGGTGGCATCGGCCGGCGGGTGCCCTGGGCGTCGTCATGGTCCTCCTCCCCCTGGTCGCGGGACATGCGAGTGGCCGGGTGGTCAGTGCCTCCTCGGCCCAGGCCACCCAGCTCCTCGCGGTGATGTTCGCCGGGACTGTGGTGCATCGCCTGCAGCACGGCCGGATCCGCCGGGAGGCGGCCGTCGTCGTGCTCGGGCTGGTCTTCACCGGCGTGTCGCTGCAGGACTGGGTCCGCGGCGGCAGCCAGCTCGACCTCATGCGGTGGACCGCGGTGAGCGTCGCCGTGGCCACCACTTTCGCAGCCGCGAACGCCCTGCGCCGGCATGCCGTCCCCCGGGTGCTGACCTGGCTGGGCGAGGTGAGTTATCCCCTCTATCTGCTCCATGTGGTGGTACTCGGCCTGGCCGCGCGCTTCCTCGACGGCCCGCTCGCCGTCGGCCTCGGCTTCACGGCCGGCTCGCTGACCTGCGCCTGGGTGGTCCATCGGTGGGTCGAACTGCCCGGCCGGGCCCTCGGACGGCGCCTGTCGGTGGGCAAGAGCACCACGGAAGGTGCCGCGCCGCGCACGCGCAGCGTCGGAAAGCAACGCGAAAGCGTCTAGGCTCGATGCATGAGCAGGCTCGGCTTCGTGGCGGACAGGGTGGTCGCATGAGCGTTCGACGGATTATGGGGACCGAGGTCGAATACGGCATCTCGGTGCCCGGTCAGCCCGGTGCCAATCCGATGGTCACGTCCTCCCAGGTGGTCAACGCCTACGGCGCCCGCCCCGAACTCAACCGCAACGGCCGCGCGCGCTGGGACTACGAAGAGGAGTCCCCGCTGCGCGACGCCCGCGGGTTCACCTACTCCGGCGCGGCGTACGACCCGGCCGAGGCCCTGGCCGACGAGGATCTGGGCCTCGCCAACGTGATACTCACCAACGGCGCGCGGCTCTACGTCGACCACGCCCACCCCGAGTACAGCACCCCCGAGTGCACCAACCCGCTCGACGTGGTCAAGTGGGACAAGGCCGGCGAGCGGGTGATGGCCGAGGCGTCCCGCCGGGCGGCCAGCATCCCGGGCGCGCACCGGATCCAGCTGTACAAGAACAACACCGACAACAAGGGCGCGTCGTACGGCGCCCACGAGAACTACCTGATGCGCCGGCAGACCGCCTTCGCCGACATCGTCGCCCACCTCACGCCCTTCTTCGTGACCCGGCAGATCTTCACCGGTGTCGGGCGGGTCGGGCTCGGCCAGGACGGCTCCGGCTCCGGCTTCCAGATCTCCTCCCGCGCCGACTTCTTCGAGGTCGAGGTGGGCCTGGAGACCACGCTGAAGCGGCCGATCATCAACACCCGCGACGAGCCGCACGCCGACGCCGACAAGTACCGCCGGCTGCACGTGATCATCGGCGACGCCAACCTCTCGGAGATCGCCACCTACCTCAAGGTGGGCACCACCGCGCTGGTGCTCAACATGATCGAGGAGAAGGTGTTCACCGGCGAGCTGGGCATCGCCGACCCGGTCAGCGAGCTCAAGGCGGTCAGTCACGACCCCACGCTCACCCACCTGATGCGGCTGCGCGACGGCCGCCGCCTCACCGCGCTGGACCTGCAGTGGGCGTACTACGAGCGGGCCCGGGCCTTCGTCGACGAGCGCTACGGCGCCGACATCGACGACCAGACCACCGACGTGCTCGACCGCTGGGAGGACGCGCTCGACAAGCTCGGCCGCGACCCGATGCTCTGCTCGGACACCCTCGACTGGGTGGCCAAGCTGCGCCTGCTGGAGGGCTACCGCGATCGGGAGAACCTGGGCTGGTCCTCGCCGAAGCTTCAGCTCGTCGATCTTCAATATTCCGACGTACGTCCGGAGAAGGGCCTGTACCACCGCCTGGTCGCGCGGGGCTCGATGAAGACGCTCCTCGACCCGGAGGAGACCCAGCGCGCCATGTACGAGCCGCCGGAGGACACCCGCGCGTACTTCCGTGGCCGGTGCCTCGCGCAGTACGCCTCCGAAGTGGTCGCCGCCAGCTGGGACTCGGTGATCTTCGACGTCGGGCGCGAGTCCCTCGTCCGGGTACCGATGATGGAACCCGAGCGCGGCACGAAGAAGCACGTCGGAGCCCTCTTCGATACCTGTGAGAGCGCGAAGGACCTGCTCGAGGTGATCACAAGCCGGTAAGGAAACACCCGAACCGAGGGGGCGTTTCGTCACACCGGCGAGGTAGGTTTTTCCCAACCCGATGTTGCAGTACTTCGGGTGGCTGAGAAGGGGGACATCCATGGCAACCCGAGACACCGGTGGTCAGTCGCAGAGCAGCAAGGGCCACACCGATTCTGAGGTCGAGGACGTCACCGTCGAGGCCAACCCTGAGGTAGCCGAACGGCACGCCGAGATCACCGAGGACGTCGACGACCTCCTCGACGAGATCGACTCCGTCCTCGAGGAGAACGCCGAAGAGTTCGTGAGGGGATACGTCCAAAAAGGGGGGGAGTGACCCGCATTGTCCGATTTAGGGCATGCGGAGTTCAAAGACTGCCCTCAATGCGGCCGGACGTTGCCGGTGACTGAATTCCACCGCAACGTCCGGCGCTCTGACGGCTTGGCTTTCTATTGCCGGCAGTGCGCCGCGCAACGTTCGGAGACGAGCCGCCGGAAGCGTGGGATCAAGGAGCGTCGGCAGTCACCGGTCCCGGTCCCGGATGGGTCGAAGTGGTGTCCGTCATGCGAAGAGATCAAGCCATTGGCGGAGTTCACCCGGACCAAAGCCAAACGCGATGGCTATCACTCGTATTGCCTGCCGTGCCACACGGCGAAGGGTGTCGCCTCCAAGGTTCGACATCACGGCAGCACGAGGGAGTATCACCTGCGGCACCGCTACGGCATCGGTCAGGCTGAGTTCGATGAGCTGTTGGCGGAGCAGGGTGGGGTCTGTGCGATCTGTGGGGCGGCCGACCCGCAACACGTAGATCACGATCATCGCACCGGGTGGGTGCGCGGGATATTGTGCTTCAACTGCAACGGCGGGCTCGGGCAGTTCCGGGACGACCCGGTTCTCCTCGCCAATGCGATTACGTACCTGAAAGGAACCACGTGGCGACGGGCTTTGATCCATCCGGGCGTCTACCGGATTTCTTCATCAACACGGGGACGTCCTCCTTCACGCAGTTCCTGACTGTGGCTGCCCCCGAGCTTCTGCCCGGGCGACGGCCGCTCCCGCCGGGGCTCTCCGGCGGCGATGTGGCGCCGCACGGCACCACGATCATTGCGATCGCGACGGCCGAGGGTGTGGTGATGGCCGGCGACCGGCGCGCGACCATGGGCAACCTGATCGCCAGCCGGGACATCAGGAAGGTGCACCCGGCCGACGCGTACTCGCTGATCGGCATCGCCGGGACCGCGGGCATCGGCATCGAGCTGATCCGGCTCTTCCAGGTGGAGCTGGAGCACTACGAGAAGACCGAGGGCGCCATGCTCTCGCTCGACGGCAAGGCGAACCGGCTGGCCGCGATGGTCCGTGGCAACCTCGGCGCCGCCATGCAGGGCCTGGCCGTGGTCCCGCTCTTCGCGGGCTTCGACCTGTCCCCGGTGGACGCGTCGCGGGCCGGGCGCATCTTCAGCTTCGACGTGGCCGGCGGCCTCTACGAGGAGACCGGCTACGAGGCGATCGGCTCCGGGTCGCTCTTCGCCAAGTCGGCGCTGAAGAAGAAGTACCGGGCCGGCGTGAGCACCGAGGACGCGATCGTCCTGGCGGTCGAGGCGCTCTACGACGCGGCGGACGACGACACCGCGACCGGCGGGCCGGACCTGACCCGCAAGATCTACCCGGTGGTGATGACCGCGACGGCGAACGGCACCACCCGGCTGAGCGACGAAGAGATCACCACGGTGGCCGAACGGGTCGTCCAGGGACGCATGGAGAACCCGGGCGGTTGATCCGCTAGCGGTCGAGAGGTTAGGAGATACCACCGTGGCCATGCAGTTCTACGCATCTCCGGAGCAGGTCCAGCGGGACCGCTCGGAGTACGCCCGCAAGGGTATCGCCCGCGGCCGGTCGGCCGTGGTGCTCACGTACGAGGGCGGCATCCTGCTGGTCGCCGAGAACATCACCACCCTCCGGAAGATCAGCGAGATCTACGACAAGATCGCGTTCGCGGCGGTCGGCCGGTACAACGAGTTCGAGAACCTGCGCCGGGCCGGCGTGCGGATGGCCGACATGATCGGGCTCACGTACGACCGGCGGGACGTCACCGGGCGGGCGCTGGCGAACGCGTACACCCAGACGCTCGGTTCGATCTTCTCCGAGACGCAGAAGCCGTACGAGGTGGAGATCTGCGTCGCGCAGGTCGGCGCGACGCCGGAGCAGGACGAGCTGTACCGGATCATGTACGACGGCTCGGCGCTCGACGAGCCGGGCTTCATGGCGATGGGCGGCCAGTCCGAGGCGATCGCCACCGTCCTCAAGGAGCGGCACGACACCGCCGCCGACCTGCCCACCGCGCTGGCCCTGGCGGCCGAGGCGCTGGGCAGCGTGGGCGGCGAGAACGGTCAGACCCGCACCCTCGAGGCGAAGCAGCTGGAGGTCGCGGTCCTGGACCGGCGCCGTCCGGGCCGGGCCTTCCGCCGGATCGCGGACGCGGCGCTGACCAGCCTGCTCGGACACCAGGCGGTGGCCGAGGCGGACCTGGGTGAGACCGACGCGGCGCCGCCGTCGCCGGGCGAGGCCAAGCCGACGATCTCGGCGGCGTCCGAGACGGCGGAGACCGCGGGCGAGACGGGCTCGGACGAGTCCTGAGGTGTGACCGGGGCGGGCGCGGATCGTCGTGCCCGCCCCGGTGAGCACGGGCCGTCGGGGCGTCCGCGGCGGCAGAGCGGGACGCCCCGGGCGGCGAGAGCGGGCCGGCGAAGGAGTGGGGTCGCCGGGTCGCTCTGCTGTGCGCGTACAGGAAAAAGGAGCGGAAGCGACGCAGAAAGGTCGCGGCAGAAAGCCCCTGTGGAGACTGACGCAGACGGGTCGATTACGGCTAGTGTTCTGACATGGAACGGCGAATTTTCGGCCTCGAGACCGAGTACGGAGTCACGTGCACCTATCGGGGGCAGCGGCGGCTGTCGCCGGACGAGGTGGCCCGCTACCTGTTCCGCCGAGTGGTGTCGTGGGGTCGCAGCAGCAATGTGTTCCTCCGCAACGGCGCACGCCTCTACCTGGACGTCGGTTCCCACCCTGAGTATGCGACCCCCGAATGCGACTCCGTCACCGATCTGGTCGCCCATGACCGCGCCGGTGAGCGGATCCTCGAAGGCCTGCTCGTCGACGCGGAGAAGCGTCTGCACGACGAGGGCATCGCGGGGGAGATCTACCTCTTCAAGAACAACACCGACTCCGCCGGCAACTCGTACGGCTGCCACGAGAACTACCTGGTCAGCCGGCACGGGGAGTTCGGCCGTCTCGCCGACGTGCTCATCCCGTTCCTGGTCACCCGACAGCTGATCTGCGGCGCCGGCAAGGTGCTGCAGACGCCGCGGGGCGCCGTGTTCTGCCTCTCCCAGCGCGCCGAGCACATCTGGGAGGGCGTCTCCAGCGCCACCACCCGTTCGCGGCCGATCATCAACACCCGCGACGAGCCGCACGCCGACGCGGAGCGCTACCGCCGCCTCCACGTGATCGTCGGCGACTCCAACATGAACGAGGTCACCACCCTGCTCAAGGTCGGCAGCGCGGACATCGTGCTGCGGATGATCGAGGCGGGCGTGGTGATGCGCGACCTGTCGCTGGAGAACCCGATCCGGGCCATCCGCGAGGTCAGCCACGACATCACCGGCCGCCGCAAGATCCGCCTGGCGAACAACAAGGAGGTCTCCGCGCTGGAGATCCAGCGGGAGTACCTCTCGAAGGCGATCGAGTTCGTCGAGCGCCGCGGCGGCGACCCGGTCGCCAAGCGCGTCGTCGAGCTCTGGGGCCGGGTCCTCGACGCGATCGAGAGCGAGAACCTCGACCCGGTTGCGCGCGAGATCGACTGGGTGTCGAAGTACAAGCTGATCGAGCGTTACCAGGCGAAGCACGACATCCCGATGTCGCACCCCCGGGTCGCCCAGCTCGACCTGGCGTACCACGACGTGCGCCGGGGCCGCGGTCTCTACGCGCTGATGGAGAAGCGCAATCAGGTCGACCGGATCGCCAACGACCTGCAGATCTTCGAGGCCAAGGAGACGCCGCCGCAGACCACGCGGGCCCGCCTGCGCGGCGAGTTCATCAAGCACGCCCAGGAGAAGCGGCGCGACTTCACCGTCGACTGGGTGCACCTCAAGCTCAACGACCAGGCCCAGCGCACGGTCCTCTGCAAGGACCCGTTCCGGGCGTACGACGAGCGGGTGGAGCGCCTGATCGCCAGCATGTGATCGTTCGTCGAGTCGCTCCGGCGCCGCTGGCGTCGGGGCGGCTCAGCGTCGGGGTGGCTCAGCCACGTCGGCTACGCTGGCCGGGTTATGACATCGCCAGTTCCCGGTCAGCCGGAGCCCATCGAGCGCACCGAGGCCGACGTCCGCCGTGGGCGCGTCGACCGCCGCCGGGAGCGGATCCGCCAGGACGTCCGCAACGCCAAGTCGGGCAACCACAAGATCCCCACCTGGCTGATGGCGTCGATCCTCGGCCTCTTCCTCGCCGGCTGGATCTACCTGATCGTCACCTCCTGATCCGATCGCTCTCCACTCCCACGGTTCGCCGGTTGCCGTCCCCGCTGATCCTTTCCGGTCGCCCTCGGCTGATCCCTGCCTCGCCGGCCTGATCCTTTCCGGTCGGCATCGCGACCCGGCGCCATCTCGCGCCCCTTCTCCCGGCTGATCGTGTACGCGTGCCGCCCGTCCCGTGCCGTTCGTGTGGATCCGGCGCTTCTCGGTGCCGTTCGTGTGGATCCGGCGCTTCTCGGTGCCGTTCGTCTGCACCCGGCGCTTCTCCCGCGCCGGGTTCGCCGGGTGGTGCGCGGGAGGGGGAAGGGGCGCTGCCGGGGAGGGTGAGAAGGGGCACCACGGGGCTGCGGCGGGATCGAATCTGGTGGAAGCTGCCGGTATGACTGGAATTCTCGCGCCCGGCATCGGTGGTTACCTGCTCGCCCACTGCACCCCCGCCGACGACCTGCTCCGCGACCTGGCGGCCGAGACCCACGCCTCGTTCGGGGGCGCCGCCGGCATGCAGATCGCCCACGACGAAGGGGCGCTGCTGACGATGCTGGTCCGGCTCACCGGTGTGACGAACGCGGTCGAGGTCGGCGTCTTCACCGGCTACTCGTCGATCTGCATCGCCCGCGGGCTCCGGCCCGGCGGTCGGCTGCTGGCCTGCGACGTCTCCCCGGAGTGGACCACGGTCGCCCGGCAGTACTGGGCGAAGGCCGGCCTCGAGGACCGCATCGACCTCCGCCTCGCCCCGGCCGTCGAGACGCTGCGCGCGCTGCCCGCCGAACCGGCGATCGACTTCGCGTTCATCGACGCGGACAAGGCGAGCTACCCGGACTACTACGCCGAACTGGTGACCCGCCTGCGCCCGGGCGGCCTGCTGGTCCTGGACAACGTGCTCCGCGACGGCCGGGTCCTGCACCCGGAGGACCCGGCCGACCAGGCGATCGCCACGGTCAACGACCTGATCGTGGCGGACTCCCGCGTCGAGTCGGTGATGCTCCCGGTCCGTGACGGCGTCACCCTGGTCCGCAAGCTGGGCTGAGGTCAGGCAGCGAGCTGGGCCGGGCAGGCCAGGCGGAGACCGGGTGGGCCGGGCAGGGGCCGGGCGGAGGGCCGGGTGGGCCGGGCAGGGGCCGGGCGGAGGGCCGGGTGGGCCGGGCAGGGGCCGGGCGGAGGGCCGGGTGGGCCGGGCGTCAGGCCGATGGCGCGGCGAGGAGCCCGGCGGCGTGGCGACCGGCGGCCGCGGCGGCGAGGAAGTAGCCGTGATCCTGGTCCAGCTTGCGGCCCATCGTCGACAGCGGGACGGGGCTGGCACGCAGGGCCTCGTCCAGGCCGTCGGCGGGCACGCGGACCAGGCGATGCCGTGCGGTCAGCGGCGCCACGGCGGCCTCGGCCTCGGCGGCCAGTTCCGGTGCCAGGCCCTCGGGAAGGACCAGGTCAAGACGGGTCAGAGCCACTCTTCCGTACGCCGTCAGGCTGTGATGGGAGACGCCCCGGTGACGGTCGCGCCCGTCGCCGTCGGAGATGCGCAGGGAGCCCACGGGCCGGCCGCCGAGGGCCGCGACGGCGTTGGCGGCCTCGCCGAGGGCCACGCCGGAGAAACCCCACGTGGTGCCGGTGCCGAGGTTACCGGGGCCCTGGGACACGACCGTCACGTCGGCGCGCAGCACGTGGCGGGCGGCGAGCAGCCCGGTGTGCACCGTGCTCGCCTCGAGGTCGCCGCCGAACGCCTGACCGGTGGTGATCGTGCCGGCCAGGTGGTCGCGGAGGCCGTCCAGCGTCCGGGAGAACCAGGCGGGGAGGGCGCCGCCGTCGGTCATGACGTACGCGATGGCGGCGGTGGGACGGTCGGCCCGGATGCCGGCGACGACGGCGGGCAGCGCGGAGTGCAGGTCGGCGAGGACGACCGGCATCCCCTCGATCGAGTCGGCGGCGGCCATCACCGCGCGGTGCGGGGAGGCCTCCTCGTCGACGCCGAGCAGGATCGCCTGGAGCGGGGTGTACCGGGCCTTGACCAGGTGGCCGCCGTCGCGCGTGGTGCCGTCGTCGACCGGGTCCGGGGGCAGCCGGTCGGGGAGGGCGACCACCAGCGCGTAGCCGCCGGTGCCGAGGCCCATCACCAGCGCGCCGACGTTGAGCAGCACCCGGTCGCCCGGCTCGGGGGAGCCGACCAGCTCGGGGTAGGCGAGGGCCCGCAGCGGCCCGTCGCCGGTCTCGACGTCCAGTTCGACGGCCCCGCGCCAGGTCCGCCGTACCGTGAGGACCGTCCCGGATCGCCAACGCACCATGCGGGGACCCTACAAGCCGGTCGCCGGGGTGCCGACGGGGTGGGTCAGAGGTCGGCGCCACCGTGGATGTGGTCGCGTCCGGCCGTGCCGCGGGTCGGGTCGAGGAAGACGTACCGGATCTCGGGATAGCGGGCCCGCAACCGGCGTTCGGCCTCGTCGGAGGCGTCCTCGATCTCCTTGCCGGGTACGTCGTCGTCGAAGTCGACCTTGGCGGCGACCAGGATGTCGCCGGGGCCGATCTGCATGGTGAACAGGGTCGGTACCGCGGTGACGACCGGGATCGAGCGCAGGTCCTCGGCGATCTGCTGGTGCATCCGGCGCGGGACGGCCCGGCCGACCAGCAGCGACACGTTGCTGCGGGCCAGCACGTACGCCACCACGAGCAGCAGCGCGCCGATCACCACCGAGGCGGCGCCGTCCCAGACCTCGTTCCCGGTGAGCTGGGTGAGCCCGAGGCCGAGGGCGGCCACCACCAGGCCGATCAGCGCGGCGGAGTCCTCGAAGAAGACCGCCTTGACGGTGGTGTCCGGGGTGAGGCGCAGGAACCGGCGTGCCGTGGTGTTCCAGCGCTCGGAGGCGGTGCGCACCTGGCGGCGGGCCTTCAGGAACGACGCGCCCTCGGCCACGAACGACACCGCGAGGACGGCGTACGACGCCAGGAACGCCCCGCTCTGCGCCCCGTGCACGATGGTCGTCACGCCGTGGTAGATCGAGAACCCGGCGCCGCCGACGAAGGTGAAGAGGGCGGCGATGAACGCCCAGACCCAGCTCTCCTTGCCGTACCCGAACGGGTGTTCTTCGTCGGCCGGACGGCCACCCCGGCGTAGCGCCACGTACAGGAAGACCTCGGTGACCGTGTCCGCGAGGGAGTGCGCCGCCTCGGAGAGCATCGCGGCCGAGCCGGAGAAGAGGCCGGCCACCAGCTTCGCGGCCGCGATCAGCAGGTTCGCCAGGCCGGCGAGGACGACGGTGCCGACGCTCTCGTTCTCCGGGGCGGGCGGCGCGGCGGGTGGGGGAGATTCGGGCGAGGTCACGGCAGCCATCGTTCCCGCGAGCGGTGACGAATAACCGTCGCGACACGCGGGCTGCTAGCGTTTGCCCCGTGTCGCGCACTCGTACCGAGCGCCTGGTGAACCTGGTGATCTGCCTCCTGTCGACGCGCCGGTTCCTGACCGCCGCGCAGATCGCCCTGACCGTGCCCGGTTACGAGCACGACCCCGAGGACCCGAAGGACCACGAGGCCTTCCAGCGCAAGTTCGAGCGGGACAAGGCCGAGCTCCGCGAGCTGGGCGTGCCGCTGGAGACCGGGACCGCGAGCATCTTCGACCAGGAGCCGGGTTACCGCATCGCCCAGCGGGAGTACGCCCTCCCGGACATCCTGCTGGCCCCGGACGAGGCCGCCGCCGTGGGCATCGCGGCCCGGCTCTGGCAGCACGCCGGGCTGGCCGCGGCCGCCTCCTCCGGGCTGGCCAAGCTACGGGCCGCCGGTGTGGAGGTGGATCCGCAGGCCACCCTCGGCGTCGAGCCGGTGGTCACCGTCGACCCGGCGTTCGGCCCGCTCACCGCCGCGGCCCGGGAGCGCCGTACGGTCAGCTTCCAGTACCGGGTCCCGGAGGGCGACGAGGCCACCACCCGGCGGCTGGAGCCGTGGGGCGTGGTCTGCTGGCGCGGCCGGTGGTACGTGGTCGGCCACGACCGGGACCGGGACGCCACCCGCTGCTTCCGGCTGTCCCGGATCGTCGCAGGCGTGGTCAAGGCGACCGGCCGCCCGGACGCGTTCACCCCGCCCGAGGGCGTCGACCTGATCAGCCACGTCGCCACGTCGACCGGGCCGATCCAGCGCAACGGCCGGGCCACCGTCACCGTCCGTCCGGGCCGCGCCGCCGGTCTGCGCCGCCTGGCCTCCGAGTGCGTCCCCGGTCCCGACGGCGACCGGCTGACCATCCGGTACGGCGACCCCGGGTGGCTGGCGCTGCGCATCGCGGGCTACGGCGCCGACGCCCGCGCGGACGGCCCACCGGAGCTGCGCGACGCCGTGATCCAGCAGCTGAAGGAGCTCGTCGCCCGGCACGAGGGCACCCCGGCGGTGGCGCGATGACGCCCCCGCAGCAGCGCGGAGCCTCGCCCCGGACCTCGGCGGACCGGCTCGGGCGGCTGCTCAACCTGGTGCCGTACCTGATCGCCCGTCCCGGCATCGAGATCACCGAGGCCGCCGAGGACCTGGGGGTGACCCCCAAGCAGCTGCGCGAGGACCTGGAGCTGCTCTGGGTCTGCGGCCTGCCCGGGTACGGCCCGGGTGATCTGATCGACATGGCGTTCGACGGCGACCGGGTGACGATCAGCCACGACGCCGGGATCGACAAGCCGCTGCGGCTGAACCCGGACGAGGCGCTCGCGCTGGTCGTGGCGCTGCGGATGCTCGCCGAGACGCCCGGCATCGGCGGCCGGGACTCCGTCGAGCGAGCCCTCGCCAAGATCGAGAGCGCGGCCGGTGACCTGGCCGCGGCGCCGGTGGCGGTTCGTCTCCCGGCGAACCAGGAGAAGCTGAACCGGGTCCGGTCCGCGGTCGACTCCGGCCACGCGCTGCGCCTGACGTACTACACGGCGGCGCGGGACGAGCTCACCGAGCGGGTGGTCGACCCGATGCGGATGCTCACCGTCGGCACGTTCGCGTACCTGGAGGCGTGGTGCCGCCGGGCCGAGGGCACCCGGATGTTCCGGATCGACCGGATCGACGCCTTCACCGAGCTGGACGAGCCCTCCCGGCCGCCGGTCGAGGCGGTGCCGCAGGACGTCAGCGCGGGTGTCTTCCGGCCCGGCCCGGAGCTGCCGCTGGTCACCCTCCGGGTGGGCCGGGGCGGCCGGTGGATCACCGAGTACTACCCGGTCGAGCAGGTCGAGCGTGAGGGCGCCGAGTGGCTGGTCACCATGCGGATGACCGACCTCGGCTGGGCGCAGCGCTTCCTGGTCGGGATGGGGCCGGACGTGACCGTGCTGGGCCCGCCCGAACTGGTCGAACGGATCCGGGAGCAGGCCACCACCGCCCTCGACCAGTACGCCGCGCCGCATGCGCTCGGAGCGGACCGGGCCGGCGGCCGATAGGGTGGCCCGGTGCTGATGTGGGTCTGGATCGCCGTCGCGGCGATCGCGCTGATCGTCCTGGTCACGGCCGCCGTGCGGCTGCTGGGCCGTCTGTCCGGGCTGCGCCGTGCCGCGGGGAGGCTGCAGCGGCGGCAGGAGGAGGCGATGCGCCTGCAGGCCTCCGCCGCGACGCTGGAGCAGACCCTGGCCGGGCTGCAGACGCGGGCCGGGGAGATGCAGGATCAGATGGACCGCATCAAGGCCGGGAGCTGAGATTCAGCTGTGAATACGGGTGGTTACCCACCCGTTGTCCGGGACTTAAGCGGATACATGAGAATCTCGCAGGATCCGGCCTGCGCTATCGCCGGAATTGACACGTACGATGGACCCCGCATCCTGATCCGACCGACTGGAGTCTCCCCATGGGCGCCCTCAAGCCATGGCACATCATCGTCCTCGTCGTCGTCCTCGTGCTGCTCTTCGGCGCGAAGCGGCTGCCGGACGCCGCGCGCTCCCTCGGGCGCTCGCTGCGGATCATCAAGGCCGAGACGAAGGGCCTCGTCGACGACGACAACAACGTCGCGGAGAAGGCCCAGCCGCAGTTCTCGCACCAGCCGCTGCAGGGCGAGTTCACCCAGCAGCAGCCGCAGGGCTACCAGCAGCCCCCGGCCGGCTACCAGCAGCCGCAGCAGGGCTACGCCGGCCCGCAGCAGCCGCCGGCCCAGCCGTACGTGGACCCGGTGCAGCGCACCAACGACCGCTGAGCCGTAGGCGATGGCACTGAGCCTGCGCCGGGAGAAGAAGCCGAGCAAGTTCGAGCAGGCGTCCGACGGCTCGATGACGCTCATCGAGCACGTCCGAGAGCTGCGTAACCGGCTCTTCGTCGCCTCGCTGGGCATCGTGGTCGGCCTCATCGTCGGCTTCATCATCTCCAAGTGGGCCTTCGACATCCTGAAGGCTCCCTACTGCGCACTGCCGACGTCGATCAACGCGAACACCGGCAGCTGCGAGTTCATCACGCTCGGCGTCGCCGATCAGCTGATGCTGCGCCTGAAGATCGCGCTCTGGGTGGGCCTGATCATCGGCGCGCCGGTCTGGCTCTACCAGCTCTGGGCGTTCGTCGCGCCGGGTCTGCACCGGCACGAGCGCAAGTGGGCGTACATCTTCGTCGCCCTCGCCCTGCCGCTCTTCACCGCCGGCGCCACGCTGTCGTACTTCGTGATCGGCCACAGCCTCTCCTTCATCATGGACGCCGGTGTGATCGGCGAGCCGACGAAGCTCGAGGTCACGGCGTACGTCGGCTTCGTGATGAACATGCTGCTGCTCTTCGGCTGCGCGTTCGAGTTCCCGCTGCTGCTGCTGATGCTGAACTTCACCGGCGTGGTGACGGCCAAGCGGCTGCTCAGCTGGTGGCGTGCGGTGGTCTTCCTGTCGTTCGCGTTCGCCGCGATCGCCACGCCCGACCCCGGCCCGTTCGGCATGACGCTGCTCGCGGCCTGTATCACCGGCCTCTACTTCCTGGCCGTGCTGGTGTCGTTCATCAACGACCGGCGCAAGGGCCGCGGCAAGGAGATCTACGCCGGGCTGGACGACGACCAGATCTCGGTCCTCGACGAGGAGCGGGTCCCGGTCGGCACCTCCGACCCGATCACCGCGCCGACGGCGGTCGAGGCACCGGAACCGGTCGAGAAGCCCCGGCCGATCGAGCGCCGCTTCGACGACATGACGTGACCTGACGAAGACGGCGTGACGTAGAGATCTCGTGAGCGAGGACTTCATCGCGGTGCTGGCCAACCCCCACGCGGGGCGCGGCCGGCACCGCGGTCTGCTTCCCGGGGTGCTCGACACGCTGGGCGGCGCGGGACTACCGGTGCGGCTGCTGACGGCCGGCACCGGGGCCGAGGCCGAGTGGGCCTGTCACCGGGCGGTCGAGGAGGGCGCGACGGCCCTGGTGGCGGTCGGCGGGGACGGCACCGTGCACCGGGCGCTGCAGGCCGTGGCGGGGCGGCCGGTCGGGTTCGGCGTGGTCGCGGCGGGCACCGGGAACGACTTCGCGGACGCGGTGGGCGTACCCGGAGAGGCGCTGAAGGCCGCGGAGGCGATCACCGCGGCCCTGACCGCCGGGCGGGACCACCGGGTCGACGCGGCCCGGGTGACCAGCGCGGCGGGTGGGGATCGGGCGACCGGTACGGCGGGCGGGGATCGGGTCACCGGGACGGCGGGCGGGCAACGATGGTTCTGCGCGGTGCTGGCGGCCGGCTTCGACGCCCTGGTCAACGAGCGGGCCAACCGGATGAGCCGGCCGCGCGGGCCACGGCGCTACGACCTGGCCATCGCGCTGGAACTGGCCCGGCTGCGGGCGCGGGAGTACCACCTCGTCATCGACGGGACCGAGCACACCGTGCGGGCCGAGATCGTGGCGATCGGGAACGGGCGCAGCTACGGCGGCGGGATGCGGATCCTGCCCGGGGCCGACCTCACCGACGGCCTGCTCGACGTGATCTGGGCGGCGCCGCTGGGCCGGGTGGGGCTGGCGCGGCTCAAGCCCCGCCTGCGGCACGGCACGCACGTCACCGACCGGCGGGTGACCGTGCGGCGGGCGAAGCGGATCACGGTACGCGCGGAGGGCATCGTCGGCTACGCGGACGGCGAGCGCCTCGGGCCCCTGCCGCTGGACGTGACGTGCGTTCCGGGTGCGATTCGGTTGCTGGGCTGAGCGGGGGGTCAGGAAAGCTGCGATCGGTCCGATGATGAGGGCATGGCGATGAACAGCGTGAGCAACGCGAGCTCGATGGCCTCCATGGCGACCTCGGTCCTCGGTAACGCCCGCCAGGCGTTCAAGGCGATCGCGGACGCGGCGACCAGTGCCGAGCAGGGCAGCGCCGCGGCGGCGACCGAGCCGGCCGTGAAGTCTGCCCGCCGGGGCACTGTGATCGACCGTTACCTGTGAGGCGTACGGGACACGTCCCGCACCACTGTCCACCACCCACCTGAGCGCCGGCTGATTCCTCGGCCGGCGCTCAGTGCGTACCCCGGGTTAGAGACAACCGGTGAGAGCGAGCGCCGCACCCAGGCCGTTGACGCGCCCGGGGTCCGCGGCCGGAACGACCAGAGCGGTGCAGCCGGCCTTGACCGCGCCCGCGTCGGCGGCCGAGTCACCCACCATCAGCGTGCGCTCCGGGTCCGCGCCGATCATCGCGCAGGCCCGCCAGAAGATCGCCGGATCGGGCTTGACCCGGCCCACCTCGTAGCTGAGCGCGAACGCGTCCACGTGCGCGTCCAGCCCCCACGTCGCGAAGTGTGGGCGGATGTCGAAGCCGATGTTGCTGACCACCGCGACCTTGATGCCGTTCTCGTGGAGTTTGCGCAGCGTGGACTCGGTGTCCGAGTAGGGCAGCCAGCCCTCCGCGGTGAGCAGCCGGTCGTAGAGAGCGTCGGCGAGCCCCTCGATGTCGGTGTTCACCGTCGCGGCCAGCCCGGTGTACGCGGCCCGGTGGCTGTGCGCGTAGAGATCCCGGTCGGACCAGTGCTCGGAGAGCTGCGGCGGCACCCGGTGCGGCAGCGGGCCGCCCGCGCGCCCGGCGGTGACCAGACGGTCGGCCAGGATGGTGGCCCGTCCCCTGTCGAGCGCGGCGCCGCAGGTCGCGGCGGCCGCCACGACCCAGGCGACCGGATCCTCGACCTGGGCGAGAGTGCCGTGGAAGTCGAAGAGGACGGCTTCCACGGGCCGCGCGGACGGGGGAGGTTCGGTGGCATGCGGCACGTCGAGCACCATACCGAGCCCGTGTGACGCTCCCGACGGCCACCACCGTGTCGCAAACTGTCATATCCACGAACTAGCCTTGTGCTCATGACGAGTCCCGCCGAACGGTATGCGGCTTCCCAGCGGCGGGCGGCGCGAGTCGCCGAGTTCCCGGCGCTCGACGATTTCATGCTCGACGTCGGCTTCGACCTGGACGACTTCCAGCGGGCGTCGTGCGAGGTGCTGGAGCGGGGCAACGGCGTGCTGGTCTGCGCGCCGACCGGCGCCGGCAAGACCGTGGTCGGCGAGTTCGCGGTGCACCTGGCGCTGCGCTCGGGCGGCCGCAAGTGCTTCTACACCACGCCGATCAAGGCCCTCTCCAACCAGAAGTACCACGACCTGGTCGAGCGGTACGGTGCGGACAAGGTCGGCCTGCTCACCGGCGACAACGCGATCAACGGCGACGCCCCGGTGGTGGTGATGACCACCGAGGTGCTGCGCAACATGCTCTACTCCGGCTCCGCCGCGCTGAAGAACCTGGCGTACGTGGTGATGGACGAGGTGCACTACCTCGCCGACCGGTTCCGCGGCGCGGTCTGGGAAGAGGTGATCATCCACCTGCCGGCCTCGGTCACCCTGGTCTCGCTCTCGGCGACCGTCTCCAACTACGAGGAGTTCGCCGACTGGCTGGTCACCGTCCGCGGCGAGACCGAGGTGGTGGTCAGCGAGCACCGGCCGGTCCCGCTCTGGCAGCACATGCTGGTCGGGCGCCGGATGTTCGACCTGTTCCACGACGCCGACGCGGCCGAGAAGCACGACGTCCACCCCGAGTTGCTGCGCTACACCCGGGAGATGGAGCGCCGCCTCGACCTCGGCGAGCGCGCCGGCGGGTGGAACGGCCGCGGCGGGCGCGGTCGCCGCTGGCAGCCGCCACCCCGGGCCGAGGTGGTCGACCGGCTGGAGCGCGCGGGCCTGCTGCCGGCCATCTACTTCATCTTCAGCCGGGCCGGCTGCGACGCCGCGGTCCAGCAGTGCCTCGGTGCCGGGCTGCGGCTCACCGGCCCGGAGGAGCGCGCCGAGATCCGGCGGATCGCCCAGGCCAAGGTCGCCGCGATCCCGGCCGAGGACCTGTCGGTGCTGGGCTACTGGGAGTGGCTCGACGGCCTGGAGCGGGGCATCGCGGCCCACCACGCCGGCATGCTCCCCGCCTTCAAGGAGGCGGTCGAGGAGTGCTTCGTCCAGGGCCTGGTCAAGGCGGTCTTCGCCACCGAGACGCTCGCGCTGGGCATCAACATGCCAGCCCGCTGCGTGGTGCTGGAGCGGCTGGTCAAGTTCAACGGCGAGGCGCACGTCGACCTGACCCCGGGGGAGTACACCCAGCTCACCGGCCGGGCCGGGCGGCGCGGGATCGACATCGAGGGCCACGCGGTGGTGCTCTGGAGTCCCGACGTCGACCCGCGGCACGTGGCCGGTCTGGCGTCCACCCGGACGTACCCGCTGCGCTCCTCGTTCCGCCCGTCCTACAACATGGCGGTCAACCTGGTCGGCTCGGTCGGCGCGGAGAAGTCCCGCGAGCTGCTCGAGTCGTCGTTCGCGCAGTTCCAGGCGGACCGCTCGGTGGTCGGGCTGGCGCGTCAGGTCCAGCGCAACGTCGAGACCATGCAGACGTACGACGACGACGCGTCCTGCCACCACGGCGACTTCACGGAGTACTTCGGCATCCGGGTGGCGATCGCCGACCGGGAGAAGTCGCTCGCCCGCCAGGGTGTCGCCCAGCGCCGGTCGGCCGCGGTCGCCGCGCTGGAGAAGCTCCGGATCGGCGACGTGATCCGGGTCCAGCAGGGCCGCCGGGCCGGGCTCGCGGTGGTGCTGGAGCCCGCGACCAGCGGGTTCGGCGAGCCGCGGCCGCTGGTGCTGACCCAGGACAGGTGGGCCGGCCGGGTCAGCCCCGCCGACTTCACCGGCGAGGTCGAGGTGCTCACCCGGGTCCGCGTACCGAAGAACTTCAACCACCGCTCGCCCGGCGCCCGCCGCGACCTGGCCGCCGAGGTCAGCTCGACCGGTCTCGACCGGCACCCGGACCGCCGGCGCAACGGCCGCAGCCGGGGTAACCCGGGCGAGGACGCCGAGGTCGCGCTCCTCAAGGTCCAGCTGCGGCAGCACCCGTGCCACGCCTGCCCGGAGCGCGAGGACCACGCGCGCTTCGCCGAGCGGAGCCACCGCCTGCTGCGCGACACCGACGCGCTGCGCGCCAAGGTCTCCGGCCGGACGGGTTCGCTGGCGCGTACCTTCGACGAGGTCTGCGGCGTGCTCACCGCCCGCGGCTACCTCACCGCCGAGGGCGAGGTCACCGACGCGGGCCGGATGCTCGGCCGGATCTGGTCCGAGGCCGACCTGCTGGTCGCCGAGTGCGTCCGCCGGGGCGTCTGGGACGGTCTCGCCCCCGAGGAGCTGGCCGCCGCCGTCTCGATGGTGCTCTACGAGTCCCGCCGGGAGAGCGAGGACCGCGCCTCGGTGCCGAAGGGCCCGATCTCCGAGGCCGTCGACGCCTGCGCCAAGCTCTGGGCCGAGATCGCCAAGGACGAGAGCGAGCACGGCCTGACCCTGACCCGCGAGCCCGACCCCGGCTTCGTCTGGCCGATGTACCGCTGGGCCCGCGGCGAACCGCTCGCCAAGGTCCTCGCCAGCGGCCACCAGTACGACGCCGACATGCCGGCCGGCGACTTCGTCCGCTGGGCGCGCCAGGTCCTCGACCTGCTCGGCCAGATCAAGGACGCGTCCGCCTCCACCCCGGAGATGAAGGAGATCGCCCGCAAGGCCATCAACCTGGTCAACCGGGGCGTCCTCGCCTACCAGGGCGGCGTCTGACCACCTTCGTCCCCACCCGGGTCCGTCCCGGAACCGGCAGGCACCCGGCCCCTGCCGGTTCCGGCGTTTTCGCTGCGCGAGAGCGGTGAGGAGGATGGTCGCGGGGGAAGGGGCGGATGGTGAATGTGCGTTGACGGGCGGATTGGGGTGAATCAAGAATGGCGGGCGGCAGGATCGATCGTGCTGAGTGCGTAGGCCGGAGAAGAGGACATGAGCACGGGCTCGCCGCATCTGATCGGGTGGTCCGGCGACGCAGTCAGAGAAACGGTGATGGCCGTCATCGATCCGGACACCGCGATCATCGAGGTCAGCGTGTGGGGGACATGGGACCGCCAGCTCTCCTGGCAGGCGCGGACCATCATGGAGAAGTGTCTCGCGGAGCACCCGACCGGGATGATCGTGGATCTGCTCGACCTGAGCGACCCGCGGGCGGTCAGCGCGACCCTCTGGCTGACCCTCTGCGCGCAGGGCGCCGCGATGCAGCCGCCGGTGGCGATCACCGTCTGCCTGACCGCGGCGTCCCCGCTGGCCCGGCGGTTGCGGCGGATGGGCGCGCGGGACTGGCTGGTCATGTACGCGACCGTGCCGCAGGCCCGTAGCGCCCTGGAACACCGGCACCCGCTGATCGACGGGATGAACCTGGCCCTGCCGCCCGATCCCGGCGCCGCGCTGCTGGCCCGTTCGCTGGTCAACGACGCGTGCGCGGCCTGGGACCTGCCGCACCTGTGCCAGCGGGCCCGGCTGGTCGCGTCCGAGCTGGTGGTGAACGCGGCCGAGCACGCGGGTACCGACATCGAGATGGTGATATCGCGACGCGGCAACGGGACCGGGGCGGCCCTGCACCTGGCGGTCTTCGACGGGGATCCACGGCCGCCGCGGGTACGGGATCCGGTTCCCGGTCTGCTCGGCCCGTCGCTGACCGACCGGGGACTGGGACTGCGGATCGTGGGGGCGGCGGCCTCCGCGTGGGGTGCGCTGCCGGCGCGCGGGGGCAAACTGGTGTGGGCGATCATGCGGACTCCGCCGGAGGTGCTGACATGAGTCCCGATCCGCCGGCGTTCACGGGGACCCGGATCGCCGGGGCACGCGAGGGCGATCAGTTGCTGATCACGTTGCACGGCAGCCTGGACGCCATGTCGGTGACCGCGCTGCAGACCCAGCTCTACGACCTGACCCGGGTGTACGACCTGCTCGGGCTCGGCGTGCCGGTCCGGCAGATCCACATCGACCTGGCCCAGGTGGACTTCTGCGACGCGGCGGGCCTCCGGATGCTGGTGGCGGCGCGCCGGGTGGCGGACGCCCGGGACGCGACGTGCCATCTCCGCAACGCGCAGCCCCATTTGCGCTGGTTGCTCCGCGCCACCCGGGCCGCCGACCTGTTCCACCTGGACGGTGCGTAGCCCGTGTTTCGGAACCCGGCCGGGGGCTGCGGCACTCGGCCGGGCTCCGAAACACGGCTAGGCTTCCCCGCATGAGCGCGACTCTGGTGGACGGCGGGGTCGCTCTCCGGTTCTGGGCGCCGGCCGCCCGTCGGGTGCTGGTCTCGTTCGACGAGGCGGAGCCCTCCGCGGCGATGACGCGTGACCCGGAGAGCGACGGGTACTGGACCGGGTTCTTCCCGGGTGTCACGGCCGGCACGAAGTACCGGTTCTATGTGACCGGGGCCGGCGGTGAGGGCTACAAGCGTGACCCGGAGGCCCGGGAGCTGGAGCTCTACGGGTACCCGGAGTGCGACGCGATCGTGGTGGACGACGACGTCTACCCGTGGCACGACCAGGGGTGGCGGGCGCCGGCGTTCGAGGACCTGATCGTCTACCAGTTCCATGTGGGCGTCTTCTCGGCGACCGGTCAGGGCGGTGTGGACCGTCGGCCGCACCGGACGGCGAAGCTGCTGGACGCGGTGCAGCGGGTGCCGTACCTGGCCGAGCTCGGGGTGACCGCCGTCCAGCCGCTGCCGGTGGTCGAGTTCCAGGGGGAGTGGAGCCTCGGGTACAACGGGACGGACCTCTTCTCACCGGAGATGGATTACTGCGTCGATCCGCATGGGCTGACGTCGTACCGGAAAGCGGTCAATGATCTTCTGGAGGCGAGGGGCGCGAGCCCGCTCAAACACGAGGAGCTGGCCGGGCAGGCGAATCAGCTGAAGGCCTTCATCGACGTCTGTCACCTGTACGGCATCGCCGTGGTGATCGACGTGGTCTACAACCACGCGGGCGGCGGGCTGGATCCGCAGAGCCTCGACTACATCGATCTGCCGGCGGACCCGGGGCCGCTGAACAACGCGTACTTCACCGCGGACGGATGGGCCGGTGGGCGGGTGTTCGCCTTCGGCCGCCGGCCGGTGCGCGACTTCCTCACCGCCAACGCGCTGATGTTCCTGAACGAGTACCACGCGGACGGGCTGCGGTTCGACGAGGTGAGCGTCATCGATGCCAAGGGCGGCTGGACGTTCTGCCAGGAGTTGACGCGTACGCTCCGGAGCGCGAAGCCGGAAGCGGTGCAGATCGCGGAGTACTGGGGTGAACTGCCCTGGCTCGCCGTCCAGGAGCCGCCGCGGGGGATGGGTTTCGACCTCTTCTACTCGGACCGGCTGCGCGACGCGGTGCGGTCGGTGGTGGGCGATCGCGGCGCCGGAGTCGGCCGCCTGGTCGCGGGACTGCGGTCGTCGGCGCGCGAGTACCACTGCCTGGAGAACCACGACCTCGTGCTGGACATGGACGACCATCGTCATCCGCGGATCGCGACACTCGCCGACAGTTCCCACCCCCGCTCCTGGTACGCCCGAAGCCGTTCCCGGGTGGCGATGGGCCTCCTGCTGACCGCGCCGGGCGTCCCGATGATCTTCATGGGCCAGGAGTTCCTCGAGGACAAGCTCTGGTCGGACAGCCCCGGCCGCACGGACCGGCTGATCTGGTGGGACGGCGCGTTCGGCGCGGACCGGCACATGGCGGACTTCCTGCGCTTCACCCGCGAGATGATCGCCCTGCGGCGCTCGCTGCCCGGACTGCGTGGTGGCGCGCTGGACATCCTGCACGTCGACGAGGCGAACCGGGTGGTGGCCTACCGCCGCGACGACGTGCTGATCGTGCTCACCTTCAGCGAGACGACGCTCCACGACTACCGGATCCCGGTGGCGGGGGAGTGGCGCGAGGTCTTCAACACCGACTTCTACGACCACTTCCCCAACCCGCTGGTGGCCGGCAACGGCGGCCGGGCGCTCGCCGACCTCGTGGTGACGATCCCGGCGAACGGCCTGCTGGTCTTCGTCAGCTCTTGACGGCGCGCAGCAGGCTGGCCGCGACCCACGGGCCGCTGTACCAGTAGCGGGGGCCGAGGCCGCGCGGCGTGCCCTGCCCGAGGTGCGCGGCGTACCGGCGGGTGAACGGCGCCGGGTCGGCGATGACCAGCCGCCCGCCGGGGCGGAGCACCCGGACCGCCTCGTCGAGCGCGTGGCGCCGTCCCTCGGCCGACGGGATGTTGTGGATGGCCATCGCGCTGGTCACCACGTCGAACGAGGCGTCAGGGAAGGGCAGCGCGGTCATGTCGCCGGTCTGCACCTCGACCCGGTCGGCGACGCCGGCCGCGGCCGCGTTGGCCAGGGTGGCGTCCGGCCGGTTCCCGCTCTGGTCGAACGACCAGAGGTCCACGCCGACCGCCCGTCCCCGCGGGAGCCGGCGGGCGGCCGCGATCAGGACCGCGCCGCGCCCGCAGCCCATGTCCAGCAGCCGCTCGTCGCCGCGGAGGCCGGTCCCGTCGAGGATCTCGTCCCAGACGCGGAACTTGCCGCGCAGCGTGGTGTGGAAGTAGACGCCGGCGCCGGCGAGCAGCACCGCGCCGGCGAGCGCGAGGGGTGTGCGGGCGGCGGGCAGCCGGAGGGCGGCCAGGGCGCAGGCGGCGCCCGCCGCGCCGAGCACGAACGGGAGGGGCGGGGCGTCGATGCCGTAGTGGGGGCGGTCGCTCATGAGGGGAGTCCTTCCGCTGGTCCAACGTTGACAGGTTGTCAGAGTTCCTCAACTCTTACAGGCTGTCAAGGATGTGTCGGGCGGCTACCATGCCCCGTGATGAGCGATGCCCTCGAGACCGGCACACCGCCCCGCCGCCGTCGTTCCGACGCCCGGCGCAGCATCGACGCGATCCTCGGCGCGGCTCGCACGCTGCTCGCGGAACGGCCCGACGCGAGCATGGAGCAGCTCGCCGCCGCGGCCGGTGTCACCCGGCAGACCGTCTACGCCCACTTCGCCTCGCGGGACGCGCTGATCTCCGCGCTGATCGAGGCCGCCGGGGCCGAGGCGGTGGCCGCGCTGGAGGCCGCGAACCTCGACGCGCTGCCGCCGGCCGACGCGCTCTGCCGGTACCTCGACATCGGCTGGGAGCTGATCCGGCGGTACCCGTACCTGCTCGCGACCGCGCTCGCCCGGACGCCGCCCGGGAACGAGGCCACCCACACGGAGGGTGCCGCGCTGTTCGAGCGGATCGTCCGGCGGGGCCGGCAGACCGGCGACTTCGACGTGGCACTGCCGGCCGGCTGGCTGACCGCCGCCGTCGTCGGGCTCGTCGGCACCGCGGCCACCGAGGTCGCCGCGGGACGCCTCGGCGCCGACGAGGCGCACGCGGCCTTCCTCGCGAGCGCGCTGCGCCTCTGCGGCGTCCGAGGCCGGACCAGCGGCGACGGCGTCCGAGGCCGGACCCTCGGCGACGCCGTGACGTAGTGCTAGGGCCAGACCTTCGACGACGTGGCGAAGAAGCGCTGGGTGCTCTGCACCGGGAGGACCGTGATCAGGTGGCCGCCCGGGGCGCGCAGCAGGCGGTACGCGTCGTGGTCGGCCTCCGCCACCGCGCCCAGGCGGATCAGGCGGGCGGACTCGGCCTCGACGTCGTCGGTCTCGATGCCGATGTGCCAGTTCGGAGCGTCGTCGACGGTGTTGATCTCGATATCCAGGCCGGGGCGGGCGCCGGCGAGCCGGATCAGCAGCGGGTCGCCGGCCGGGGTCTCCGGCCGGGTGCCGAGGGCGCCGATCCAGAAGCCGGTGGCGGCGGGCGCCGGGGTGTCCAGGAAGAGACCGTACAGCCGGCTGCGATGCACAGCGTTGAGGCTACGCGTAGAGGGAGTCCAGTTGTGTCCGGTAGCGGGCTTCCACGGCGCGGCGGCGGAGCTTCATCGACGGGGTGAGGTCGCCGTTCTCCACGGTCAGGTGGTGGTCGAGGATCAGGAACTTCTTGATCGTCTCCCAGGAGTTGACCTCGCGGTTGAGCCGGTCGATCGCCGCCGATATTTCAGACTCGATCGCCGCAGAACGCGAAGTGTCGGAGAAATCGGCCGCGGCGGCGGAGGTGGCGGCGAGCACCGCGTCCGGGTCCAGGTCGATCAGGGCGGTCACGTACTTGCGGTTCTCGCCGTGCACGACCACCTGGCCGATCAAGGGGCACAGCGCCTTCAGCCGGGCCTCGATCGACTGCGGCGCGACGTACTTCCCGTTCGACGTCTTGATCAGGTCCTTCTTGCGGTCGGTGACCCGCAGCGAACCGCGCGCGGTGATCTCCCCGATGTCCCCGGTGCGCAGCCAGCCGTCGGTCAGCACCTCGTCCGAGGGCAGCCCGTGGTAGCCGGCCATCAGGCCGGGACCCTTCAGCAGGATCTCCCCGTCCTCGGCGATCCGCATCAGGGTGCCGGGCAGCGGCATCCCGACGGTCCCGTACTCCGGGCGGTCCGGGCGATTGAAAACGGTCGTAGCGCAGGACTCGGTCAGGCCGTACCCCTCCGCGATCGGCAGCCCGATCGCGTCGAACCACCGGGCGATCTCCGGGTCGAGCCGGGCGGCGCCCGAGATGAAGTACCGCATCCGGCCGCCGAAGCGGGCCCGCACCCTACTGAGGACGAGCCGGTCCGCCAGCCGGAAACGGAGATCGCGGCGGGTCGTCGAGGCCACCCCGACGGCCCAGCGCAGCAGGCGGCCCTGGAGGCCCGAGGTCGCTCCGACCGCGGCGTACACCTTCTCGAAGATCCGTGGCACGGCCGGCATGATGGTCGGGCGTACCACGCCGAGGCGCTCCACGATCCGGCTCACGTCGCCGTCCACCGCGAACGGAAAGCCGACCGACAACTGGCAGCTGAGCAGCGCCTTCCCGAACGCGTGGGAGAGCGGCAGCCACAGGTAGCCGAGGTCGCCCGGGTGCACGATGCCCATCGCCTGGATCGCCAGTCCCTGGTAGACCCAGGCGGAGTGGGGGATACGCACGCCCTTGGGCAGTCCGGTCGTTCCGGAGGTGTAGACGAGGGTGGCCAGGTGTTCCGGGCGTACCCGGGAAACGGTCTCAGTGACCAGATCCGGACTCGCGGTGAGACGCTCCCGGCCGAGCGAGCGCAGCGACGCGAGGGTGAGAGCCCGCGGATCGTCCGGCGCACCGTCGATCAGAACGATGTGCTCGACCGGCGTGGGCAGCACCTTGGCCAGCTGGGCGGCGTTCTCGACGATCGCGATCCGGCTGCCGGAATCGGTCAGGATGTGGGCCACCTCGGCCGGCGACGAGCTCGGGTAGACGGTGGTGGTCGCCCCGCCCGCGCACATCACGCCGAAGTCCGCCTCGATCCACTCGACCCGGGTGGCCGCCGCGATCGCCACCCGGTCCTCCGGCTGGAGTCCGAGAGCGATCAGCCCGGCCGCGATCTCGGTGACGGCGTCGGCGGTCGCGGCCCACGTCTGCCCCTGCCAGGTCCCGTCCGGCAGCGGCCTGCGGTACGCCTCGTCCTGCGGCCGGCGCGCCGCCCGGTGCAGGAACATCGCGCCGAACGACGCCGGTTCGTCCTCCCGCAACCGTGCGAGCAGGGCGTTCTCTTCCTCAGGGTTCATCGCGGTTCCTCCACCATCCGGGTGAGCCAGGCGGATATCTCCGGCACGAGGGCCAGGAGATCCGGCCTCTCCGCGGCGTCCAGAGCGTCGGAGGCGATCTGCCGCAGCGCGTAGATCGCCCCGATATACGCGCTCATCGGCACGCTGGGCGCGCTGCCGGGGAAGCGCCGTTCGCGCAGATCGCGCACGAAGCCGGCCAGTCGCCCGATCGCTTCGCGGCGCCGTTGCCGCGCGGGCTGTCCGAGAGCGTCCATCTCCACTTGAAAGGCGCGCGCCGCGACGAGATCACTGCCGAGCGTTCTCATGTACGCCGTGACGAACCCACCGACGCAGTCGGCCCACGTCGTCGCGTCCTGGTTCTCCGCGAGGCGCTCCAGGAAGACCGCGATGAACCGGTCGTACGCCGCGTTGACGCAGGCGTCCTTGTCGGCGAAGCACTCGTAGAACGCGGCCCGGGACACCGCCGCCCGGCTGCAGATCTCGCGCACCCCGAAGCCGCGGTGGCCCTCGCCGGCCAGCAGCTCGGTCGCGGCGATCAGCATCTTCTCCCGCTGGGCGGCGACCACCTGTTCGCGGGTCAGCACATGACGTCCGCGCGGCAGCGACGGCGGCGTGGTGAAGACGACGCCGTCGGTGATGCCGTTTATCGAAGTACGCATTGTTACTCCAATCTTCGCACGAGGTTGCCGCGTCACCCGACAAGGACCCGGCAGGATGGATCCCGTGGAGACCGACCTACAGATCGCCCGGCGGGCCGCACTGACCGGCGCCGCCGAGGCGATGCGGCACTTCGCCGCCCTCGCCGACCTGTCCCACGAGCTCAAGGCGGACGGCTCGGTGGTGACCGCCGCCGACCGGGCCGTCGAATCGGTGATCCGGGGGGTGCTGGAAGCCGCTCGCCCGGACGACGCGATCCTCGGCGAGGAGCACGGCGAGACGGCGGGCAGAGGGGGCCGTCGCTGGATCCTCGACCCGATCGACGGCACCGCGCTCTTCGTCCGGGGCGACGGCCGGTGGCTGGTGCTGGTCGCGCTGGAGGTGGAGGGCGAGGTCACCACCGCGGTGGCGGCCGTCCCGGCGGTCGGGCGGGTCTGGTGGGCGTCGCGCGGCGAAGGGGCCTGGGAGGGCGTACTGGAAGAGGGGCGGATCGTCACTCCGCGGCGGATCCGGGTCTCCTCCGCCCCCGCCGCCGGTGTCGCGGGCAGCCTGCTCGGGGTGGTGCCGCTGGACTGGGGGCGGGAGCGGGCGGTGCCGGTCATCGAGATCGCGGACGAGCGGCCGTGGGAGGTGCAGCCGGCGCTGCACGTGGCGCGCGGCGACCTGGACCTGGCGGTGCAGACCGGCGGGGCGATCTGGGACTTCGCGGCGACGTCGCTGATCGTCAACGAGGCCGGCGGGTGTTATCGCGGCTTCGCGGGGAACACCAGGCCCGCGCCCGGCGGATCCGTCTACGCCGCGAGCGCCGGCCTCGCGTCGGAGGCCGTCGCTCTTCTGGCGAAATAGGCACTTTATCGGAAACTTCGGTTATACCGTGATGTTCGTGAAGGACATCATCAGACGCCGCCGTACGGCCGTCCTGCTGGGCATCGCGACCACCGCTGTCCTGCTCTCCGGCACCATCGCGGCCTGTGGCTCGGACGACGACAGCAGTACCACGACGACGTCGACCAGTGCGGCGACGGTGAAGTCGTACGACAAGAGCGTGGCCGGCGTGGTCGAGGCCGCCACCGCGTTCCTCGCGACCCTGGACACCGACGAGAAGACCCTGGCCCAGCTCGACTTCACCCAGGCCGAGGCGGTCGCCTGGTCGAACCTGCCGTGCGGCTCGACCTGCCGTCCCGGCGTGATGTTCGGCGACCTGACCGACACCCAGGTCGCCGCGGGCAAGAGCGTGCTGATGACCGCTCTCGGCACCGGCTCCGGTACGGGCTACGAGCGGGTCCTGCAGATCTTCGCGGCCGACAAGTACCTCGGCACCGTCCAGTCCAGCTCGGGTTCGAGCGGTGGCCCCGGTGGCGGGATGTCCGGTGGTCCGGGCGGCGGGATGTCGGGTGGTCCCGGCGGCTCCGGCGGACCGCCCGCCGGGATGTCCGGCGGCCCGGGCGGCGGCGCGATGCCCAGCGGCTCCGGCGGCACCGACGCGGGCGGCGGGCTCGGCGGCTATGCCGAGGGCAACTACTACCTGGCCTTCCTCGGCACCCCGTCGACCACGGGCACGTGGCAGCTGCACTTCGGCGGGCACCACCTCGCGGTGAACATCACGTACAAGGACGGCGAGGTCGAGGGCACCACCCCGTTCCACGTCGGCGTCGAGCCCACCAGCTGGACCGATTCCGAGGGCACGTCGCACGCCCCTCTCGAGGACATGAAGACCGCGATGGTGGCGATGCTGGCCGGGCTGAGCAGCGCCGAGCAGACCAAGGCGAAGATCTCCGAGACGTACAGCGACATCCTGCTCGGCCCGGGCTCCGACGGCGAGTTCCCGTCCAAGAAGGAGGGCATCGCGGTCAGCAGCCTCACCGACGACCAGAAGGACCTGGTCCTCGCCGCGATCAAGCCCTGGGTGGTGAACGCCGACGACACCACGTCCGCGTCGCTGATGACCACCTACGAGGACGAGCTCGACAAGACCTACATCGGCTGGTCCGGCCACGTCACGATGACCAACCACGCCGACTACGTCCGCGTCGACGGCCCGTCGGTCTGGGTCGAGTTCGTCTGCCAGAACGGCGTCGTCATCCAGAACCAGATCCACTACCACACCGTCTACCGCGACCACACCCGCGACTACGGCGGCGAGTTCACCTTCTCCTGACCGTACGCCCGTACGCGACCACGGCGGCGCTTCCCCCAGGGGAGGCGCCGCCCGGTTTTGGCTGGTGACCAGGGGTGTCTCGGCCTGCCGGAGACACCCCTGACCACCAGCCAGGTTCATTCCCGCCCGGTCCGCTGGCAGGATGGCGGGATGAGTCAGCCGTCCCCCGGTTCACTTGTCGATCGCTACGTGGCCGCCTGGACCACGAACGACCACGCGGCCCTCGGCGCGGTCCTGGCGCCGGACGTCCGGGCCGAGAGCAATGTCGGCCTCCCCGGCCGGTTCCTGCCGCTCCAGCGGCGGCTGGCCGCGGTCGCCACGGTCACCGTCGTCAGCCGGGTCGACGCGCCGGGCCGCTCAATGCTGATCTACGAATGTTCCACAGGGGACGGTGGGGCACGAACCCGTGTCGTCGAGTACCTCACGCTCGACGATGACCGGGTCAGCGGGATCCGGCACGTCTACGACATCGCGGGCCTGGAGCGGGCGTTCCCCGAGCTCGGCGACTGATCACGCCGGCCGGCCCAGGGCCCGTTCCGCGGCCCGCCGCGTCGCCGCCGCCCCGTGTACGTGACTGAAGGCGAGAAACGCCGTGACCAGCGCGGTATCCCACGCGCCGTCCTGCCCGAGCCGGCTGAAGACCAGCTCCGGATCGGCCGGGAAGGACTCCAGCCGGCCCTCCCAGCGGTCCCGGGCGCTGATGGCGTGCGCCTCGAAGAGCTCCGCCGCGGTGCCCCGCAGCCGTACCAGCCCGAGGAAGTTCCACTGGTAGAACTGCATGTCGACACCGAAGCCCAGCACCCGTACGTCATCGGCCCGGACCGACACGCCCAGCTCCTCCATGCACCCGCGGATCGCCGCCTGGTAGACGTCCAGCCGTCCCGATCCCCGCAGGTCCCGGTGTGCGTGCAGGCCCTCGACCACGGTCACGTCGCGCTCACCGGGCCGGGCCCGCGAACTCTGCCGACGGCGGGAGAGGACCACCCGGTCGTCGTCGGTGAAGACCAGCAGGGCGATCCCGATGCCGTTGCTCAGATCCGGGTCCGGGTGCCGGATCGCCGTCCGGATCGCCTGCCGTGTCGGGAAGAACTGGTGGCGGAGCGTGGAGACGCCCTCCACCCCGTGGATGTCGGTGACCGGGATCGGTTCGTCCAGGCTGAGCGCGGTGGCCGCGAAGGTCGCGTAGTCGGTGGTGTGCGTCTCCAGGTGCAGGACGATGTCCTCCCGGTCCGGCGAGCGGGAGACCCGGTAGCCGTCCAGCGAGACCAGTGTCGTGCTGTTCCAGCCGGTCACCTGGTCGTCCGGGGAGCGCCGTGCGGCGTTCAGCTGGCGCCGGATCCGCTGCCGCAACGCGACCACGGCGGGCGGTGGCTCCCGGGTGCCGGCCCGCAGATCGATCACCACGTTCTCCGGCTCCAGCACCGCCTGCCCATCCCCCTCGACGAGATGAAAACCGGTCAGGCGGCCACCCACACTGACCGCTTCCTCGTCGTGCAGCCGATCGCGCCGGATCGACCGGGACGCCCGCAGCCGCCGGCGGCGGTTGCGTCGGGCCTTCCAGGCGTCCTCGTAGCGGACCGTCAGGTAGAGACCGGCCACCGCGCCGAGAACCAGTGAGACGACGGTGAGCGCGATCTCCTGCATGCGGCGGGTTCCTCGTCCCCTGTGGACTTCGCTACCTGTGTACAGGGTAGTCACCGTATGCCACTCCCTGTACAACGGCGGCGCCTCCGCACGGTTCCGGCTGGTGCTGAGGGCTGTCTCACGCGGAGCGGGACACCCCTCACCACCGGCCGGAAGGGTGAGCGGGCAGGGGAGAGGGGGCCCGGGGTAGCCGGGCCCCCTCCCTTTCCCCGGGTGAGTGAAGATCAGGCGTTGTAGCTGTTCAGGAAGGCGAGCAGGTCCTCGTTCAGCTGCTGCTTGTGGGTGTCGGTGATGCCGTGCGGGCCGCCCGCGTAGACCTTCAGCTCGGCGCCCTTGATCAGGGCCGCGGAGGCCTGGCCGCCGACCTCGAAGGGGACGACCTGGTCGTCGTCGCCGTGGATGACCAGCGTGGGGACGTCGAACTTGGCCAGGTCACCGCGGAAGTCGGTGGCCGAGAAGGCGGCGATCGACTCGTACGTGTTGTGGTGGCCGCCGGCCATGCCCTGCAGCCAGAAGGAGTCCTTCATGCCCTGCGAGACCTGTGCGCCGGGACGGTTCGCGCCGAAGAACGGGCCGTTCGCGAAGTCCTGGTAGAGCTGGCCGCGGTCGGCGAGGGAGCCGGCCCGGATGCCGTCGAAGACCTCGATCGGCAGGCCGCCCGGGTTGTCGTCGGTCTTCAGCATCAGCGGGGGCACCGCGGAGACGAGCACGGCCTGCGCGACGCGCGAGGTGCCGTAGTTGCCGATGTAGCGGGAGATCTCGCCGCCACCGGTGGAGAAGCCGACCAGGGTGACCTCGGCGAGGTCCAGGTAGTCGATGACCGCGGCCAGGTCGGCGGCGTACGTGTCCATCTCGTTGCCGTGCCAGGTCTGGTCCGACCTGCCGTGACCGCGACGGTCGTGGGCGATCACCCGGTAGCCGTTCTGCGCGAGGAAGAGCTGCTGCGCCTCCCAGCTGTCCGAGTTCAGCGGCCAGCCGTGGCTCAGCACGACCGGGCGACCGGTACCCCAGTCCTTGAAGTAGATGTTCGTGCCGTCCGAGGTCGTGACGAAGCTCATGAGAGTCCTTTCGCGGTGTCCGCGCCGGGCAGCGCGGCCGTGCTCTCATGACATCAATTCCCGGGCTCCGGAACCACGCAGAACAATATGCAGAACTTCAGCGGAGGGACTGCAGCGCGGCGAGTCCGGCCCGGGCCCGTTCGGCGCTGCGCCGGAAGGGGGTCCCGTCAAGCAGTTCCACAGCCTTCTTCAGGTACGGCCGTGCCTGCTCCGGCGAGCCGAGGGCCATCCGCGCGCGCCCCATCGTGAGGTGCACCTCGCCGAGGTACCCGGCGTACCCGAACTCGCTGGCCGCGGGGAGCGCACGGTCGGCTTCGGTGAGCGCCTCGGTCCAGCGTCCCTGGTCGGCGAGGATGCCCGCGGCGGTGGTGTGCGCGCAGGCACGGGCGCTGACCGCCGGCCGGGGCGAGACCGGCCGGGCGTCGAGCTCGCGCAGCGTGTCCCGGCACGCGGCGAGCGCCTCCTCGTGCCGTCCCATCTCGTTGAGCACCATCGCCAGACCCGGGCCGATCTGCACGAATGCGTCGTGGTCCCCGGCCCGGTCGGCGAGTTCCCGCGCTTTCCGGTACGGCTCCAGCGCCCGTTCCGCCTGCCCGCCGTGCCGCCAGGCGTCGGCCGCGTAGCGCAGCGCCCAGCCCTGCTCCTTGACGTCGTCCAGTTCGACGGCGAGCCGGTAGGCGTCCATCGCGATCTCCGCGCCCTCGCCCGGCCGCCGGGCGCAGTGGGTGGCGGCCCACGCGTGGTAGTTGATGTGGGTGACCTCCTGGCGCCGGTCGGGGAGCCGGGCGGCGGCGGCCCGGGAGAGCCCGTAGACCTCGTACCAGTAGGCGCCCCGGATGTGCTTGTCGGAGTACCAGTGCATCGCCTCGGCCACGTCCACGACCAGCTGATACTGCCCGCCGCGGGCCGCCGAGCGGAGCGCGCCCAGCCAGCTGGTCCGCTCGGCCTGCAGCCATGCGTCGGCCTCCTCGGCGGTCCGCAGCCCGACCAGGCCGGCGTACCCCGCGGGCAGCGCGCCGTACCCGGGTTCGAACCAGCGGCCGGCCACGATCGCGGTGTGCAGGAACCAGTCGGCCATCCGCTTGGCGGTCGCGGCCCGGGTGCCGGCCGGCTCCTCGATGCGCAGCCGCTCCTGCGCGAAGAGCCGGATCAGGTCGTGGAAGCGGTACCGTTCCGGGCCGGACTGCTGGAGCAGGCCCAGGTCGACCAGTTCGTCCAGGCCGTCGGCGGCGTCGTCGGGCCCGTTCTCGGTCAGTACGGCGGCGACCGGCGCGGCGAAGTCCACGCCCGGCACGTGCGCGAGCCGCCGGAACAGCCCGCGTGCCGGGACGGAGAGCTGCGCGTGCGAGAGCGCGAACGCGGCGGCCACCCCGAGATCGCCGGTGGAGAGGTTCGCGAGCCGCCGGTCCGCGTCGGTGAGCCGGGCGACCAGGCTCTCCACCGTCCACGCCGGACGGGTGGCCAGCCGGTTACCGGCGATGCGCAGCGCGAGCGGCAGGTGACCGCAGAGCCGGGCGACCGCCTCGACCTGCGCGGCGGCCCGCGGATCGGCGGCCTGGACGGCGATCGCCCGCAGCATCGCCGCCGACTCGGCCGGGGCCAGGGGCTGCAGCGCGATCCGCAGTACGCCGTCGAGCCCGCCCAGCACCCGGCGGCTGGTCACCACGGCCAGGCTCTCGCCGTCGCCGGGCAGCAGCGGGCGGACCTGGGCCTCGCTGCCCGCGTTGTCGAGGACCAGCAGGCAGCGGCGTTCGCTCAGGACCGCCCGCAGCTGACTGGAGCGCTCGTCGTCGGACTCGGCGATCCGGCGGCTGCCGACCTCCATCGCCCGCAGCAGCCGCAGCAGCGCCTCGCCCGGCGCCACCGGCTCCGCGTCGGTGCCACGCAGGTCCAGGTAGTAGCAGCCGTCCGGGTAGCGGTCCTTCAGCTGGTCCGCCAGCCGTACGGCGAGAGCCGTCTTGCCGAGGCCGGGCTGACCGTGGACCACGGTGACCGGAGCGGGCCCCAGCCCCGCGAGGGCGTGCCGCCGCATCTGGTCCAGCTCGTCGGCCCGCCCCACGAAGTCGTGGATGGCCCGGGGCGGCTCACAGAGGCGGGGCCGCCCCGCGGAGTGGGAGCGCTGTTGCCGGGCGGTCTCCTCGAGGACGCCGAGCTGGGCCGGGTCCAGGCCGAGCCCCTGGGCGAGAGCGGTCAGCGTCCGCGCCTGCGGGGCCCGGCTGTGTCCCCGTTCCATGTCGCTGATCGCCCGGGCGCTGACCCCGGACGCCTCGGCGAGCTGCTCCATCGTCAGCCCGGCGGCCCGGCGCAGCGAGCGGAGCCGGGCACCGAACGAATCCGGGCCCGGCGTGTTCGGGGAGGGGTCGGCCACCCGGCAATGATGTCAGGGCGCGTGCATGGTGATGGTGGTCCAGGCGCCGACGTGGACCTGGTCACCATCCTTGAGCGCGCGCGACTGGCCGGCCCCGAGCGGCTGCTCCTCGTCGTTGAGGTACGTGCCGTTGGTGGATCCCAGGTCGGAGACGAGCCACACGCCGTCGATGTTCAGCGTGAGCAGCGCGTGGCTGTGCGAGACACCCGGGTCCGCGGTCTCGGCGGTGAGGTCGATCTCCGGGGCGGTCCCCTTCGTCCGGCTCTTCCGGCCGATCCGGGCCTGCGGGCTGGGCAGCGTGATGATCCGCGACGGCGGGTCCGCCGGGAAGTCGACGCCCTCGATGTCGTTGGTGTCGAAGTACTCCCGGTTCGCGAAGATCGTCGCGGTCCACTGCCCGGCGGGCGCGGCCTCCTCGACGGGGAGCGAGGGGATCTTCCCGGTGGTGTAGTCGAACCCGCAGTCCTCGCAGAACCGGGTCTCCCCGGAGCGGGGGACGCCGCAGTGCGGGCACTGCCCGGCAGGCGTCAGCTGCGCGGTCGGATCGGTGACGGACACGGCCGGCGGGCCCGCGGCCTCCGGAGAAGCGACGCCACCGGGTGTGGCGCCCGGGGGAGCGGCAGCGGGCGCGGCGTCCGGAGCGGCGGTGGCAGCGGGTGTGGCGTCCGGAGAAGCGACGCCGGCGATCTTCGCACCGCACTCGTCGCAGTAGTCGGCCTCGGCGGACCGGTGCCCGTTCGGGCAGGTGTACGCGCTCACTGAACCCGGCCCACCCGCACGGTCTTGGTGGAACGGGTGTCCAGCGCCATCTCGTCCTCCGCGGCTACCCTGCGGCGCATCCGGACCGTGCCGGTCGCCGCGTCCTCGATCTCGACCACCTTGGCGAGCAGCTCCTGCGTCGCCTCGTTACCGCTCTCGTGGGCCAGCTGTGCCGCGCGCCCGAACTTCAGCGTCGCGGTCATGTCGTCGCCGGCCTCCTTGGCGGCCAGGCCCTCCTGGATCGCCGAGGCCAGCTCGGCCTGCCCGGTGTAGTGCGCCACCTGCCGGTTGATCCGGGTGGAGAGCGCGCTGTCCTCGGTCCAGACCGCCCGGACCAGGCACTGCGCGTGCACCTCGTCGCCCTCGACCACGGAGACCCGGGCCGCGAGCATGTCGTCGCCGGCCTCGCCCGGTGGCACGTCCACGCAGACGTGGTAGTCGCGGCTCTCCTGACCCCACGCGCCGAGCGGGTAACGCCCGGCGCGCGGCCCGTCCTCGGCCCGCTTGCCGGTCAGGTCAGCGACCTGCGGCTCCACCTGCTTCACGAAGCGGATCTTCGCGTTCACCGGGGTCCAGACCTTGAGCTGGACGTCCGCGCTGGTCTTGCCCATCGCGGCGGTGATGATCTGCTCGAAGGCCGCGGTCAGCCCCTCCGGCCGGGCCACGATGTCGACGGTGCCGAGCATGGCCGTGGCGATCTTCCGCAGCTCGGAGACCTTCCAGTTGGTGCCGACGCCCCGGGAGTCGACGGTGAAGTGGCCGCCGATGTTCTGCAGGACGCTCTCCAGGTAGCCCTGCCGCTCGCCGTTGTCACCGTCGGTGAGCAGGATGGCGTGCGCGATGTCGCCGGGCCGCTGCTCGAACAGCTGCGCGGCGAGCAGCAGCCAGGCGCCCATCGCGGTGCCGCCGCTGGCCTGCAGCCGGTCGATCGAGGTGATCGCGGCGGCACGGGTCTCCGGGGAGGCGACCGCGAGGTGCCCCGGCTCCGGGAAGAGCTGCTGCGCGGTGCTCACCCCGGCGATGATGGCGAAGTTGACGCCGTCGTCGATGCAGTTCACCGCGGCCTTGGCGGCCTGGCGGGCGGCGGCCATCCGGCCCTCCGCCTGCATCGATCCGGACGCGTCCACAATGATGATCTCGGTGGCGCCGCTCGTCCGGCGGCCGCCCTCGGACCCCGACGACGTGACGGTGACGATCGCGTTGACTTCGGTCGCTCGCAGGGCCAGGTACTCGTTCTGGAAAGCCTCGGCGGTGTAGGACACGGGATACTCCTTACGCTTCGTCAGCGGCTTGCTCGGCCTCGGCCTTGTCTGGTGAGTCTGGTGCGCTCGCGGTGGCCGCGCTGTCGGCCACGTCGGACCCGGCGTCCTCGTCCCCCGCAGCGGCGGCCGCCGGAGCGGTGGCCTCCGCAGTGGTGGCCTCCGCAGTGGTGGTGACTTCCGGAGCGGTGGTGGCTTCCGGAGCGGCGGTGGCTTCCGCGGCGGTGGGCGGGTGGATCGGTACGAGGGCGACCGTGATGTTGTCGGCGCCTCCGGCGGCGTTGGCGTACGCGATCAGCTCGCGGGCCGCCTCCAGCAGCGGCGACGGGGCGTCGGCCGTGCTCTGCAGCGACGCCCGGATCGCGGCGGCGAAGTCGGCCGGATCGGTCAGGTAGTTCCACAGCCCGTCGCTGCAGAGCACCAGGTGACCGGGGGCCGTGGCGGTCAGCCCGCCGACCCGGGGCTTGATCCGGCCGGCGTCCGCGCCCAGCCAGGCGGTGATCGCGTGGGCCTTCGGGTCGTTCATCGCCACCTGGGGGTCCACCCCGAGGGCGATCACGTGGCGGGCCCAGGAGTCGTCCTCGGTGAGCTGCTCGGCGGGCCCGTCCGGGCCGATCCAGTAGATCCGGCTGTCCCCGACCCAGCCGTAGCCGACGTGCGGCCCGCGCACCGCCGCCGCGATGATCGTGCACGCCGGGTTGGAGGCGGTCCGGCGCGGATCGCCGCTGCCGGCCAGCGCGGCCACGGCGGCCCCGGCCGCGATGATCGCCGTGCCGACCACGTCCGCTAGCCCGTCGGTGGACGGCTCGGCGGGCAGCGCCGCGTGCGCCAGCATCTCGCCGGCCGCGCGGGTGGCCACGTCCGAGGCGACGTCCGGGTCGGACGACGACGAGACGCCGTCGCAGACCACCACGTCGGCGGCGCCCGGGCCGACGGCCAGCCACATCGCGTCCTCGTTGCGGTGGTGGCGGCGCCCGCGGTTGCTCACCGCGGCGGCCACCGGGCCACCATCGGCCTCGATGTGGTCGCGGGGACGCCCGGCGCGCATGCCGCAATGCTCGCAGTACTCGTCCACCCCCACGGACCCGGACGTCTCACAGTGCGGGCAGTCCCGCCCGCTGCCCTTGGTGGACCTCGCCGCCTCTTCAGCCGTCTCGCCGGCCTCGCCGGGCGTACGTGATGCGGAAGAGGGTGCGGAATCGTCGGAGGCCGCGGCAGAGGCGGGGGGTGGATCGCTCAGGGCGCGCCCGCACTCCTCGCAGAACGCCGCACCGGCGGCGCGTCCCTCGGCGCAGGCGTCGCACTCGGTCAAAATCAACGTGCCTTCTCTCGGGGAGGTGCTTCCTAGGTCCGCGTCCGGGGCCGGGACGCGTTGGCCAGATCAACGAGGCGGATCTTCTCGGCGCCGTGGGCCGCGCGAGCCATTTCCCGGTACGCCGCCTCCAGAGCGAAACGGACATCCCGTTCCGCGGCGTCGCCGGTACGCGGACCGCCCAGCACCACGGCCGGTATCCTCGCACCGCCGCCCATCGAGGCGAGCGCCTGCTCCAGGAGTTCGGCGCGGAGCTCGGCGAGCTGGGCCGCCTCCGCCTCGAGCCGCTCGATCAGCTCGGCCGCCGACGCCAGCGAGGTGACGTCCACGCCCGCCGCCGGATGCGCCCGGACCAGCGCACGCACCGCGCCGACCTGCGAGATCCGGTACGCCGCCGAGGTGCCCGGCACCCGCTGGTACGCCTCCACCGCACCGACCCGGTCGCCACCCGCCAGACGGCAGCGGGCGAGACCGGCGGCGGCCGTCGTGTAGGCGGGATCGGTCCGGCTGACCACGTCGTAGTAGCGGACCGCCTTCTCGGGGCGGCCGGCCAGCTCCTCGGTGAAGCCGAGCGCGAGCTGCGGGGCGAGCTCGCCGGGGAGCACCGCCCAGACCGCGTCGAAGCGCTGCCGGGCGGTGGTCCAGTCCTCCCGGGCCAGCGCGAGCAGGCCGTCGTACCAGGCCACCCGCCAGTCCGCGCCGTCGGTGGCGGCGAGCTCGTCGCGGGCCTTCGCCGCGTCGTCGAAGACGCCGTGCCGGGCGCCGAGGTCGATCTCCGCGCGCAGCTCGCGCAGCTTCGTCTCGGTGGTCTGCGTCCCGGAGCTCCTGATCAGCGCCAGCACCTCGGCCGGATCGGTCACGGTGACCGAGGCGAGGAAGGCGGCGGCCGGGTCGCCGAGGTCGATCAGCGGGGTGGGCAGATCCGGCCAGCGCGGCGCGTCGGTCTTCAGGTCGGTGCGCAGTTCGCCGGTGAAGAGCCGGGACGGCGCCGGCCGGGCCTCGCCGCCGGCCGCGATGACCTGGCGCAGTACGCCGGTCATCTGCTCGGCCATCTCGGCCGCGTCCACGAACCGCTCGTCCGAGCGCAGGCTGGTGGCCCGGGCGATCAGCCGGTAGAACGCCTCGTGCTCGCGGTAGACGCCGAACGCCTCGCGGTCCGGCAGGCCGTGCTTGAAGGTGGTCTGGTAGCCGCGGAAGTCGGTGGTGAGCACGGCCAGCGTGCGCCCGATCGTGTACAGGTCGGCGGCGATCGACGGGCCCTCGGTCGCCATCTCCGGCGCCTGGTACCCGATCGTGCCGTAGATCGCGGCCTCCTGGTCGTCGACGTGCACCACGCCGCCCAGGTCGATCAGCTTCATCTGGTCACCGGACTGGATCACGTTGTCCGGCTTGAAGTCGCAGAAGATCAGCCCGCGGTCGTGCAGGTACCCGAAGGCGGGCATGATCTCGATCAGGTACTCGAGCGCGTCCGCGACCGGGAGCGGGCCCGGGCCGGACTGCCGCTCCTTGAGGATGTCCTTGAGCGACTTCCCGCCGACGTACTCCATCACGATGTAGCCGGCGCCGTCGTGCTTGACGAAGTTGTAGATCTTGACGATGTTCGGGTGCTCGACCTCGGCCAGGAACCGCTGTTCGGCGAGCGCGGCGGCCAGCGCGTCCTCGTCGGCGGAGTTGAGCAGGCCCTTGAGCACCACCCAGCGGTCCGAGACGTTCCGGTCGGTGGCCAGGTAGATCCAGCCGAGACCGCCGTGCGCGAGCGGGCCGGCCACCTCGTACTGGCCGCCGACCAGCGTGCCCTTGGTCAGCTTCGGGGTGAAGTCGAACGCCTCGCCGCAGTGTGGGCAGAAGCCGGAGCTGCGGCCGGGGCGGTCACCGCGGGCCCGGCCGACCGGTTCGTTGCACGTGGCGCAGAAGCGCTTGGACTCCGGCACCTCGGCGACCGTCATCACCGTGGCGGCGGGGTCGACCCGGGGGATCGGCGCGATGTCGACCAGGCCGCTGCCGAAGCGGCGCCGCGATCCGGTGCGGCCGCTGCGGCTTCCTTTCGAGCTTCCGGTACGGGTGGAGAGCGCACCCGTGCGTGAGCTGGGAGACGTCGCCGCCCGGGGCCTGGGTACCGCGCCGGCCGCCGGTGCCATGCCGCACGTGTCGCAGTAGCCGTCCTCGAGCTTGCCGGTGCAGCCGTCGCGCCGGCAGGCACCGGTCGCCGCCGCCGTACCCGCCGCTGTACCCGTGCTCGCGGCTGTACCCGTGCTCGCTGCTGGGCCCGCCGAAATTTCGGATTTATCGGATTTGGCGGGCGCCGTCGTGGCTCGCGCCGCCGGGGCCAGGCCGCAGGTGTCGCAGTAGCCGTCCTCGATCGTGCCGGGACAGTTCCGCTGGCATCTCATTGCTGATCACCTCTCAGCGCTTCCTGGTATGCGTCGACGGCCCGGCGTGCGGCGTCCAGATCGCACGGCGCGGTGTACAGCCTCTCGTGGGCGTCGTTCGCGAGGACCGCCAGGGCCTCGTTCTCGCCGAGACCCCGGCTCAGCGCCTTCGCCTGGTACGCGCTGAGCCGCCCGCGCAACTCCATCCGCTCGGCGAGCAGGGCGCGGTTGCGGGCGGTCGCCTCCCGGATCCCGGCCAGGTGTCCCTCCGACTGCTGGGTCCACGCGGAGAGACGGGGGCTGATCGAGGTCCACTGTCCGGCGGCGGCCAGCGCGTTGAGCGCGGTCAGCTCGTGCCGGAGATCGCCGCGTGGTCCCCGGGCGACCACCTCGGGCGCGAACCGGTCGGCGACGTCCCGAACGGACGCCCGCAGATCCCGGTCGGCCTGATCGATCTCGGTCGCCCGCTCGGCGGCGCGGGCCAGCCGCCGGGTCAGAGAGGCGCGGAACTCGGTGACCGAGGTGCGCTCCGCGTCGGCCCGCTCGATCAGCCGCCGGACCCGGTCCAGCCCCTGCTCCGGGGTCTCGGCGCTGAGCGGGTCGTCGGCCAGCGCGCCGGTCAGCTCGCCGAGCAGCAGGTCGGCCTCGGCCAGCAGCGGCAGGCCGGTCCGGGCCTGTTCGGCGAGCCGGCGGACCCGGTCCAGGCTCGCCGCGACGTCGGCGGCGGCCGGGATCAGCCGTTGCCGGATGTCGGCGACCCGGGTGACCACGTCGACCGCGGTACGGAACGACTGCTCCATCGCGCCGAGCAGCTCCATCGGCGTGCACGCGGTGGTCACCTGGCCCGGCCCGAGAAGGCCGCGCTGGGCGAGTGGCACCGTCTGGGTGGAGAGCGTGATCGAGTCGCCCAGGACGAGGCGTACGTAGGCGGCCCGATCGCCGTCGCTGAGCCGCTTGGCGCTGCGGACCCCGCGAGCCTTCGTGATCAGCTCGGTCAGCATCCGGTAGCCCTCCCAGAGGCGGGCCAGCTCGTCGGTCGCGTCCGCCCAGGCCGTGGCGGTGCGCCCGGCCAGCTGTCCCTTGTCCAGGTCCCGGCGTACCGGGTTGTCGTCCAGGTCGACCAGGTTGGCCGCGATCGCCGCCGCCGCGGTCTCCAGATGCGCCAGCGTCCGGTCGGCGTTGTCCAGGATGCCCACCATCATCGGTACTGAGCCACCGGGGGGTTCGGGACCGGGCCGAACTGACCCAGCCATTTCTTGTACGTCGCCTTCCACGTGCCGTTCTCGCGGTTCTTCTGCAGCACCGCGTTCACGAAGCGGGTGAACTCCGGATGGTCCTTGGAGATCGCCATACCGTACGGCTCCTCGGTGTAGCGGTCGCCGACCACCTTCGCGTACGGGTCCTGGGCCGCCATCCCGATCAGGATGGTGTCGTCGGTCGAGATGGCGTCCACCTCGTTCTGCTGGAACGCCACCAGGCAGTCGCCGAAGCTGGCCAGCGCGACCCGCTCCGGCCTGCTGGTCAGCTTGCCGAGGTTGTCGTACGACGTCGACCCCTTCGCCGCGCAGACCTTCTTCCCGCTCAGGTCGTCCACGCCCTTGATCGTGGAGTCCTTGCTGACCAGGATCTTCTGCCCGGACTCGTAGTAGATCGAGGAGAAGTCGACGGAGTTCCAGCGCGTGCAGTTGGCGGTCATCGTGTCGGCGACGACGTCCACGGTGCCGTCCTTCGCCGAGTCCACCCGCTTGTCGTACGCCACGACCTTGATCTGCAGTTTGTCGGGGTCACCGAAGATCGCCTCGGCGATCTGGCGTCCCATGTCCACGTCGAAGCCCTCGATCTCGCCGGTGAACGGGTTGCGGGAGCTGAAGAGCAGGGTGTCCTGGCTGGTGCCGAGGACCAGGCGCCCCCGCTGGTAGATCTCCGCCATGTAGCTGCCGGCCGGCATCCTCCCCGGTTCGGGCAGGGAACCGGACGGGCGGAGGCTGGCGCGCGGGTTGCACGAGGTGTCGGCGGGCGCGGCCGAGGTGCTGGTCTCGGGCTGTGCCGGCGTGCTGCCCGACGGCCGGGCGGTGGTGTCGTCGGCGGTGCAGGCGGCGGTGGTCAGGAGCAGGAGGACGACGGCGGCCCGTCCCAGGCTGGATCTCATCGGTACTCCTCCAGGCGTGCGCGGATGCCGAGGGCGGCGAGCACGCATCCGATCAGGGCGAGCAGCGGGCCGAGCACCGTGAGCAGGTCCAGCCCGGTGCCGGCGCTGGTGATCTGGCTGGTGAAGGCGGCCTTCCGGTCGGTGATCGCCCGGTCCAGCGCGTCGGTGACGCTCGCGAAGGCTGTGCCGCTCTTCGCGCCGACGGCCAGGTCCACGGCTCCCTCGTAGTCACCGCCGTCGTCCAGCTCACGGACCTGATCGTGGAGTGCGAGGTACGCCGCGTAGCCGTCCCGGGCGCTGTTCATCTCGGTGCGGACGTCGTCGAGCGCCGGATCGTCGAAGTCGGCCTGCGGGGTGACCGCGTCGAAGTGCGCCTCCGAGTCGCCGCCACCGCCGCGGGCGGCGAGCGTGAGCGCCTCGTCGGCCCGCTGGGAGAGCGCCACGATGCGCAGCTCGGCGAGGGTGGAGACCGGGGTGGAGCCGTTCCGGTCGGCGCTGCTCAGGTGGCCGCGCTGGGCGCCGAACACCCCGGCCGCACCCACGAAGAGCAGCGCGAACGCGGCGGTCGCGGCGAGCAGCGGCACGTTGAACGTCCGGTGCGTGGTGCGGCTCAGGTAGATCTGCGACCAGATCAGCGCGGCGGCGAGCACGGCGAAGAGCGCCACCAGCAGGGTCAGCCACCAGGAGCTGCGGGCGTCGGCGTACCCGGCGTCCACCTCGTCCTGGGCGATCTGGAACAGCGCCTGCGCCTGGACCTGCAGCGTCTCCCGGTTCAGCGTGGAGGCCGCGGAGAGGTAGGACGCGCCGACCGGCAGGCCCTGGCGGTTGTCGGCGCGGGCGGTGGCGACCAGCGCGGAGTACTTGGCGACACCGGCGGCGATGGCCTCCACCGCCTGCGCGGCGGGGCTCTCCTGCGGGGTACGGCGGGAGGCCGAGGTCAGTGCCGTGGCGAGACGGGCCAGGTCGGCGTCGTACCGCCGGGTGAGGTCCGCGGGCTCGAGCCCGCCGGCCAGGAAGGCCTGGGCGGCGGTGGTGTCCGCGTCCGCGAGCGAGGTGTAGATGGTCTCGGCCTCGACGAGCAGCGGCTGTTCCCGGTCACCGAGGTCGGCCGTCCCGGTCGAGGCGGCGTTCGCGGTCAGCCCCGCCACGAGCCCGGTCAGCAGGCCGAGCGTGACCAGGGCGGCGAGGATCAGCTGGAGCCGTCCCGGGGAGTGCCGCCGCAGCCGCCCGACCCGGTGCACCAGTCCACCCGGTGGTGTGAGGGTCGTGGTCAAGCCAACCTCCTGCTCGGCCGGTGTTTCTTCCTGCCCGTCCACTGTGCGTCATGGATGCAAACGATCAAGGATGCAAACGATCATGGTGGCGGATCGGTCGGCCCGAGTCTACGAACGGCGACGCCCGGCGGGGTCTCCGCCGGGCGTCCAAATCTCCGCAGGGATTCGTCAGCTCAGTTCGCGCTTGAGCAGCTTGCCGGTGGCGGTCATCGGGAGCGACTCGACGATGCTGACGACCCGCGGGTACTTGTAGGCGGCCATCTGCTCCCGGCCCCACGCCACGAGCTCCTCCTCGGTCGCGGTGGCGCCGGGGTTGAGGATGACGAACGCCTTGACCTCCTCGCCGTGGCTGGGGTGCGGCACCCCGATCACCGCGGCCAGCGACACCGCCGGGTGGGTGATCAGGACCTCCTCGATCTCCCGCGGGTACACGTTGAAGCCACCGCGGATGATCATGTCCTTGGCCCGGTCGACGATGTAGTAGAAGCCGTCCTTGTCCCGGCGCGCCAGGTCCCCGGTCCGGAACCAGCCGTTCCGCATCACCTCGGCGGTCGCCTCGGGCCGGTTGTAGTAGCCGCGCATGATGTTGTGCCCGCGGACCGCGATCTCGCCGATCTCGTCCGTCCCGGTGACGGTCCGCCACTCCGGGTCGATCAGCTTCACCTCGACGCCCCAGATCGGGATGCCGATCGAGCCGGGCCGGGGCTCGCCGTGCGGGTCGCTGAAGGTCGCCACCGGCGAGGTCTCGGAGAGCCCGTACCCCTCCAGGATGGTGACGCCGAGGCGCTCCTGGACCGCCTTGATGATCTCGACGGGAAGACTCGACCCGCCGGAGACCGCGACCCGCATGTTCCGGGCGATCCGTTCCACGTCGACGCCCTCGGTCTGCTTGGCGAGCGCGTTGAGCAGGCCCCAGTACATCGTCGGCACCCCGGCGAAGAAGGTCACCTCCTCGCTCTGCAGCAGCCGCACCGCCGCGTCGGCGTCGAACCGGGGCAGCAGGACCAGCGTCGACGCCGTCGCGAAGCCCGCGTTCATGTTCACCGTCGAGCCGAACGAGTGGAACAGCGGCAGTACCAGCAGGTGGGTGTCGGTGGCCGGCTGCGTACCGAAGAGGCGGTTGCAGGTGAGCGCGTTGAGCAGCAGGTTCGAGTGGGAGAGCTCGGCGCCCTTGGCCTGGCCGGTGGTCCCGCTGGTGTAGAGGATCACCGCCGGGTCGGTCTCGGCCCGCAGCATGCTCTCGAAGACCGGGCTCGCCCCGTTCAGGGCCGCCCCCATCGTCTCGGCGCCCTCGATCGGCGAGGCGGCGGCCGGGTCCGCGGTGATCAGGAGGAAGTGCTCGCAGCCCGGCGCGTCGTTGAACCCCGCGAACCCCTCGGCGCCCATCGGCAACTCGGGCGTCCCCTGGAAGCAGAAGTACGCCTTCGCCTCGGAGTCCTTCAGGTGGTACGCCACCTCGCGCCCCTTGAGCAGCACGTTCAGGGGTACGACGACCGCGCCGGCCTTGAGGATGCCGTAGTAGACGACCGGGAAGTACGGCAGGTTCGGGCAGGAGAGCGCGACCTTGTCGCCGGGCTGGATCCCCCGTGCCACCAGGAGGTTCGCCACCTGGTTCGCCGCGGCGTCGACCTGCGCGTAGGTGAGCCGCTGCGGGCCGAGCACCACGGCGGCGCGCTCCGGGTGGTGGCGGGCGCTGTCCTCCAGGAGAACGGAGAGGTTGAGCATCCGGTGGATCCCCTTCAGGCTGATCTGTGACGGCGGTCTCATCCCAACATGGCGAGCGGGCGATGGGGAAGCATCCGTTTCGGCAATGTTTCCCCGGCTCGGCGACCTTCCTCTGCGGAGTCGCGTCTAATTCATCAAGTGGGACACAGTGCTGCCGATGGCGTCGGCGTGGACATCCCGGTGTTGGACGCGGTGCACGTCGGCCGTCAGCCGATCTTCGACGCGCAGGGCGCGGTCGTCGCGTACGAACTGCTGTTCCGCGGCCGGATGGACGACATCGCGTCCGGCCGCCAGGACACGTACGCGACCAGCACCGTCATGGTCAACGCGTTCACCGAGTTCGGCATCGCCGAGGTCGCCGGCAACCGTCCCTGCTTCATCAACCTGACCCGCGAGTTCGTCACCGGGCGCCTGCCCCTGCCGTTCGGCCCGGAGCAGGTGGTGCTGGAGGTACTGGAGACCGTCGACGTGGACGACGAGGTGATCGCCGGCATCACGGCCCTCGCCGAGGCCGGCTACCAGATCGCGCTCGACGACTTCGTCTGGGGCTCCGGCCACGAACGCCTGCTCGGCCTCGCCTCCTACGTCAAGCTCGACCTGCTCGACGGCGACCTGAGCCGACTCGACGAGATCGTCGCCGAGTGCCGTAGGTTCCCGGACATCAAGCTGGTCGCCGAGCGCCTGGAGACCGCCGACCAGGTGGCGATCGCCGACCGGTACGGCATGGAGTTGCGCCAGGGCTACGCGCTGAGCCGCCCCCAGGTGCTCAGCACGCCCAGCCTCTCACCGTCCCGTCTGCGCCGCCTCGAACTGGTCGCGGCCCTGATGTCCCCCGACGTCCCGCTCGAGAAGATCACCTCGATCATCGCCAGCGACCCGGCCCTCGCCCTGCGCGTCCTGCGGGTCAGCAACTCGGTCGCCGCCGGCGTGGTCAGCCGGATCTCCTCGGTCCGCCAGGCCGTGATGCTGGTCGGCCTGATCAAGATCCGCCGCTGGGCCACCCTGATGGTGGTCGACGACGTCGGCGAGGCCCCCGAGGAGCAGCTGCTCACCGCGCTGACCAAGGCCCGCCTCTGCGAGAACCTGGCACCGCGCTACAACGCCGACCCGGGCGCCGCCTTCGTGGCGGGCCTGGTCACCGGCATGGCCGGCCTGATGGCGACGACCCCGGCGGCGGTGGCCGAGCAGTTGCCGCTCTCCGCCGACGTCAACGACGCGGTCACCTACGGCACCGGCCGCCTCGGCAAGGTCCTGCAGTCCGTCCAGGCCTACGAGGACGGCGAGGCGGACTCCGCCGACCTGGCCAAGCCGGCCCTGGACGCGATGCGCTGGTCCACCCGGACGCTCACCGCGGCCCACCGCTTCTCGCCCCGCCGGCGTTGACCTTTCTCCCTGCCTTTTCTCCCCGTCGTCGTTGATCCCCGCTTCGACCCGATCTGCAACCCGGTGGACGGATGCTGGTGCCGTGCAGCTCATCAGCCTGGATCACCGGACCCCGGCCCGCTTCGTGATCGTCGCGGCGGCCGGCGCGGCGATCGTCCTCGCCTACGGTGCCGCCGTCCTGCTCGGCGCGCCGCCGGTGGTGACCCAGGCGTTGTACGTGCTGGGCACCGCCTCGGCGCCGGTGGCGATCGCGATCGGCATCCGGATCAACCGGCCCGAGGCGTGGCTGCCGTGGACGCTGATCGCGGCCGGCGCCCTGCTCTCCGCGTTCGGCGACTTCCTCTACGCGCTGTACCCGGAGCTCTTCGGCCGCTTCCCGGACCTCCAGCTGATCAACATCCCGTACCTGCTGCGGTTCCCGCTGATCGCGACCGGGATGGTGATGCTGGTCCGCCGGCGCACCCCGGGATGGGACCGGCCCGCCATGATCGACGCCGCCATCGTGGCCGTCTCGGTCTCGCTGGCCAGCTGGGTCTTCGTCATCGACCCGACCTGGCAGCAGCTGCGGGGCGCCCCGCTGCACCTGGTCGTCGAGGCGCTGGCGTTCCCGGTCGGCGACCTGCTGTTGCTCGTGATCGGCGCCCGGATGATGCTCGGCGGCGGCGCCGACCTGCCCGCACTGCGGATGATCGGGCTGTACCTGATCGGCTTCTGCGGCGGCGACACCTGGTACGCCGTCCGCCTGCTGCACGGCGACTACGCGTTCTGGTGGCCGATGGAGGTCGCCTGGGCCGGCGCCTCGGTGCTGCTCGGCCTGGCCGGCGTGCACCCGTCGATGCGCCCGCTCGGCGACCGGGCCGCCACCGCCGGCCCGGTCGCCACCACCGGCCGGCTGGTGCTGCTCGCCGCTGCCTCGCTGCTCGCCCCGCTCACCCTGGTGGTGCAGTACCTGCGCGGCGCCGACCTGCACGTGCTGCTGGTGGCCGGCTGCTGTGCCGCCCTGTTCCTGCTGGTGGTGGGCCGGCTGGCCGGGCTGGTCCAGGCGCAGCGGCACGCGGCCATCACCGACAGCCTGACCGGGCTGCACACCCGCAGGTATTTCGCCGAGTCGCTCGGCAGCGAGTGCGCCCGCGCCGCCCGGGCCCACGAGCCGCTGTCGCTGATCCTGCTCGACGTCGACCACTTCAAGAAGGTCAACGACACCTACGGCCACTCGGCCGGCGACCGGGTCCTCGTCGAGGTCGCCACCCGGCTGCGCGCCTCGATCCGCAGCGGCGACGTCGTCGCCCGGTACGGCGGCGAGGAGTTCGCCGTCCTGCTGCCCCGGACCAGTACGGCCGACGCCGCCACCGTCGCCGAGCGGCTGCGTGCCGAGATCATGCGCAGCGGCGTGGTGCTGAGCGCCACCGAGGTGATCACGGTGACCGTCTCCTCCGGGGTGGCCACCGCTCCCCAGTACGCCGGCACGCCCGACGACCTGGTCAACCTCGCGGACGTGCTGCTCTACCGCAGCAAGGAGTCCGGCCGGAACCGGGTCACCGTGGTCACCGAGGCGTGGGAGGCCACCGCCACGCTCGCTCCTGGAACGCCGTGACCACGACGTGATGGCGGGCATCATGAGATCCTCCGCCGCAGGATCGGCGCCGCTGCGGCGGTTACCGCGAGCACAGCACACAGAGCGGCGACCGCCAGCCCGGCCTGCCAGGGCACGATGAGCGTGACGTCGTGACCGACCTCGCCCTCGACCGAGGCCCGCACGCCGGTCAGCGAGTAGACGCCCACCGTGCCGCCCAGCAGCGCCCCGGTCGCGGTCACGAGCAACGCCTCCGCCGTCGTGACCCGTAGCACCTGACCGCGCCCCGCCCCGGCCAGCCGCAGCGCGCGGAACTCCGGCAGTCGCGCCGCTGTCGCCATCAGCAGCGTGTTGGACACGGCGATCGCGGTGTATCCGGCGGTCAGCCCGATCAGCACCCCGAGGAACAGGTCGACCAACCGGCCCTCCTCGTCGAGGTCCTCCTGTACGTACTCACGGGCGGTCAGCACCCGCGCGCCGTCGGCGGGCATCGCGTCGCCGGTCAGGGTGACCAACTCGGTCAGGGCGTCCGGATCGTGGCTGCGGACCAGGTCGCGGGGGAGGACCAGGGGAAACGTCGCGTCCGGGTCGACCCCGTCCACGACGAATGGTGTGTCCGCGCCGTCGGGCCAGCCCACCGTCAGGACCGAGCCGGTGGAGGCGCCGAGGTCGCGGGCCGCCTGCCGGGACAACGTGACGAGCGCTCCGGCGACCCCGGTCGCGTCGTAGCCGGTGGTGGCCGAGCCGTACGTGATCAGCACCCGGGTTCCCAGCCGTGCGTCACCGGGCTGGCCGTGGACCGCGGCCTCGCTCAGCCCGGGCGTGCCGTCGGGCGCCAGCACGGTGACCGCCGGAATCTCCGCGGTCCCGTCGACGCCGGCCGCCTGCTCGGCCGTCGCGATCGTGCCGGTCAGCAGTACGGTGATCCCCACGGTGAGCAGCACCGGTGCGGCCGTCGAGGCCACTCGCCGGACTCCGATCAGTGTGCTTTCGCGAACCATCATCCCGGTTGCCGAGCCCCGCCACGGCAGGGTCACGAGGCGTACCAGTGGCCCGATCATCACCGGGGCCAGCAGCGTGGCCGCCGTCAGCAGCATCATCGCGGCGCCCATCCCGGCGGTCGTCATGCTCTGGCGCGGCATCCCCGGCACGATGAGCAGCAACACGGCGCCGCCGGTCGCACTGAGAAGCCCGAACGCCCAGCGTGCCGGTGTCATGGTCCGGGACTCGACGGTCGCGGCCTGCAAAGCGGCCAGCGGTGCGACCCGGCTGGCCCGGCGGGCGGGAACGGTGACTCCGGCCATCGCGACGACCAACCCGAGCAGGATCGCCCCGCCCGCCGCGGCGGGTTGCCAGGTCACCGCGAAGCCGGGCGGCTCAAGGCCGAAATCGATCATCGGGCCGGCCGGCAACGGCGCCGTGACGACGCCCAACGGCGCTCCGGCGATGCCGCCGAGGAGAGCGATCAGTGCGGTCTCGGCGTACATCAGCCGGCGCACCTGACCGGGTGTCGCTCCCGCGGCCCGCAGCAGGCCCAGTTCCCGTTGCCGTTGGGCGGCGGCCAGCGCGCAGGTCGAGGCCACCACGAAGACGGTGGCGAAGGAACCCAGGGTGACCAGCGCGATCAGCAACTGCGCGCCGAGCCAGCGGATTCGCGTCGTGCTCTCCGGCTCCAGCGCCGAGCGTTCCCGTCCGGCGAGGACCGTGCCGCCCGCGCCGATCCTCGCCTGAGCGGCGTCGGCGACCCGCCCCGGCTCGTCGCCGGCTGTCTGCCCGGCTTCGTTGGCGGCGTTCCGGCCCGGCGTGAGGCCGGCGTCCGCTTCTCCGGTCGTGATCAGGCCGATGGCCCGGATGCCGGAGGCCCGCGTCGCAGCGTCGTCGTCCGCCAGGTAGAAGCCGGGCCCGTCGGTCGTCCCGGTGACCGTCCAGGTCTCCGGCCCGACCGCGGTGAGGACGTCGAGTGACCCGCCGACGGGCCGGTCGGCGACCACCTCGCCCGGCCCTTGCGGAGCACGACCGGCGGTCAGCCGATACCCGCCGAGCATCGCCGAGGACCAGGCGTGCCCGGCGAGCCGGGCCGTCCCGTCGTCCTTCGCGTCTCGTTCCTGCACGTAGAAGACCGGGTCGGGTACGGCCGCCGCGACCCCGGGCACCTCTGCCAACTCGTCGGCGAGCTCGGCGGCCTCCACGGAACTCCAGGAACGCAGCTCGGGGTTGCCGTAGTCGTCGGTGCCCACCGACGGCGCCTGCACGAGCACCGGCGAGGCCGCGTAGCGGGCCGGCGGCTGTGGCCGCGAGGAGAGATACAGCGTCGCGGAGCCGGCCACCACGGCCACGCCCAGCGCGATCGCCACGAACGTGCCGGCGAAGCTCGCGAACCGGTGCCGCACCATCGCCCATGCCATCACCGGGCCGACTCCTCGAGGCGGGCGGTGTGCACCGCGATCCTCTCGGCGCCGACCGCGCCGGTCAGGTCGTCGACCACTCGGCCGTCGGCGAGGAACAGCACCCTGTCCGCGTGAGCCGCCGCCACCGGATCGTGGGTGACCATCACGACGGTCTGCCCGTGCCGGTCCACGGTGGATCGCAGCAGCCGGAGCACCTCGGCCCCGGACCGGGCGTCCAGCGCGCCCGTCGGCTCGTCGGCGAAGACCACCGCGGGCCGGGTGACCAGTGCCCGGGCGATAGCCACCCGCTGTTGCTGGCCGCCGGAGAGCTCGGCGGGGCGGTGCCCGGCGCGGTCCGCGAGCCCGACCTCGGCCAGCATCGCGGCGACCTCGCCCGGTGCGGGACGGCGGCCGGCCAGCCGCAGCGGCAGCACCACGTTCTGTGCCGCGGTCAGGGCGGGGATCAGGTTGAACGCCTGGAACACGAAGCCCACCCGGCTGCGGCGTAACCGGGTCAGCGCACGCTCGCTCAGCCCCGCCACCGCGGTGCCGTCGATCAGCACCTCACCGCTCGTCACACGGTCCAGCCCGGCGGCGCTGTGCAGCAGGGTGGACTTCCCGGAGCCGGAAGGTCCCATCACCGCGGTGAACGTGCCCGGATCGAACCGTGCGTCCACCGTGTCGAGGGCGGTGATCGCGTTCTCGCCGTGACCGTACCGTCTCGTGACCGCCCTGAGCTCCACCGCTGCTCTGTCGTCTCGCGTCGTCATGGCCACTAGGCAACCGGTTCGGAAGGCTCGGCACAGTAACGCGAGGGTGAGTATCGAAGGTAACGCCAGCACTACCGACAGCACCTCGGCACGGCGGTAGCGTGCGGGCATGCCGATCCGTAACGCGCTCGATGCGCTCACGCTCCGGCCGACCGTGTTCCTGCGTTCGGCCTGGCCGTGGCGCTCGCTGGCCTATTTGAGCGGTGGAGCGCTGCTCGGGTTCGCCACCGTGATCGCGGTGATCAGCCTGGTCCTGGTCGGCGCGGTGCTGTCCGTTCTGGTGATCGGCCTGACGGCCTACGTGGCCACGGCGCTCTCGGGGATCGCGGTCGCCCGGATCGAGCGGCGCCGGATGCGCCTCGTCGACCTCGACGCGCTGACCGATCCCCACCGGCCGGTGCCCCGGTCCGGGATCCGCGCCTGGCTGGGTCTTCGCCTGCGCGAGCAGGCCACCTGGCGTGAGCTGGGGTACGCGATGATGTCCGCCGGTCTGCTCTGCTGGATGGACTCGCTGGTCGTCGGAGCGGTCGTCTGGGTCCCGGCGGCGACCCTGGGCGCACCGTTCTACATGTACGACGAGCAGCTGGGCTACCGGATCCTGATGGCCGCGGCCGGGATTCCGCTCACTGTCGTGCTGGCCTGGCCGGTGACCGCCTGGGCCGGTGCCAGGGCGGCGATGGCCCGGGCGATCCTGGCGCCCCGCACCCAGGATTCCGATGCGAAGCTGATCGAGGTGACGCGTTCGCGGGCACGGCTGGTCGACGCCTTCGAGGTGGAGCGCCGCCGGATCGAGCGGGACCTGCACGACGGTGCCCAGCAGCGCTTGGTGGCGCTCACCATGAAGCTGGGGCTCGCCCGGTTGGAGTTGCCGCCCGGTAGCCCGGCGGAGAGCCCGCTGGTGGCAGCGCACGATCTTGCCAAACAGGCGCTGACCGATCTCCGCGAGCTCATTCGCGGTGTGCACCCTAAGGTGCTGACCGACCGGGGCCTCGCCGCCGCAGCAGGGGAGGCCGCCTCGGCCTCGCCGCTTCCGGTGGATCTCGACTTCTCGCTGCCCGGACGGCTGCCGCCGGCGGTGGAGGTCACGGCCTACTTCGTGATCGTCGAGGCACTGACCAACGTCGCCAAGCACAGCGGCGCCTCTCGGGTCTGGATCACCGGCGAGGTGGAGCAGGATTCGCTGAGTGTGGTGGTTCGCGACGACGGTCGCGGCGGCGCCGATCCGGCGGCCGGATCCGGCCTGGTCGGATTGGCGGACCGCGTTGCGGTGGTCGACGGCACCGTCGTCCTTTCCAGCCCTGCCGGTGGGCCCACCGTCGTGCGTGCCGAGATCCCGCTTTCGCGCGGCGATCCACTCGTCGGCCTCGACGATCACTCCCACCGTCGCGGTCACGACGCCGGCGGGGACACCCGGGATCCAGCGGTGTCCGGGCAACCGGGCTCCGCCAGCATGGTGTCTTCTCCGGGGGCAGCGAGGTCCGCCGGGCCGGAGGAGTGGTCATGAGCAACGGGCTCCGGGTCGTGATCGCCGAGGACGGCCTGATCGTGCGTGAGGGCGTCGTCGGGATGCTGCGGCGGTTCGGGCACGAGGTGGTGGCAGCGGTCGGTGACGCCGACGAACTGTGCGCTGCCGTGCGCGACCATCGTCCCGATGTCGTGGTCACCGATGTGCGGATGCCTCCCGGATTCGGTGACGAGGGGTTGCAAGCGGCGATCACGCTGCGGGCCGAGGACCCGGACCTGCCGGTGCTGGTGCTCAGTCAGTACGTCGAGCAGACCTACGCGGCGGAGCTGCTCGACTCCGGGCGGGCGGCCGGGGTGGGCTATCTGCTCAAGGACCGGATCGGGGAGGTCACCGAGTTCGTCGACGCGCTCGTCGCGGTGGCATCCGGGCGTACCGTCGTGGACCCGCAGGTGGTCAATCAGCTGCTGGCGCGTCGTCGCGATCCCTTGCACCGGCTGACCGCACGGGAACGCGAGGTGCTCGCGCTGATGGCCGAGGGACGCTCCAACACGGCGATCGCCCGGACGCTCACGGTGACCGAGGCCGCGGTCGCCAAGCACATCAACAACCTCCTGGCCAAGCTCGACCTGCCACCCGACATCGACGACCACCGCCGCGTCCGCGCGGTCCTCGCCTACCTCCGCGGCTGAGCGGCACCCCGAGCACAGGTGTGGGTCGTATCCCGAGCGCACGTGGGCCGTCCAGCGAACGCGGACCGGGCCTGCGGTGGACCGGGCCTGCGGTGGGCAGGGCCTGCGGTGGACAGGGCCTGTCGCGAGGATGGCCCGGCGCGAGTACGGCGGCGGGGCTCCGGGAGTGCCGCCTGGGCGACGTACCAGGACAAACGGGGCATCGCGCACACGGCTCTGTCTTCACAGGAACGCATTGAGATCAAGCTATTGAATTCCGGGTGGGCGCGGGCGATCCTGATGCCGGTTGTTACCCGTGGGTATCCAGCCGGCCGTCACCGGTGAGAGTTTGCCGAGCGTTGATCCGGTTGCCGTCCGCCGGACCCGTGAAAGGGCGGGCGGGCGTGCGGGAATCCCACGGAACGATCACCCCCCGATCGATCCATGAAGGAGTCAGGCTCAGATGGTTTCCCCGGCCAGTCCCCCCGAGCCCACCGGCGGCCTCCGCCGGAACGCCCGGCGCACCGCCGTCGTCGCGGGCAGCGCGCTCGCGATGCTCGTCGCCACCGCCGCCCCGGCCCTCGCGGCGCCCCCGACCAAGCTGCCCGGTAACGCCGAGGCGATCGAGACCAAGTGGCAGCCGGCGTACGACTACGACACCGACGGCTGCTACCCGACCCCGGCGATCGGGCCGACCGGGACGGTCAACGGCGGCCTCAAGCCGACCGGCTCGCTCAGCGGCGAGTGTCACGACACGTCCGACCTGGACAACACCAACGGGTACTCGCGCTACAAGTGCAACAACGGGTGGTGCGCGATCGCGTACGGCCTCTACTTCGAGAAGGACCAGGCGCTCGCGAACAGCTCGATCGGCGGCCACCGCCACGACTGGGAGCACGTCGTGGTCTGGGTGCAGGACGACGTCGCCAAGTACGTGTCGACCTCGGCGCACGGCGACTTCAACATCTACGCGTCCAGCAGCGTGATCTGGACCGGCAACCACCCGAAGATCGTGTATCACAAGGACGGCGCCAGCACGCACTGCTTCCGGCTCGGCAACAGCAACGACGAGCCGCCGGAGAACGCGTACGCCACCTGGCAGTACCCGACGCTGGTCGGCTGGAACGGCTACCCGTCCACGAGCATCCGCGACACCCTGAGCAACTACGACTTCGGCGACGCCAACTTCGGGCTCAAGGACGCGAACTTCGTCAACCTGATCACCGAGGCGATGCCGGCCGGCATCAGTTTCGACCCCGACGCCTGACCTGGGCGAGGATCCGGGCGAGACGGCGTACGCCTGTCTCGCCCGGCCGGTGTGGCAGAGCGCCACACCTCGACCTACCTTGCGGCGAACGAGTTTCCGCTGCGAGAGCCTCAGTGGAAACCGTTCACCTCCCACCAGCGCGATCACCGGGAGCCGGACCGCGACGGCGGGATCTCCGCCAGAACCTCAGGCGAGAACCACCCCGGGAGACAGGGTCCCCACCCGGGCGGATCCAGCGGAATCTAGGACGACATCACCATGAGGGCGAGCATCATGCCGTCGTCTTCGTGGATCACGTTGTGGCAGTGGAGCATGTACATGTACTCGTTGTCCGCGTAATCCGTGAACTGCATCCGGATCACGACGCTGGTGCTGGGTGGCACCTCGATCGTGTCCCGCCAGCCGGTGTTGGCGCCGCTGGCCGCGACCCCACCGACCGATACCACCTGAAACGGCACGTCATGCAGGTGGAAATTGTGATAAATCGTCGTGGACGAATTGGTGATGGTCCACTGCTCGATGGCGTTGAGCGTGGTCATCACGGCGTTCGACTCCATCGTGGCCATCGAGGTGCCGGCCACTCCGTTGATCAGGAACGTCCCGCCGCTGTTGCTGAGGGTGAACGTGCGCGACGTGGCGCCCGTGGTGTCCAGCGCCGTCACCGTGTTCAACGTCGTCGGCAGCGTGTCCGCGGCGGTGGTGGCCGTACTGGAGACGGAAAGCATGGAAACGGTGTAACGGGTGCCGTTGGTCGTGTTGCGAACCGTCGCCTGCAGCGTCGCGGCGGCATCCGACGAGGTCAGGTCGAGGACGATCTCGGCCCTCTCCCCGGGGCTGATCCGCAGGCTCGAGATCGAGATCGGCGACGGCAGCAGCGCCGCGTCCGACGCCACCTGCGTGAACGTCGCCCCGTCCGACAGCGCCAGCGTGATGCTGTCGGTGAGGGAGGCGTTCAGCAGGCGCAGGCGTACGCGACCGTAGGCGACCGAGAGCGTGGGCGTCTCGTCGGTCGCGCTCACCCCGTTGACCAGGAACTTCAACGTCACGCCGGACGCCGTGAAGCTGGCGTTCGTGATACCGAACGCCGCGGCGCTGGTGATCGCGGTGGACTGCATGATGATCGGGATGTCGTCGGCGCCGTAGGAGTTCGGCAGCGACGCGTTCGCGGTGGAGCCGTCATCCACGATCATCATCCCGGCCAGGCCGAGCGCGACCTGGTCGGCCGTGGTCCCGAGCCCGTGCGGGTGGTACCAGAGCGTGCACGCCTCGCCCTGGTTGATCGTCGTCGACGGGGACCAGGTGGCGCCCGCCGCGATGGTGTTCTGCGGCCCGCCGTCGTTGGAGGGTGCGATGTGCAGCCCGTGCCAGTGGACGGTGGTCTCGTCGTCGAGGTTGTTGGTCACGTCGAAGCGGACCGTCTCGCCGTCGGTGACCTTGATGGTCGGGCCGAGGAAGGTGCCGTTGTATCCCGCCGTCGTGATCGACTTGCCGCTGATCAGCGAGGTGTTGGTGCCGCTCTGGGTGCCGAGCGTGAAGACGGAGACACCGTCCTCGTCGGTCGCGGTCAGCAGGTCGGGGATGGGCAGGGTGCCGGTCGCGGGCGTTGCCGCCTCGGCCGCGGTGGTCTCCTCGGCGAAGGAGGTGCCGCTGCCGGCGATCTTGACGAGCGCCGCGCTGCCGGCGAGGCCGACGATGCCGGCCAGGAGGTGCCTGCGTTTCAGCTTGGTCTGCACGCGCGCGTGCTTCGGTGAGCAATCCATGGGGCGAGAGATTCAATGTGGAACCTCAAGAGAACCTTAGAGAATTCTTATGGAACCTTATGTATTTGAATATTTCCCTCAAGTAAATGCTTGTTGAAATACCACGGTAGGAGACGCTGTACGCCCGTGGTAGCAGGAGAAACACCTACCGTGGGCTGATGTCACCGCCGTGACCAGCATCTATGGTTCTCCTATGAACGACCTCCGCCCACTCGCACTGGCCGGTGGCCTCGCGGTGTTGGCTCTGGTCAATGCGGTGGGGTCGCCGCCGGGACGGGTTCCGCTCGACGCGCTCGGCGTGCTGTTGCTCGTCGTTCCCGCGTTCGCGGTCGCCGCCCTGCGGCGGCTTCCCACGACGGTGCTCACTCTGGCGGTTCTCTGCCTGCTCGCTTATGCCGTACGCGGTTATCCCGGGCTGGCGTCCGCGCTCCCGGTCCTCGTCGCGCTCTTCACCGTGGTCCGGTCCGGGCGCCCCCGGCCCGCGGCGCTCGGCGTCACGGCGATCCTGGCCGGCGGCGTCGCTAGCGAGGCGCTGACCGGAGCGCGGATCCCCTCCGAGGCCTTCCAGCAGTGGTTCCTCCTGATCGGCTGGATGATCGCCGCCTGCGTGGCCGGTGACCTGTCCCGCCGTCGCCGTGGTGACGTGGCCGAGGCCGAGCGCCGCGCCGAGGAGGCCGAGCGCACCCGGGAGGAGGCCGCCCGGTGCCGGGCCGATCAGGAGCGGCTGCGGATCGCGCGCGAGCTGCACGACGCGCTGACCCACAGCATCTCGATCATCAATGTGCAGGCGGGTGTCGCCGTCCATCTCGCCCGCAAACAGGAGCGCGAGCCGGCCGGTGAGCTGGTCGCCATCCAGCGGGCCAGCCAGGAGGCGATGCGCGAGCTCCGCGCCACGCTGAAGGTGCTCCGCGATCCGGGCGAGCCGGCCACGCCGGGCCTGGATCGCCTCGACGACCTGGTCGCCGGTGTCCGCGAGGCCGGACTGCCGGTCGAGCTGATCATTTCCGGTCAGCCACAGCCGCTCCCGGTCTCCGTCGACCGGGCTGCCTACCGCATCGTCCAGGAGGCGCTGACCAACGTCACGAAGCACGCCGGCCCCGCGACCGCCGAGGTCCACCTCGACTACCGCCCCGACGGCCTGACCGCCCGCATCACCGACGACGGCCATGGCTGCGGCCACGACGACGGCAGGGACGCTCCCGGCGACAGTGGCACCAACACCAACACCAACACCAACACCAACACCAACACCAGCACCAGCACCAGCACCGGCAGCGGCAGCGGCAACGGCAACGGCTCCGGCAACGGCAGCGGTCCCGGGAACGGCGCGTTCCTGATCGAGGGCAACGGCCTGATCGGCATGCGCGAGCGCGTCACCGCCCTGGGCGGCACCATCGTGGCCGGCCCCCGCCCCGGGAACGGCTTCGCCGTCGTCGCCACGCTGCCACTGGAGGCCGAGTCATGATCCGCGTGCTGCTCGCCGACGACCAGGCGCTGATCCGGGCCGGCTTCCGGGCGCTGATCTCCGCCGAGGACGACCTCGAGGTGGTCGCCGAGGCCGCGGACGGTGAGCAGACGATCGCCGTCGCCGCCCGGCACAAACCCGACGTCGCGCTGGTCGACATCCAGATGCCCCGGATGGACGGCATCGAGGCCACCCGCCGGATCGTCGCCGACCCCGCGCTGACCGCCGTGCATGTGGTGATCCTGACCAATTACGGACTCGACGAGCACGTCTACGCCGCCCTGCGCGCCGGTGCCGCCGGGTTCTTGGTCAAGGACACCGAGCCGTCCGACCTGCTGCACGGGATCCGGGTGGCGGCCCGCGGCGACGCGCTGCTCTCGCCCGCGATCACCCGGCGGTTGATCGCCGACTACGTGTCCCGGCCGCGCGGCGCCGAGCCGGAGATGCTGCGCCTGCTCACCAACAGAGAACGCGAGGTGGTCGCCCTCGCCGGGAAGGGATTGTCCAATGACGAGATCGCCGCCCGCATGGTCATCAGCACCGCCACGGCGAAGACCCACGTGAGCCGGGCGATGGTCAAGCTGGGCGCCCGCGACCGCGCCCAGCTGGTGGTCTTCGCCTACGAGTCCGGCCTGGTCACACCCGCCCCGGGGTAGCAACCAGCGACCCGTTTTCCGCCTGGACCGTGTTGCGGCCGTTGCGCTTGGCGGCGTACATCACGCGGTCCGCCTGTTCGACCAGGTGCTCGCATGACGCCGGCGGCTCGGTGAAGCCGACCGCGCCGATGCTGAAGCCGACCCGGGGCTCGCCGGTCACGGTGGTCGCCAGCAGTGACGCGTGCAACCGGTTTAGGCGCTCCATCGCCTCGTCGAGTCCGGTGGCCGGGAGCAGCACGGCGAACTCGTCGCCGCCCAGCCGTGCGACCCGGTCGCCCGGGCGGCGCCAGGACGCCAGCTCGCGGCCGACCGTGGCGAGCACGTCATCGCCGGCGGTGTGCCCGTGGGCGTCGTTGACGGCCTTGAAACCGTCCACGTCCAGGTATGCGGCGACCAGCGGCTCCCGGGTCAGCCGCATGTTCTCGATCTCAAGGGCGGCGGCCTCCCGGAAGGCGCGGGCGTTCGGCAGGCCGGTCAGCGCGTCGGTGCGGGACAGCCCCCACTCCTCGGCGAGCCGGTCGGCGAGGTGGCTGACCAGGGCGGCGACCACCCAGAGCACGAGGAAACGCGCGAGGAGGTTCCAGTACGGGATGAACGTCAGGCCGTACCGCTGGGGGTGCGTCACCACCTCGATGCCGGTCCACGAACCCGCCGACAGCGCCGCGAACACGGCGCTGATCCGGCTGCCGGTCGACGCGGCGAGGAAGACCGGGATGAGGTAGCCGATCGAGACCGCGACGTCCGGGCCGGTCGCCCAGTCCAGGACGGCGGTCATCGCGCCCAGCACGGCGGCGACGGCGATCAGCCGTTCCCGGGGCATCCGGCCGAGCCACTCGATGATCCACGCGAGCGGCGAGCCGGACGGCTCCTTCATCGAGAAGCCTCCGTCCGACCCGGCCAGCGTCCGGCTCTACCGCGACAGCCTCGGCCACTGGTACGCCTCGTTCGTGGTCCGCCGCGAGCAAGTCGAGACGCCGGGCGCCGATCTGCCCGGCATCGGTGTCGACTGGGGCGTGAAGACCACCGCCACCACCACCGACCCGGCGTTCGATCTGCCGCACCTCGGCCACCGCAAGCGGTGCGCCGCCGAGTCGGCCAAGGCCCAGCGCACGATGGCCCGCCGCCGACGGCCCAAGGGGCAGGCCGCATCGAAGGGCTACCTGACCGCGAAGCGGCAGGCCGCCCGGGTGGCGAAGAAGGCCGCCCGGCAGAACACCCACGACGCCCGCGTCTG
>NZ_JBFAYF010000024.1:0-135315 GCF_040681165.1 Actinoplanes sp. NPDC051851 | reverse complement strand
GGCTTCGACGTCATGCTGATGTGCTCTCCTCAGGGCCGTCCAGGAAGAGTATCCCCTGGTAGACGGGCTGTCTCACATCAGCGTGACAGGGAGGGGAACGCATGGGTACACGCCTCGACGAAGTCATTGGCAGCGGACAGCAGGCCGTCGGGAATGCGCCGCGCCAGATACCCCCGGTCCGGCCACTCCATAGCGTCGGTCAGTACCGGCGCCAGCGGGCCGAGAACCGCTCCCACCGATCCATCCGGGCATTCCACCGCAGCCGCCGGTTCGCCCGCATCGAGCTCAGCGGCGGCCAGCAGATCTCTGGCGAGGTTGACCGGCAGTCCTACGAGCACGCGTAGGGCGGCGGCCGAGAGCTGCTCCCGGTCCATCCGCCATCCACAGTGCAACGCCGGTACCGGCCAGTCTCGCAGGTCGGCGACGGAATCGACGAGCATCGCGTAGCTCAGGCTGTCGTACCCGTCCGGAAGGGGGCGGCCGGCGTCGGCGACCCTCTCCCGATCGAAGTCCGCCCTGCGGTCACGAATCCGGGCTTCCGCCTCATCGCGCGCGGTCTGCCCGGCCGCAGCCAGCTCTGGCCACGACCTCCAGGCGCACACCAGGCTGCGACTCGTCACCTCGACCGATGCGCCACGTCGAGGGGAGTCGCCACCGGCCGCGGCCTCCAGGATCTTCACACGGAGCCTTCCGCCGCCGAGCTTCTCGCGGATCAGGACCCGGGAAACCTGCAGACTGCCGCCTTCCCGATGCGCGTATTCCGCGCCCACCTCGATGTCGGCGATTCGCATGCCCGGATGATGGCGTCCGCACGCCCGGGAGGCAACGGGGTAACCCCATCGGTACAGCACCTGCTCGGCCGAGCAGCCTGAACGCATGCTCCGGCGAAGCCACGCATGCGGCATCTGCGACGTCCATGACATCTGGACTGGGCCGCGTACACGTGCCGCCCGCCCAGAGGAGGGGCGACCCGCCGTCGATCAGCCCGTCTGGTGTGGTCGGCGGCGCCGCGGTCCAGCGATCTTGACGGGGTACGCGCCACGGACGGCGCGGACGGGCGGCGCCCGCACACAAACGACACCGGACGGGCGGCACGTGCACACAGACAGCGCGGGCCGGGCCGCTGGCGCACACGATCAAGCGGGTACCGGGGCGGCAGGCGCACACCATCCATGATCGCGTGCACGTGCAGCCCTCATAAGGGCGCCGGGGCGACACCGACGCCGATCGCGGATCCCCACCGCCCCCACAAGGCCATGATCGTGAACCCCGCACCACTCACCGGCCCAGCGGCCCCGCAAATCGAAGATCACGAATCAATATGGATCTTGGTGGAACGGAATCCCGGAGAGGGGGCCCACCCCATACCGGGGGATTCCCCCATCCCACAGGGCATCCTGCCGGAAAATGGCTGATCTTGGTGGGGTGCCTGTGGACAACGTCGTGTCGGGGCGAGGGCGCGAGCACGGAACGGCGCGACCGGGTGGACGAACTGACCGAGATTGACCATCGGGATCACCGGCCGGAACCGGGGCGCGCGCAGGGATCAGGGCTCCGGGTAGCGGGCCACGCGGAGGCGGCGGGCGAAGATGGCCAGGGTGCCGGCGGTGCAGAGGAGCCAGACGGCCGCGGCGTGCAGGAGGCCGTGCCCGAGCATGGAGGCCGGGCCGCCGTCGATGGCGTAGGTGCCGATCTCGCGGGCGGACCAGAACGGCAGGAACCTGGCGGTCGTGCCCGCCGGGTCGGCCAGCATCTGGACGGCGCAGACGCTCAGCAGGGCCAGCGCGCCCTCCAGCTCGCGGGGGAGCAGGGCGCCGATCAGGCTGCCGAACGGGGCGGCGATCAGGGCCGTCAACGCCATCAGCAGGCCGACCGCCCAGGGGCGCAGCACCTCCTGGTCGGCGCCGACCAGGGACCAGTAGCCCAGCGCGAGGGCGAGCCCGGCGCCGGAGAGCGCGGTCAGGCGGCCGCCGATCAGGGTGGGGACCGAGGCGCCGGCCAGCCGCAGGCGCGGGTCGATGCCCCGGGAGGCGTTGATGACGAAGAGGGTCAGGGTGGAGACGGCCCAGCCGATGCCGAGGGCGAGCATCCGGATGGACTGGCCGGTCGCGTCCCGGCGGACCAGGTAGAACCAGAGCGGCAGGGCGATCACCAGGAGCACGGCGGTCCGGCGCCGGCCCACCTCGCGGGCCGAGAGCCCGGCCACCACCAGCGCGGTCATGCGTGAGCCCCCAGGTCCAGTACGTGATCGACGTTCTGCAGGTCGTGCAGCAGGTGGGTGACCACGACGACGGCCCGGCCGGCGTCGCGCCAGGTGAAGACCTGCCGCCAGAAGTCCAGGTAGGTGCCCTGGTCGAAACCCTGGTACGGCTCGTCGAGCAGCAGCAGGTCGGGGGCGTGCAGCTCGCCGAGGACCAGGTTGAGCTTCTGCCGGGTGCCGCCGGAGAGCTGCTGGGCGCGCTGGCCTCGGGCCGGGCGCCAGGCGAGGCGGGCGGCCAGGTGGTCGCCGGTGGAGCGGGCCCGGCGCGGGACCATCCCGGCGACCGCGCCGAAGAGGGTGAAGTGCTCCTCCGGGGTCAGCCAGTCCGCGGTGCCGCCGTCCTGCGGGACGTAGCCGACCCGGCGGGTGCGGCGCACGCTCCCGCCGTCCGGCCGGGCCAGGCCGGCGCAGACCCGCAGCAGGGTGGACTTGCCGCAGCCGTTGGCGCCGACGATCGCGGCCACCTCGCCGCCCCGGACGGTGAGGTCGACGCCGTGGAAGACGGTCCGGCGGCGGTACCGCTTGGTCACCCCGGTCAGGCTGAGCAGGACCGGGCCCTCGGCGTACCGGGGTGCGGGGGCGGGCGCCTGGAGTTCGGTGACCAGGTGCCGGGCGTACAGATGCGCCGGTCCGAAGAACTGGGCCGGGTCGGCGGCGTGCTCCCCCGCCTGGGCGCCGGTCTCGTCGGCGAGCTGCCGGGCCCGCGCGGGCTCCACGCCGAGGCGGACCAGCTCCGCTTCGAAGAGTGCGGGCCAGCTCACGAGTCCACCTCGGAAGCGCTGAGGAGGGAGTCGACGCCGTTCCGGAAAGCGGCCCACTCGGCCGCCTGGGTGGCCAGCAGTGCGCGCCCGGCCGGGGTGATCTCGTAGTTCTTCCGGCGCGGGCCGGCGTCGGACGGCCCCCAGCTCGGCACGGCCAGCCCTTGCTGTTCCAGCCGGAGCAGGGCGGGATAGAGGGTGCCGCCGGGTACGTCGGCGACCCCGGCCGCGGCGAGGCGCTGGGCCAGGCCGTAGCCGTAGTCGGGGCGTTCGCGGAGCATCGCGAGCAGGCAGAGGTCGAGGAAGCCGTGCAGCCACGGTCGGGCAACCATGGTAGGCAGACTAGCTACATAGCAGTCCGGCTGACTAGCCGGCCGGAAAGAAAAGCGGACAGGCGGTGCACAGAATCGGGTCGGCGGACGTCGATAGGGACGTGACCTTCGAGCAATTCGCGATGGCCCGACTGCCGAGCCTGCTGCGGTACGCGATCGTCCTCACCGGCGACCGCCACCTCGCGCAGGACGTCGTCCAGGAGGTGCTCGCCCGCGCGCTGGTGCGCTGGAAACGGATCAGCACGGTGGAGGCCCCCGAGGCGTACGTCCGCCGGATGGTGCTCAACGAGTACCTCAGCTGGCGGCGCGGCTGGTCGGTGCGGCACATCCACGCGGCCGGGGACCGGCTGGCCGAGCTCGACGACGCCCGGAACCAGACCGTCGACCACGCCGACCGGATCGCCGAGGCGGACGCGCTCTGGCAGCGACTCGCCGGGCTGGGGCGTAAGCAGCGGGCCGTGCTGGTCCTGCGGTACTACGAACAGCAGGACGACAACACCATCGCCGACCTGCTCGGCTGCACCCCGGCGACGGTGCGCAGCCAGGCCTCGAAGGCACTGCGGACGCTCCGGCTGGAGCACGAGAACCGGAAATACGCCGAGGAGATGACATGACCGAGCACGGCGACAGGCTGCGCGAGGCCTTCGCGACCCACGAGAACAAGACACCCGACCCGGCCGAGGTGTACGCCAAGGTCGTCCAGCTCTCCGAGCGGCACAAGTGGCGCCGGCGCGGTGCGGCGGCGGCCGGTGGCGCGGTGCTGACCGCCGGCCTGGTCGCCGGGATCGCGTACGTGCCGGGCCTGCTCTCCGGCGGGGAGGACGGCCAGGGCGGCCCGGCCACCATCCAGGCCGCGTCGACGCCGTCGGCCACGCCCACCACGGACGAGCCCACCACGCAAGCGCCGAGCCCGACCCCGAGCGCCGACCCGACGAAGGAGTGGGACGCCTACTTCGACGCGGGCTACGACTACGACGACGCGGTGAAGCTCGCCGGCCTCTGGAAGATGTCCAAGGACGAGATCGGCGCGGTCAAGGCGGAGGCCGGCAGCCGCCTGCTGGCCGGCGAGACCCTGCCGATCAAGCCGGGCAGCGCGCCGGACGCACCGGTCGACGAGACGCCGGACTCGGTGACCGCGTTCTTCGACGCCGGGTACGACTACGCCGACGCGGTCAAGCTCGCCGACCTCTGGCAGCTGGACACGCCGTACGACGCGAAGGTCGCCGCGGGCAAGAAGATCATCGCCGGCGAGACCCTGCCGTTCCAGCCGTGACCGCGGAGCTGCGCCGGCGTACCGGCTTCGAGATCGAGCTGATGGCTCCCGCGGGGGCCAGCCGGCGCACGCTCGCCGAGGACCTGGCCGGGCGCTGTGGGGGCAGCGTCCGGCCGGTCTGGCACCAGGACAGCGAACCCTCGCTGGTACCGGGACTGGGCCGGTTCCTGCACCTCACCCAGGGTTTCGAGGTACGCCGTACGGACGGCACCCCGCTCTGCACGCTGGTCGACGACATCACGCTGACGGCCGATCTGGATCGCCGGGCAAGCGCGCCGCCGGGGTGGTTCCGGGTGCTCACCGACGATCGGCGGCTGCTCCGGCTGCTCGCCCGGCACTGCGATCCGGGTGCGCCAATCGAGGACGCGCTCACCCGGGCCGCCGCTCTCTGGGGAGCCGGGGTGCAGCGGCACGGGGACGTCCACCGGCTGGACGACGAGAGCGGCGTGACGATCGCGCTGGCCGTGCCCCTCGCCGGTGAGCGCGAGCGGCCCTGCGAGATCGTCACGCCGCCGCTGGTGAAGGACCACCGCGACGCCCTGGAGGAGCTGCTCGGCCCGGCCCGGGCCCTGGGCTTCACCGTGCCCACCGAGGCCGCGGTCCACCTGCACCTGGACGGCGCCCCGTTCCGCGAACCGCACGCCCTCGCCAACGTGGTCCGGCTCTTCGCGCACTGGCGGGAGCCGCTGCGGTCGCTGCTCGGGACCAACCCGGCCTGCCGACGGCTCGCTCCGCTGCCCGAGGTCCTGGTCAGGGCCGCGGAGGAGGGTACCGACCTGCGGGCCGCCGCCACCGAGGGCGGGCTGACCAAGTACTTCGACGTCAACCTGACCCAGCTCTTGTCCGAGACGCCGATCCGGGACACCGTGGAGATCCGGATCCTGCCCGGCGCGATCGAGGCGGAGCCGATCGTCGCCCGCGCCGCCCTGGTCGAGCTGCTCCTGGAGCGCTGCCTCTCCCCCGCGCCGATCCCCAACGGGGAGACCGGCGCCGAGGGTTTGATGGAGCTGGCGGCGGAATCGCTGGCCGACCGGGACTGATCAGGGACGACGGGTCTTGAGGTCCTCCAGCCAGTCGCGGCTGGCGCCCGCGATGCGGGACGGGACGCCGAGGGAGTCGAGCAGCTCGGCGGCGGCGGCCATCTCCTCGCGGCGGCGGACCGCGTGCTTGTGCGAGCCGTCGACGAGACGGTCCAGGGTGGCCGCGTCCGCCTTGATCAGCTCGGCGGCGATGTTGCCGCGCAACCACTCCTCCAAGCCTGCCACCTTCGCCGCTTCCAGGGCCTCGACCACCGCGGCGGCCATGCCCTTGTAGAAGACGCTGCGCAGCAGCTTGCGGGTGGCCGCCGTGCCGACCGGTCCGTCCAGCACGACCACGTCGGCGCCGAACCCGGCGAGGATCCCGGCGAGCGCCTCGGCGGACTCGCCCGACATGGTCATCGGCGTCCGCAGGCCCTTGCCCGGGACGGGGGACATCAGCGCGACGTCGACGACGTCCACGGCGCCCGCTGCCTCCGTACGCAAGAATTCCTTGAGGTCGGGGGTTGAGGTGTTGAGATCGGCCCAGATGGTGCCGGGCGCGCATGACGGCAGTGAGGCACGCAGCGCCGCGGCGGCCTCGGACGCGCTGTTGACGCTGAGCACCACGCTCGCGCCGCGGCAGGCGTCGGCGTCGTCGCGAGCCGCGATCACACCGGGCGGCGGGGCGACCCTGGGATCGAAGCCGCGCACGGTGGCGCCCGCGGTGACCAGGTCGGCGGCGATCAGGCTGCCGGCCTCGCCCAGGCCGAGGACGGCGATGACGGTCTCACTCATGAGCGTGCCTCCAGATGCTCCATCGACTTCAGGGCCTCGATCACGCTGGCGATGTGCTCGCGCATCGCCTCCTCGGCCGCCCGCGGATCCCGGCCGCGGATCGCCGCGATGATCCGTTCGTGCTGCGGCAGCGACGCCTGCGGGCGGCCGGGCAGCAGGGAGAGCGTGTACTGATGACGGACCAGCTGGCCGCGGAGGGTCTCGCTGATCCGGTCCGCGACGGTGTGCCCGGCGATCGTCCGGACCAGGGCGTGCAACCGCTGGTTGAGATCGTGGTACCGGCGGTGGTCGGCGACCTCGACGGCGCGGCGCATCAGGGCGCCGATCTCGTCGAGCTCGGTGGCCTGCCCGTCGCTGACCCGCTCCGCGGCGCGCGAGGCGACCAGTCCCTCGACGACCATCCGGATCTCGGTGATCTCCACGGCCTCACTCGTCGACACCTTACGCACGTGGGCGCCGCGGTGCCGGCGGACCTCGACCAGTCCCTCGGCGGCCAGGTCCTGCAGGGCCGAGCGTACGGCGAAGCGGGTGGCGCCGTGTTTCTCGATCAGGTCGGTCTCGACGAGGCGCTCCCCGGGCAGGTATTCCCCGCGGAGGATGGCGTCACGCACGGCGTCGCGCACCATGGCCACACCGGTGTGCACGCCCTTCATCTGACCCCCATCGCCGTCGGAGACGCCAGTGTTCCCATTCGGCGACAAGATTGTCAACAATTGTTTCGGCCGCGTGTCTCCCCTACGCTGGGGCAGGCAACGGATGATTGTTGACAATCCTATTGGCAGCCCGTGGGGAGCCGAAATGACCGAATCGACCCTGGTACTCACCGCCCACCCCGGCGACTTCGTCTGGCGTGCGGCCGGCGCGATCGCCCTCGCGGTCTCCCGCGGTCAGCGAGTGGTGATCGGCTGCATGAGCTTCGGCGAGCGCGGCGAGTCCGCCTCCCTCTGGCGTAAGGGATACACCCTCGACGAGGTCAAGGCCCACCGCCGCAGCGAGGCCGAGCAGGCCGCCAAGACGCTCGGCGCGGAGATCCGGTTCTTCGACGCCGACGACTACCCCCTGGTCGAGACCCCCGAGCTGCTGCAGGGCCTGATCGACCTGTACCGCGAGGTCCAGCCCACGGTGGTGCTCACGCACGCGCCGTCGGACCCGTACAACGGCGACCACGGCTTCGCGCACCAGATCGCGCTGAAAGCCCGGGTGCTGGCCCAGGCGCCGGGCGTCGAGGGCCCCGGCGACGTGATCGGCGCGCCGCCGGTCTTCTGCTTCGAGCCGCACCAGCCCGAGCAGTGCGGCTTCGTGCCGAACGTGCTGCTCGACATCACCTCGGTGTGGGAGCGCAAGCGTGAGGCGCTGGAGATCCTCGCCGCGCAGAAGCACCTGCACGCCTACTACACCGACCTCGGCAAGCGGCGCGGCCTGCAGGCGGCCCGCAACTCCGGCCCGAACCTCGGCCTGCCGAACGAGACGTACGGCGAGGCCTACATGCGGATCTACCCGCAGGTCACCCGGGAGCTGTCGTGAGCCGCCACGTCGTCGTCCGGGAGATCGAGCGGGCCGACGCCGAGGTCCTGAAGGGCCTGGCCGCGGAGGGCGCGTCCACGGTGCACGAGGCGGACGGGCGGCGCGGGGCGTTCACGCCGGAGCTGCACCCGATCCAGCAGGGCGCGGCGATCGCCGGATCGGCGGTGACGGTCTCCTGCCACCCCGGCGACAACCTGATGATCCACGCGGCGGTGGAGACGGTCCGCCCCGGCGACGTCGTGGTCATCACCACCACCTCGCCATCGACCGACGGGATGCTCGGCGACCTGCTCGCCACCTCGCTGCGGGCGCACGGCGCGATCGGCGTGATCATGGATGCCGGTGTCCGGGACGCGGCCGAGCTGCGCGCGATGGGCTTCCCGGTCTGGACCCGGGCGATCAGCCCGCAGGGCACCGTCAAGGCCAGCCCCGGCTCGGTGAACGTGCCGGTCGTGGTCTGCGGCCAGGTGATCAATCCGGGCGACGCGGTGATCGCCGACGACGACGGCATCACGGTGATCCCCCGCGAACGAGCGGCCGCCGTGTTGAAGAAGGCCCAGGCGCGCACCGCGAACGAGGCGGCGAAGCGCGAGAAGCTCGCCGCCGGCGAACTCGGCGTGGACATGTACCACCTGCGGCCGCTGCTCGCGGATCTGGGCGTGGAGTACCTATGACCACGCCGGTTCCCGTTCTGGTGATGCGCGGCGGCACGTCCAAGGGGGCGTACTTCCGCAAGGAGGACCTGCCGGCCGACGAGGCCGAGCGGGACCGGCTGCTGCTGGCGATCATGGGGTCGCCGGATCCGCGGCAGATCGACGGGATCGGCGGCGGGCACCCCCTGACCAGCAAGGTCGCGGTGATCAGCCGGTCCGCGGACGGCGACGCGGACGTGGACTACCTGTTCCTTCAGGTGCAGGTGGACAAGCCACGGGTCAGCGCCGAACAGCCGTGCGGCAACATCCTGGCCGGGGTGGGGCCGTTCGCGATCGAGCGCGGCCTGGTCGCGGTGGCGGGCGAGACCACCGCGGTACGCGTCCGCATGGTCAACACCGGGGCGCTCGCCGTGGTCACCGTGCCCACCCCGGGCGGACGGGTGAGCTACACCGGGGCGACCGCGATCAGCGGTGTCCCCGGCACGGCCGCCCGGATCGAGGTGGAGTTCCGGGACACGGCCGGGTCGGTCGCGCCGTCCCTGCTGCCCACCGGGCGCGTGCTCGACGATCTGGACGGCGTACCGGCCACCCTGATCGACAACGGCATGCCGGTGGTGCTGATGGCGGCACACGACCTCGGCGTCACCGGTTACGAGACGCCCGCCCAGCTGGAGGCGGACGGGCGGCTGCGGCGCCGGGTCGAGGAGCTGCGGCTGATCGCCGGCAAGATGATGGGCCTCGGCGACGTCACGGACACCACGGTGCCGAAGATGTGCCTGGTGGCCGCCCCGGCGAACGGCGGCACGCTGAGCACCCGGATGTTCATCCCGCACCGCGTGCACGCCTCGATCGGCGTACTGGCCGCGGTCAGCGTGGGCACCGCCGCGGCCCTGCCCGGGAGCGTCGCCTTCGTCGACGACAACCCGGAGATCAGCATCGAACACCCCGCCGGCTTCTACGACGTCGTGGTCGACGTCGCGACGGCCGGCGACGAGATCACGGTCGGCCGGTCGGCGATCGTGAGCACCGCGCGCCTGCTCCTCTCCGGGCAGGTCTATCCCCGTGAGGATTCGTAATCATGGCTGAACGCCTTCGCGACATCGCGCACGTCTCGGCGGTGGAACTGTTCACCCCGGTGCTGGACGAGAGCGTCAGGTTCTTCGTCGAGTGCATGGCCATGGAGGTCGTGGACCGCCGCGGGGACAGCGTCTACCTGCACACCTGGGACGACTACGAGAGGTTCTCGCTGAAGCTGACCGCCTCGGAGACCTCCGGCATCGGGCGGCTCTGGGTACGGGCGCGCAGCCCCGAGGCCCTGGAGCGCCGGGTCGCGGCGATCGAGGAGACCGGGCTCGGGCAGGGGTGGAGCAAGGACGAGCCGGCGTACGGGCCGGTCTACCACTTCACCGATCCGGACGGGCACCCGTTCGGGCTCTACTACGAGACCCAGCGCTACGTCGCCACCGACGAGAGCCGGCCCTCGCTGAAGAACCAGGCCGCGAGGTTCCCGGGGCGGGGCTCCAACGTGCGCCGCCTGGACCACATCAACTTCCTCGCCTCCGAGGTGCCGTCGAACGAGGAGTTCGTCAGCGAGGCGCTCACCGGACGGCCCAGCGAGCAGATCATCCTGGACAGCGGTGTCAAGGCCGCGGTCTGGTACACGTTCAGCGACAAGTCCTACGACGTGGTCTACACCCGCGACTGGACGGGTTCGAAGGGGCGGCTGCACCACATCGCGTTCGCCACGGACACCCGTGAGGACATCCTGCGCGCGGCCGACGTCTTCCTCGAGGCCGGCATCCACATCGAGACCGGCCCGCACAAGCACGCCATTCAACAGACCTTCTTCCTGTACGTCTACGAGCCGGGCGGCAACCGGATCGAGCTCTGCAACGCCGGGGCCCGCCTGCTCCTGGCACCGGACCACGAGGTGGTGACCTGGACCGAGGCGGAGCGCGCCAAGGGCCAGGCGTGGGGCCTGAAGACCATCGAGTCGTTCCACACGCACGGCACGCCCCCGATCGCCGAGGCGGAGTGGGCCTGATCGCCTGATCCGCACCACGCCGGCCCGGCACCAGGTGACCATGTCCTGGTGCCGGGTCGCCGTGTTTCCGGACAGATCTGCGGGCGGATTTCGTCAACAATCCTGCTCACAATCGAGCACCATGCGACACATGCAGGACAGATGCCCGAAACTGATTGTTGACAATCATGCGAACAACGAGCACGATCCGGTGACGCACACCACGCGGCGTGCTCGGCGTCACTAAGAAGATCCGAGAGGAACCCCCCGATGTCCTCCACCACCGCTCGCGGCAACCGGCTCGCCAGCCTGGTCGTCGCCATATGCTGGCTCGTCGTCCTCTTCGACGGCGTCGACCTCTTCATCTACGGCGCCGTGCTGCCCGGCATGCTCGACGACACGTCCCTGGGCCTGACCCCGGCGATGGCCGGCGGTCTCGGCAGCTACGCCACCTTCGGCATGCTGATCGGCGCCATCGCCTCCGGCCCGCTCACCGACCGGCTGGGCCGCAAGAAGATCATCATCGCGGACACCGTGATCTTCTCGCTCGCCTCGGTGATCTGCGCGATCGCCCCGAGCATCGGCGTCTTCGGCTGGGGCCGCTTCGTCGCCGGCCTGGGCCTCGGCGGCCTCCTGCCGATCGCGCTCACCCTGGTCGCCGAGTACGCCCCGGCCGGCCGCCGCAACCTGCTGATCGGCTCGCTGATGACCGCGCACCAGGTCGGCGGGATCGTGGCCGGCAGCCTCGGCCTCTACCTGCTGAACAATCACGGCTGGCGCTCGGCGTACTGGGTCGGTGTGGTGCCGCTCTTCATCGCGGTGCCGCTGATCGCCAAGTACCTGCCCGAATCGCTGAGCTTCCTGGTCGCCCGGGGCCGTACCGCCGAGGCGACCGCGCTGGCCGCCCGCTACGACGTCGACGTCCCCGCCCCCGCGGCCAAGAAGACCGAGAGCAAGCTGGACAGCATCGTCGAGCTGTTCCGCGAGGGCCGCTGGAAGCCGACCATCCTCTTCTGGGTCGCCTCGTTCGGTGGTCTGCTGCTGGTCTACGGCGTCAACACCTGGCTGCCGACGATGATGCGGGCCCAGGGCTACAACCTCGGCTCCTCGCTCGCCTTCCTCATCGTGATCAACCTGGGCGGCGTCTTCGGCATGCTCGCCGCGGGCCGGGTCGCCGACCGCTTCGGCGCCATCGCGATCGCCGCCATCTGGTTCGCCGCGACCGCGGTCGGCGTCTACCTGCTGGGCATCCACACCCCGCTGGCCGTCACCTACATCGTGGTCTTCCTGGCCGGCTTCTTCCTGTTCAGCGCCCAGACCATGGTCTACGCCGCGGTCACCAGCCGGTACGGCACCGAGAGCCGGGCCACCGCGGTCGGCTCGGTCGCCGGCGTCGGCCGCTTCGGCGCGGTCGTCGGCCCGTGGCTCGGCGGCCAGCTGGTCGCCGCGAACAACCAGAGCTGGGGCTTCACCGCCTTCGCCCTGGCCGCCGTCCTGGCCACCGTCTTCGTCCTGCTGGCCGGCCTGGCCAGCAGGAACCACCAGGTCACCGAGGCCCCGGCCGAGCCCGCCCTCGCGCACTGATCCACCCCGCCGGCACCTCGGCCGGCTGAGACTCCCACGCTCCGGCCCGCCTGCCCGGAGCAGGGCACCCGTCAGGCCCGGGACCGCGACGTCGCGGTCCCGGGCCTGACGGCATTCCGCCCGCGGACCCGGATCCGAAGCGACCGGCAGCTCCCGTTCGACGTCGGCCATCGGCCGATCATGCGCATGATCGTCGATGCCCCGCACCGGGTTTTCCGCCAGACTGCGGGCATGCGTGCGAGTGAGCTGCTGGGGTATCCCCCCGAGGCGCGGGTGCTGTTGATCAACTGCGACGACTTCGGCATGTCCACCGGGATCAACGCGGCCGTGGTGGCGGCGATCGAGGACGGGGTCGCGGCGTCGTGCAGCCTGATGGTGCCCTGTCCCGGGGCGGCCGACGCGATGCGGAGGCTGAGGCAGCGGCCGCATCTCCCGTTCGGCGTTCATCTGACGCTGGTCTGTGAGATGCCGGAGACGCGGTGGGGGCCGGTCGCCGGGCGGGCCCGCGTGCCGTCGCTGCTGGAGGAGAGCGGGGAACTGTTCGCGCCGTCGGCCGAGGGGCGGGCCGCGCTGCTCGGGCAGGCCCGGATCGAGGAGGTCGAGGTCGAGTTCCGGGCGCAGATCGACGCCGTCGCCCGAGCCGGGCTGGAGCCGGCGCACCTGGACTTCCACTGCCTGGCCGACGGCGGGCGGGCCGACGTGCTGGAGCTGACAATCGCGCTGGCGGGCGAGTACGGCCTCGCCGCCCGGGTCTGGCTCGACGACGGACGGCGGGCGATGCGGGCCCGGGGTCTGCCGGTGGTCGACCACGACTTCCTGGACAGCTACGCGCTCGACCTGGACGGCAAGTTCGAGCGGTATCTCCGGCTGCTGCGGGAACTGCCCGCCGGGCTGACCGAGTGGGCCGTGCACCCCGGGCCCGGCGACGATCACGCGCGGGCCGTCGACCCGGGGTGGCGGGTCCGCCGGACCGACTACGAGTTCCTGGTCTCCCCGGCCGCCCAGGAGGTGCTGACCGCGGAGGGCATCGTGGTGATCGGCTACCCGGAGCTTCGCAGGATCTGGCGTCAGGTCAGGTCGGGGAGCGGGTGAAGAACGCGATCAAGGACGGGACCAGGGCCGGATCCCGCAGCGCCGTCATGTGATCACCGGCGAGGGCCAGCAGCCGGGCGCCGGGGATCGCACCGGTCAGCGCCTCCGGCCGGGCGGCGAGCGGGTCCTCGCGGCCGGCGAAGACGAGCGTCGGCGCGGCGATCGTCGCCAGCGGGATCGGCGCGGCGTGCACCGACAGCGCCTGCGCCGCCAGGGCCAGCCGGTCGCCGCGCATGACGTCGACGAAGGCACGGAACCCGGCCGCCGCCCGGTCGGTGATCGTCGACGGGTCGTCGGTCCGGAGCGCGTGCAGCAGCGACTCGCCGCCGACCACCCGGGTGTCCAGTCCGCCCAGCTCGACCACGCCGGCGCCGACACCACCCACGGCCAGCCGCCGCACGCGCGGATCCCGGGTCGCCACCAGCAACGCCACGATCGCGCCCATCGAGTACCCGGCCAGGTCGACCGTGCCCACCCCGAGCAGGTCGAGCAGCTCCGTGACGTCGCCGGCCATCCGCGACTCACCGTAGAGCGCCGGGTCGTGCGGCTTGCCGGAGCGCCCGTGCCCGCGCGCGTCGATCGTCGCCACCCGCCGCCCCGCCGCGGTCAGCCCGGCCACCACACCCGACATCACCCAGTTGGAGCGCCCGTCGGCGATGAACCCGTGATGCAGCAGGACCAGCGGGAGATCCGACTCCGCCTCCCAGAGGTCGTAGTAGATCTCCACACCGTCTGAGGACGAGAAGCTCGGCATGCAGAGATCATCACCCATGTGCGCTAGGTTGTGGGGGGCTCCCTCGAGGATGGATGAGCTTTGACTCCGACGCAGTTGCGCGCCTATTCCGCCGTGGTCCGGCTGGGCTCGGTGAAACAGGCCGCCGCCCATCTCGAGGTGACCGAGGCCGCCATCTCGCTGCACATAGGGCAGTTGCGCAAGGAGCTCGGCGACCAGCTCTTCTCCCGTACGGCGGCGGGGCTGGCCTTCACTCCGGGCGGTCTGCGGCTGGCGAGCCGGGCGACCGAGCTGCTCGGCCTGCAGGACATCACGGTGATGGAGGTGAGCACCGCGGGCCGGGGCCGGCGACTGCTCCGGATCGGCGCCTCCAGCCTCTTCGCCGAGCACGCCGCGCCCGGCCTGATCGAGCTCTTCGCGAACCGGGCCGCCGATCTCGACCTGGAATTGAGCGTCCGCAACCCGGGTTCGTTCGCCGCCCTGCTCACCGACCGCATGATCGACATCGCGATCGGCCCGCCGCCGGCCGTACCGGACCCGGCCGTGGTCTGCCGCCCGGTGATGTACTACCGCATCGTCACCGTGGTCAGCCCGGACCATCCGCTCGCCGGGGTGCAGCCCTCCCCGCGCCAGCTGCGCGACCAGACGTGGCTGCTCGGCCCGTCGGTGGTCGCCGACACCGGGGCGATCCGCACCCTGCTCCGCCGGCTCGGCGTCCCGGAGGGCCAGCAGCAGATCTTCCAGAGTCACGCGGCGGCGGTCGAGGAGGCCAAGCGGGGTCGCGGGGTCGCCGCGGCGCTCGGCTTCACCGTCGCACCGGATGTCCGCAAGGGTCACCTGGTCCAGTTCAGCGCGGCGCACACCTGCCTGGAGGAGGTCTGGCACGCCCAGGTGCTGGCCGACCCGAGCGCACCGGCGGCCGCCGCCGAGCTGGCCCGCTTCGCGTCCACACCGCGCGCGATCCAGGCGATGATGCGCGGCACCGGCGTGAACATCAGCCGCTTCAAGCCGGCCGTCCACGTCACCCTCTGGAGCTGACCAGCGCCTTCCTCTTCAGGATCGCGTCGTTGCGGGCCATCATCATGCCGACCGTGGCGGTGAGGAGGCGGCGGCTGACGAACCGGCCGGCCACGGCCATCACCCGGTTCAGGCGGCCGGTGATCACGCTGGGCGGCGGATTGCGGCGGTCGAGCGTGCGCAGGCAGATGTCGACCACCTCCTCGACCGTCATCCGGGCCGTGCCGCCGTCGGCGCCCTCCCCCGCGATCTGGAAGAACTCCGTCTCGGTGGCGCCCGGGGAGAGTGCCAGCACCCGGAGTCCGGTGCCGCGGGACTCGTACCAGAGCGCCTCGGTGAAGTTGAGCACGAACGCCTTGGTCGCCCCGTAGACCGCCATCGTGGGGTTCGCCTGGTACGCCGCCATGCTGGCCACGTTGACCAGGATCCCGCGGCCGTCGCTCCGGAGCCGGTCGATGAAGGCCCGGGTGACGTCGACCAGGTTGGCCACGTTGAGCGCGATCTCCTCGGCGACGCGCTCCGGGTCCTCCTCGTGGAACGCCCGGTGCGTGGCGAACCCGGCGTTGTTGACCAGCCCGGTGACGGCGAGGCCGCGCTCCTCGACGGCGGCGCTGAGCCGGGCACCGGCCCCGGGCGCGGCGAGGTCCATCGCGATCGGCGTGACGGTGACGCCCGGGTGGGCGGCGCGGATCTCGGCCGCCAGCGCGTCGAGGCGGTCCGCCCGGCGCGCGACGAGCACCAGGTCCGACCCGCGCTCGGCGAGCCGGCGGGCGAGCTCGGCCCCGATACCCGAGCTGGCCCCGGTGATCAGCGTGTTCTGATTCCGATAGTCCACTGATGCCATACAGGCAGACTATGACCACCTGGCACTGAGTGTCAACCGGGCGCACCAAGCCACCCGGGTGTGTCCCGGGTGCGGTTGCGGGTACGGGGCGAGCCGGCGTTCAGCCGGGAGGTGCGGTGGTGAAGTGCTGGGCGGCCGCCGTCAGATCGCGGAACGTGGCCGCCGGGAGCAGCGCGTCGCAGAACGGCAGCGCGGCGGCCATCCCACCGGTGAGCGGCGCGAACCCGGGCACCCCGGCACGCGGGTTCAGCCACAGGATCCGGTGGGCCCGCCGCCGCAGCCGGGCCATCACCGCCGTCATCCGCTCCGGCGGGTCGCCGTCCCAGCCGTCCGACGCGACGATCACCAGGCCGCCGCGGAGCGCGTTGCCGTGGTGCGAGTCGAGGACGGCGGCGATGCTGGCGGCGATCCGCGTACCCCCGAACCGGTCGGTGGCCGACTCGCTCGCCTGATCGATCGCGGCCCGCAGGGAGGGCTGCCGCAGCGCCGGGGTCAACCGGGTCAGCGAGGTGGCGAACGCGAACACCTCCGCCTCGGCCACCGTCGCGAACGCCCGCATCATCTGCAGGTAGGCCGCCGTCTGCGCGCGCATCGACCCGCTCACGTCGCAGAGCAGCACCACCCGCCGGGGCCGGAGGAGCTGACGTTCGCGCACCACGGACACCACCTCGAACCCGGTGTGCCGGGCGCGCGCCATGGTCGGCCGCAGCGCCACCGTCCGGCCACGGGGATCCGCCGCGTGCCGCCTGCTCCGCCGGCGCGGCCACCGGGTCAGGGATGCGGCGAGCGCGGCGCCGAGCCGTTCGGTCTCCGCGGCGTCCAGCTCCTCGAAGGGCCGTTCGGCGAGGGCGGCGAGGTGCGTCGCACGCAGCTCCGGTACGCCCGGAACCCCGTCCTCGGCATCGTCCTCCGCCGCGACCGGCGCCGGCAGGGTGGCCCACGGCAGCCCGCCGCCCGGAGCGGACTCCGCACCGGGCGCCGCCGGAACCGGCACGTGCACGTCGTCGTCCCGTCGCACCGCCGCGACCGCGTCCCCGGCCGGCGGCGGCGACGCGTCCTCGAAGACCGCCGCGAACACCCGGTCGAACACGGCGAGATCCGCGAACCGGCGTACCAGCACCACGCGCGCCGTCCAGTACAGCAGCTCCCGCGTGACCGGCGGACTCACCCCGAGCGCCCGCACGAGGTCGTCCGTCTCGGTGAGCCCGACCCGTACCCCGGCCCGGCGCAGCCGCCCGACGAACGCCACCGCGAACGCCGCCCGGTCCGCCCCCCGCAGCATCCCCGCCGCTCCCCAGCGATCAGTTCCAGTCAGCGCCTCGCCCGCCGACGCCACCCGCTCGTGCTCAGTTGCGGACAACGAGCCAGATCACGACCGCGGCCACCACGGCCACGCCGACCCCGACCGGCACGAGTCGCTTGTAGATCGAGCCACCCGCGACACCCAGCAGATCGATCGGCTCGGCCTCCGCGGTGACGACCGAACCCCCCACGGCCTCAGCCCCAGCCGGCACGGACGAAGCAGACACGGGAGCAGCAGACACGGGAACAGCAGGCACGGGAACAGCAGACGCGGGAGCAGCGGAGACGGGCGGAATGTCGGCCGGCGCCGGGTCCTGGCTGGCACTCACGGGTGCCTGAGGAGGGGTGAGAGACCCCTCAGCACCAGCCACAGGGGTGACCGGCGCGGGGACGTCCGCATCGGAGGGGGTGGGTGCCGGGGACTCGGTGGCCAGCTTGGCCTCGAGGTTGGTGACGAACTGGGTGAGGAGCTTCTGGGAGACCTCCTTGATCATGCCGCTGCCGAACTGGGCCAGCTTGCCGCTGATCTTGAGGTCGGTGTCGACGCTGACCCGGGTGCTGTCGCCGTCCGGGGTCAGGACCGCGGTCACGGCGGCCGAGGCGGCGCCGGCGGAGCGGGGGTCGCGGCCCTTCGCGTCGATGACCGCGCGGTATCCGGCCGGGTCCAGGGAGGTGAAGCGGGCCGTGCCGGTGAACTCGGAGACGACCGGGCCGACCTTGACCTTCACCTTGCCCTTGTAGTCGTCGCCGTCGACGCCGGTCAGCTGGGCACCGGGCATGCAGGGGGCGATGCCGGGCAGGTCGGTCAGGACGGCCCACGCGTGGTCGATCGTGGTGCGTACGGTGAACTCGTTGTTGATCTTCATGTTGGATCTCCCAGGAGGGCGGCGACGGCGAGGCGGTCGTCAGGGGTCTTGGCGATGGTGCCGAGGGTCCCGGGCACCACGGGGTCGACGAGGTCGGTGACGCCGAGCGCGGCCAGCGCGGAGACCCAGTCGATGGTCTCGGCGAGGCCGGGAGACTTGTCCAGGTCGAGCGAGCGTGCCCGGCCGACGAAGTCCGTGGTGCTGCGGATCAGCGGCTCCGCGGCGCCGGGGACGGAGCGGCGGACGATCGCCGCGGCCCGCTCCGGGGACGGGAACTCGATCCAGTGGTAGAGGCAGCGGCGGCGCAGGGCGTCGTGCAGGTCACGGCTGCGGTTCGAGGTGAGCACCACGACCGGCGGGCGGGCGGCGGCGAAGGTGCCCAGCTCCGGGATGGTGATCGCGGCCTCACCGAGGAACTCGAAGAGCAGCGCCTCGAACTCGTCGTCGGCCCGGTCGATCTCGTCGATCAGCAGGACCGGCGGGCGGGGGCCCGGATGGCGCACGGCGCGCAGGATCGGGCGCTCCTGCAGGTACTCCGCGCCGAACAGGTCGGCGTCGGCCAGCTCCTGACCGCGGGCCTCGGCGAGCCGGATGGCGAGGAGCTGGCGCTGGTAGTTCCACTCGTACAGGGCCTCGCCGGCGGTCAGGCCCTCGTAGCACTGCAGCCGGATCAGCGGGGTGTCCAGGGCGAGCGCGAGCGCCTTGGCGGACGCGGTCTTGCCGACGCCGGGCTCGCCCTCCAGCAGCAACGGCTTACCCAGGCGCAGGGCGAGGAAGACTGCCATCGCCAGACCCTCGTCGGCGAGGTAGTCGACGGTGTCGAGCCGGTCCCGGACCTCATCGAGCGATCTCACGCCGCCAGGAACTTCTTCCGGCATCCCGCGCAGCAGAAGTAGTGTCCCGCCGCGCTCGGGGTGTCCGGGCCGACCAGCACGGTCATCCCGCAGACCGGATCGACCTCCTGCCGCGGAGCGTCCCCACTCATTGGTACGGGGGGCCCGATGGTGAGGAGCTCCGCGGCAGTGGCCGCCGGGGGCGACGGAGCGGTCAAACCGCCCGTCCGCATCTCCCGGACGATCTCCGCCAGCACGGCGAGGGCGATCTCCTTATGGGTACGCGCACCGATGTCGAGTCCGGGGTGCGCCCGGATCCGCGCACGTTCGGTGTCGGTCAGGTCCATCGCGTCGAGCACGACGGCGCTGCGGGTGTGGCTGGCGACCAGCGCGATCAGGCCGATCCCCGCGTCCAGGGCGCCCCGGATCGCGGCCTCCTCGTCGCGGCCCAGCCCGGCGACGACGACCGCGGTCACGCCGCCGAAGTCCCGCCCCGCGACGACCTCGAAGTCCAGGAACCCGGCCAGTTCCCGGACCGCCGCGCTGATCGGGGTCGCGCCGGCCACGGAGAGCAGCGGCCGGGGCAGCACCGGCCGCAGGAAGATCTCGATCGCGCCCCCGCTGTGGCAGGTGTTCGCCACCACCAGCGCACCGGGCGCCTCCGGGAACTCCGTACCGTCCGGGAGCACCCGGAGCAGCACGGTGTTGCCGTCGCGGAGGGTGCCCAGGGCTGCGGTACGCACTGAGGACTCCGCGCAGACCCCGCCGACGAAGCCCTCGATGGACCCGTCGGCGAGGATCACCGCGTCGTCGCCGGCCCGTGCCGAGGTCGGCTCCTGTGCCCGCACGACGGTGGCGTGCACGAACGGCCGTCGCGCCGCGACCAGCTGGGATACGCGTTCGGAGATCATGGTGGCCATCAGATCGGCGGGGTCGCCCGGCCCTGCATGGCCTCCCACACCCGGCTGGGGGTGAGCGGCATGTCGGCGTGCCGGATCCCGTACGGCTTCAGCGCGTCCACCACCGCGTTGACGATCGCCGGTGGCGACCCCACGGTGGCCGACTCCCCGACGCCCTTGGCCCCGATCGGGTGGTGCGGCGACGGGGTGACCGTGTATCCGGTCTCCCAGTCGGGCGTCTCCAGCGCGGTGGGGATCAGGTAGTCCATCAGCGAGGCGCCGAGGCAGTTGCCGTCCTCGTCGAACGCGATCATCTCCATCAGCGCCATCCCGACGCCGTCCGCGAGTCCGCCGTGCACCTGGCCCTCGATGATCATCGGGTTGATCCGGGTACCGCAGTCGTCGACCGCGATGAACCGGCGCACCTTCACCTCGGCGGTGCCCGGGTCGACGTCGACCACGCAGATGTACGCGCCGTGCGGATAGGTCAGGTTCGACGGGTTGTAGCAGATCTGCGCCTCGAGGGCGCCCTCCAGCCCGTCCGGCAGGTCACCGGCGCCGTGCGCGCGCATGGCGATCTCCTGGATCGTCACCGCCCGCCCCGGGTCGCCCTTGACCTGGAAACTCCCCTTCACCCACTCCAGGTCCGCGACGGTGACCTCGAGCATCGCCGAGGCGATCAGCTGCGCCTTGTCCCGGACCTTGCGGGCCACCAGCGCGGCGGCCGCGCCGGAGACCGGGGTGGAGCGGCTGCCGTACGTCCCCAGCCCGAACGGCGTGTTGTCGGTGTCGCCGTGCACCACGTCGATGTCGTCCGGCGGGATGCCCAGCTCCTCGGCGACGATCTGCGCGAACGTCGTCTCGTGCCCCTGGCCCTGGGTCTGCACCGAGAGCCGGACCACGGCCTTACCGGTCGGGTGGACGCGCAGCTCGCAGCCGTCGGCCATGCCCAGCCCGAGGATGTCCATGTCCTTGCGCGGACCGGCGCCGACCGCCTCGGTGAAGAACGAGATGCCGATGCCCATCAGCTCGCCGCGGGCCCGCTTCTCCGCCTGCTCGCGGCGCAGTTCGTCGTACCCGGCCATCTCCATGGCGAGGCGCATGGTGGGCTCGTAGTCGCCGGAGTCGTACACCCAGCCGGTCTTGGTCTCGTACGGGAACTGCTCGGGTTTGATGAAGTTCTTCAGCCGCAGCTCGGCCGGGTCCATCTCCAGCTGGTAGGCGAGCACGTCGACGATCCGCTCGACCAGGTAGACCGCCTCGGTGATCCGGAACGAGCAGGCGTACGCCACCCCGCCCGGCGCCTTGTTGGTGTAGACCGCAGTCATCTTGCAGTACGCGGCCTCCAGGTCGTAGCTCCCGGTGAAGACGCCGAAGAACCCGGCCGGGTACTTCACCGGCGCCGCGGTCCCGTTGAACGCACCGTGGTCGGCGAGCACGTTGGTACGGATCGCCAGGATCCTGCCCTCGCGGGTCGCCGCGATCTCCGCGCGCATGATGTAGTCCCGGGCGAAGCCGGTGCTGATCAGGTTCTCCGAGCGGTCCTCCATCCACTTCACCGGCTTCCCGGTGACGATGGAGCCGACGATGCTGAGCACGTAGCCCGGGTAGATCGGCACCTTGTTGCCGAAGCCGCCGCCGATGTCCGGCGAGATCACCTGGATCTTGTGCTCCGGGATGCCGGCCACGATCGCGTAGAGCGTCCGGTGCGCGTGCGGCGCCTGGGTGGTCGACCAGAGCTTGAGCTTCCCCTCGACCGGGTCGAAGTCGGCGACCGAGCCGCAGGTCTCCATCGGCGCCGGGTGCACGCGCGGGTAGACGATGTCCTCGGAGACGACCACGTCGGCCGCGGCGAAGACCCGCTCGGTCTCGGCCTCGTCGCCGGTCTCCCAGTCGAAGACGTGGTTGTTCGTCTTGCCCTGCAGGTCGTCGCGGATCAGCGGGGCGTCCGGGGCGAGCGCCTGACGGACGTCGATCACCGGGTCGAGGACGTCGTACTCCACGTCGATCAGTTCGAGCGCGTCGCGGGCCTGGTAGCGGTCCTCGGCGACGACGAACGCGACCTCCTGGCCCTGGAAGCGGACCTTGTCGGTGGCGAGCACGGCCTGGACGTCGTTGGAGAGCGTGGGCATCCAGGCGAGGCCGAGGCCCTTCAGCGCCTCGCCGGTGACGACCGCCTTGACGCCGGGCGAGGCCTCGGCCGCGCTGGTGTCGATGCTGACGATCCTCGCGTGCGCGAACGGCGACCGGAGGATCGCGAGGTGGAGCATGCCCGGGAGCTGGACGTCGTCGGTGTACCTCCCCCGGCCGCGGAGGAACCGTGGGTCCTCTTTGCGCAGCATGCGGCCGTAGCCGACGGGCTTCAGGTCGTTGGTCATGACTTCACCGCCTGATTCTCAGCCGCCCACTTCACCGAACGGACGATGCTGGAGTAACCGGTGCATCGACAGATTTGCCCGGAGATAGCCTCACGAATCTCTGCGTCGCTCGGGTCCGGGTTGCGGTCGAGCAGCGCGCGGCAGGTCATCAGCATGCCGGGGGTGCAGAAGCCGCACTGCAGGCCGTGGCACTGCCGGAAACCCTCCTGGATCGGGTCCAGCTCGGCGCCCTTGGCCAGGCCTTCCACGGTACGCACCTCGTGGCCGCCGGCCATCGCGGCGAGCACGGTGCACGACTTGACGGGCTCGCCGTCCAGCCAGACCACGCAGGTCCCGCAGTTGGACGTGTCGCAGCCCCAGTGGGTGCCGGTCAGCGCGAGCGTGTCGCGCAGGAAGTGCACGAGGAGCGTCCGGCCCTCGATCTCCCGGGTGACCTCGTCACCATTGACGATCATCGTGACCCGCATCAGCCCTGTGCCCTCTCCACCGCGCGCCGCAGCGTCCGCTTGGTCAGCTCGTTCGCCAGGTGGCGCTTGTACTCGGCGGTCCCCCGCTGGTCGGTCGCCGGGTCGCAGCTGTTCGCGGCGATGACACCGGCCGCGGCGTACAGCTCCTCCGACGGCGCGTGACCATGCAGCGCGGCGGAGATCTCCGGGATGCCGGTGGTGTTCGGGCCGACCGCGGCCAGCCCCACCCGGGCGTCGGCGATGGTGCCGTCCTCGGCGATCCAGACCGCGGAACCGGCCGAGACCACCGCCCAGTCACCGGCGCGGCGCTCGACCTTCGCGTACGCGCTGCCGCACTTCTCCGGCTTGAACGGGAAGCGGATCTCGGTGAGGATCTCGTTCTCGGCGACCGCGGTCTCGTACGGCCCGACGTGGAACTCCTCCATCGAGACGACCCGCTCGGCACCGCCCGGCCCGCGGATCACGCAGCTCGCGTCGAGCGTGGTGCAGACCGCGGAGAGGTCCTCGGACGGGTCGGCCTGGCAGAGCGAACCGCCGAGCGTGCCCCGGTTGCGGACCACCGGATCGGCGATCACCCGCTCCGCGTCCCGGAAGATCGGGAAGACCGCGGCGAGTTCGTCGGACTCCAGCAGCTCACGGTGCCGGGTCATCGCGCCGATCCGCACCTCGTCGCCGGTGAACCGGATGTAGCCCAGTTCGTCGTGCAGATCGTTGATGTCGATCAGATACTCGAAGTTCGCCAGCCGCAGCTTCATCATCGGCAGCAGGCTGTGCCCGCCCGCCACGAGCCGGGCCGATCCACCCAGTCGTTCCAGCAGACCGATGGCCTGTTCCACGCTGGTCGCTCGTTCGTACTCAAACGGAGCCGGCACCTGCACCCTCACACCTCCTGGATTAGCCGGTGACCCTCCGCCCCCTCAGATCCAATGTCAACAGCTACCTAAGCGATCTATTAATCTGCCGTTGACGAGCAGCAAGGTCATCGCCGATCGTGCTCGGATGCGGGAGATCGCCGGTCAACTGGCCGCCTGGCGTGCCGAGGGCACGGCCTTCGCGGTGGCCACCGTGGTGCACACGTGGCGGTCCGCTCCGCGACCGCCGGGCGCCGCGATGGCGGTCAGCGAGCACGGCGAGGTGGTCGGCAGCATCTCCGGCGGGTGCGTGGAGGGCGCCGTCTACGCCGCCTGCGAGGAGGTCATCGAGACCGGAAAACCTCAGCAGCTCACGTACGGCGTCAGCGACGGCGACGCGCTCTCGGTCGGCCTGACCTGCGGCGGCACCATCGAGGTGCTGGTGCAGCCGGCCCTGGAGGGCATCGACGCGGTACTCGATCTCGTGGAGACCGGCCGCCCGGTCGCCACCGCCTCGATACCCGGCGCGTTCCTCGCGGTCGCCGGGGACCGGGTCACCGGCACCCTCGGCGACCCGGAACTGGACCGGTCCGCCGCCCAGCAGGCCGCCGGTCACCTGGCGCACGGCACCACCGCGATGGTCCAGGCCTGCGACCGCGAGGTCTTCGTGCAGTCGTACGCTCCCCCGCCCCGGATGCTGGTCTTCGGCGCGATCGACTTCGCCGCCGCGGTGGCCCGGATCGGCCGGTTCCTCGGGTACCGGGTGACCGTCTGCGACGCGCGCCCGGTCTTCGCCACCGCGGCCCGCTTCCCGGAGGCGGACGAGGTGGTCGTCGCCTGGCCGCACCGGTACCTCGCCGCCACCGAGGTCGACGAGCGCACCGTCATCTGCGTACTCACCCATGACCCGAAGTTCGACGTGCCGCTGCTGGAGGTGGCCCTGCGTACCCCCGCGGGGTACATCGGCGCGATGGGCAGCCGCCGTACCTGCGCCGACCGCGTCACCCGGCTCCGCGCCGCCGGGCTCGCCGAGACCGAACTGTCCCGGCTGCGCGCCCCGATCGGCCTCGACCTGGGCGCCCGCACCCCGGAGGAGACCGCCGTCGCGGTCGCCGCCGAGATCACCGCCCTGCGCTGGAACGGCTCGGGCGCCGCCCTGAGCGACCTCTCCACCCCCATCCACGGCTCCTGACCGCTCCCGCCGGGCCGCCGTCGCCGTGCCGCGGCCCGGCGACACGCCTCACCCGGTGCCTCGGGTACCCCTAGGGGGTATGGGTGTAGGGTGGTGGTGACGATCCGACGAGAGGACTTCACCATGGCGACCACGACCTACTCCGTCACCGGCATGACCTGCTCGCACTGTGCGAACGCGGTCACCACCGAGGTCAGCGCGCTGCCCGGCGTCACCGCGGTCGAGGTCGACGTCCCGGCCGGCGCGGTCACCGTCACCAGCGACACCCCGCTCGACGAGTCCGCCGTCCGGGCCGCCGTCGACGAGGCCGGATACGAGCTGGCCGGCGTCAGATGAGGACCTGGGCGAAGCTCACGGCGTACGCCGGAAGCTTGGTCTTGATCTTCGGTGTCGCGATCGGGGCGGGTCGCCTGCTGGATCCGGACGAGACGCCCACGGTCGCGCACCCCAGTCACTCCGCCGAGGCCGGCGAGCACGCCGGGCACACCGGTGCGGCGGTCCAGGCGGGCGGGCTCCAGGTCACCGACGACGGATACACGCTGTCACCGGTGACCGCCGAGCTGACCCCGGGTAGGGCGCAGACGGTGCGCTTCCGGATCATCGGCCCGGATGGCAAGCCGGTCACCCAGTTCACCGGCGACCTGCACTTCATCGTGGTGCGGCGCGATCTCGCGGACTATCACCATCTCCACCCCACGATGGCCGCCGACGGCACATGGTCGGCACAGGTCACCGTGGGTGAGGCCGGTCAGTACCGCGCCTTCGCCGACTTCCAGCCGCGCGCCCGCGCCGAGGGGTACGTGCTCGGCGTCGACCTGCCCGCCCCCGGCGACTACCGGCCGCGGACGCTGCCCGCCGCCGGCTACTCGGCCACCGTGGACGGCTACACGGTCACGCGGGCGGGCGACCCCTCCGCGACCGGGGCGGGCTGGCTGGCGATCTCGGTCAGCAGGGACGGGACGCCGGTCACGCTGGAACCGTACCTGGGGTCGTACGGCCATCTGGTCGCGCTGCGCGAGGGTGACCTCGCCTACCAGCACATGCATCCGCAGGAGGGCACGGTCGCCGGGCCGGACCTGGCCTTCGCGGCATCGGTCCCGTCGGCCGGGACCTATCGGCTCTACCTGGAGTTCCGGCACGGCGGGAAGGTGCACCTGGCCGAGTTCACCGCCACCACGTCCGCCGGCCACGCGCACAGCTGAGAAGGAGGCTGCGATGATCACCTCTCCGCAGCTCATCGAGCTCGAGATCGGCGGCATGACCTGCGCGTCCTGCGCCTCCCGGATCGAGAAGAAGTTGAACCGGATGGACGGGGTCACCGCCACCGTCAACTACGCCACCGAGAAGGCGTCGGTCACTGTTCAGGGTGAGGCGACGGCCGCCGACCTGATCGCTACGGTCGAGAAAACCGGATATACGGCGAAACTTCCTACTGAAGTTGAAGTGCCAGAAACATCGGATCCGCTTCGGGACCGGCTGCTGATCTCGGCCGTGCTCAGCGTCCCGGTCGTCCTGCTCGCCATGGTGCCGGGCTGGCAGTTCGACTACTGGCAGTGGCTCTCGCTGACCCTCGCCGCGCCGGTCGTCACGTACGGTGGCTGGCCGTTCCACCGGGCCGCGTTCACCAACCTGCGGCACGGCGCCGCGACCATGGACACCCTGGTCTCACTCGGCACGCTGGCCGCGTTCGGCTGGTCACTCTGGGCGCTCTTCTTCGGCACCGCCGGGATGACCGGAATGGTCCACCCGTTCGAGCTGACCATCGCGCGCAGCGACGGCGCCGGCAACATCTACCTGGAAGCCGCCGCCGGGGTCACCACGTTCCTGCTGGCCGGGCGGTACTTCGAGGCCCGCGCCAAGCGCCGCGCCGGTTCCGCCCTGCGCGCGCTGCTCGAACTCGGCGCCAAGGACGTCACCCTGATCGAAAACGGCACCGAGACCCGCGTGCCGATCGACCGGCTCGCCCCCGGCCACCGTTTCGTGGTCCGCCCCGGCGAGAAGATCGCCACCGACGGCGTGATCGAGGACGGCGCCTCGGCGGTCGACCGCTCCCTGCTCACCGGCGAGAGCGTCCCGGTCGAGGTCTCCCCCGGCGACCCGGTCACCGGCGGCACGGTCAACGCCGGCGGCCGCCTGATCGTCCGGGCCACCCGGGTCGGCGCCGACACCCAGCTCGCGCAGATGGCCAGGCTGGTCGAGCAGGCCCAGGCCGGGAAGGCCGAGGTCCAGCGCCTCGCCGACCGCATCTCCGGCGTCTTCGTCCCGATCGTGATCGCCCTGGCCGTCGCCACCCTCGGCTGGTGGGTGGGCACCGGCGCGGGCTGGTCCGCCGCCCTCACCGCCGCGGTCGCCGTCCTGATCATCGCCTGCCCGTGCGCCCTGGGCCTGGCCACGCCGACCGCCCTGCTGGTCGGAACCGGTCGCGGCGCCCAGCTCGGCCTCCTGATCAAGGGCCCCGAGGCGCTGGAGCAGACCCGCCGCGTCGACACCATCCTCCTCGACAAGACCGGCACGGTGACGACCGGAACGATGACGCTCGCCGCCGTCCACCCCGCTCCCGGCGTCGACCGGGACGAGCTGCTGCTCTACGCCGCCGTCGCCGAGTCCGGTTCCGAACACCCGATCGCCCGCGCCGTCACCACCGCCGCCCCCGTGCCCGCCGCCCCCTCCGTGCCCGCCGCCCCTTCCGTGCCCGCCGCTTCGTCCGCGCCCGCCGCTTCGTCCGCGCCCGCGTCCTCTCCTTCCGCAGCCGTGACCGCGGCTTCCGTGCCTGCCGGGCTCCAGCCGGGCGATTCGCTCACGCTGAGTGATTTCGTCAGTTTCGCGGGCTTGGGGGTACGCGGAAAGGTCGGCGCCCGCTCGGTCCTCGTCGGGCGACCCGCCCTGCTGGAGCGCGAGGGCTGGACCGTTCCCGATCAGATCGCGGCCACCGCCGCCGCGGAGGAGGCCGCCGGCCGCACCGCGATCGTCGCCGGCTGGGACGGCGAGGCCCGCGGGGTGCTCTCGGTCGCCGACGCGATCAAGCCGTCCAGCGCCGCCGCCGTCGCCGGGCTCCGCCGCCTCGGCCTGACCCCGATCCTGCTCACCGGCGACAACGAGCGGGTGGCCCGCGCCGTGGCCGCCGAGACCGGCATCGACGAGGTGATCGCCGAGGTCCTCCCCGCCGACAAGGTCGCCGTGGTGGAACGCCTGCAGAAGTCCGGCAAGGTCGTCGCCATGGTCGGCGACGGGGTGAACGACGCCGCCGCCCTGGCCCGGTCCGACCTGGGCCTGGCCATGGGCACCGGCACCGACGTCGCCATCGAGGCCTCCGACCTCACCCTGGTCCGCGCCGACCTGACCGCCGCGGTGGACGCCATCCGCCTCGCCCGCCGAACCCTGCGCATCATCAAGAGCAACCTGTTCTGGGCTTTCGCCTACAACCTGGCCGCCCTCCCGCTGGCCGCCGCGGGCCTGCTCAACCCGATGATCGCCGGCGCCGCGATGGCCTTCTCCTCGGTCTTCGTGGTCGCCAACAGCCTCCGCCTCCGCCGCTTCACCCCGTCCACCTGAGGTCATGGCTGCCGGCCAGCCCCTGCCCAGCCCTTGCCGGTCAGACCCTGCCGGTCAGACCCACCGGACGGCGGTGGGCTGGCGGTCCGGGGTGCCTCGGCCGGTCCGGCTGGCGCTCCGAGGTGTCTCAGCCCGGCCGGCTGGCGGTCCGGGGTGCCTCAGGCGCTCCGAGAGACCCCTGAACGCCAGCCACAAAGATCAAACCCGCAGTTGATCATGAAAAGTCGATCACGCCCGGTGTCAGGAGGCGAAGGCCTGGAACTCGCCGACGTAGGTCCAGGCGTCGTAGGAGGAGTTGGCGGCGCAGTCGGTGGCGGTGCGCGGGTCGCTGTCCTTCTCGCCCATGTAGCGGGGGTTGGCCGTGCACTGGTTGGTCAGGGCGACCATCCGCAGGTGGGTGGCGAGCGTCGGGCGGATCGTGAAGGACTTCAGGAGCAGGTCCGGCGGCTTGGGGCGGAAGTTCCCGCTGTCGAAGGCGTCGTCCGGGCTGGTGTAGACGGTGGTGTAGGCCTCGTCGGTGGTGCAGTCCGCGCCCGTCGCCGCGTTGCAGGCCTGGATCTCGAAGCTGCGGACGCCGGCGAACATCCCGCCCGGTGTGTAGTACTGGTAGGGGAACGCACTCAGCTGGACCCGGGAGATCAGCGTGGGATCGTCGCCGGCCAGGTCGATGTTCGCGTCGCGGACGGGGCGGTCCCAGACCCAGGTGGTCGACTCGGTGTCGTCGCCGAGCGCGCCGGAGAAGCCGCCGCCGTCGACGACCGCGCCGTTCGCCGTCGACGCGAGGTTGCGGGGCATCACGACCGCGATCGTGCTGGTGACGCCGCCGCCGTACACGGTCTGGGTGAACCGCTTCGCGCCGAGACCCGGGCCGACGGCCAGGAAGCGGTAGGTGCCGGGCGTGACGATGAAGGTGTCCGGCAGGTCGGTGTCCGGGTCGGTGTCGGCCACCGGGGTCGCGCCCGCCTCGTAGTCGCCGATGTAGAGGCGCACCGGCCTGCCGGAGGCGTCACCGCCCGGTTTGAAGGTCAACTGCAGGTTCTCACCGTACGGCGAGGCGAAGGAGGCGGTCGGGTCCGCGCTCCACGCGTCGCTGGTCGCCCCGGCGCCGAGTCCACGCCGGGCGAAGGCGTTCCAGAGCAGGTCCGCGTTCGCGCCGTCGAAGCGCAGCAGGTCCGCGGTGATCATGTTGTCCCGCATGTCGACCATGCTGGGTTCGCCGGTGCCCTGCAGCAGGAACGAGTCGAAGACCAGCTGGATCCAGCGACGGTTGCCGGGGCAGGAGTCGAGCGTCTGGCAGTCGCCGTACGAGTACCGGTTCAGCATCGCCTCGCGGACGTCCCAGTTGGCCGCGCTCCAGATCTCCCCGTCGGCGTGCTCCTCGGTGTAGCCGTTGTAGCCGTAGTCGGTGTAGTTGAGCGGGCTGGCGCTCATGTCGTAGTTCCGGATCCCGGTCTGCGTGTCACCGGACACGTAGGCGCCGAGCACGTACGGCGTGACCCCGGAGGGCCGGGCGTAGCTCTCCCAGAGGTACTCCATGGCGATCAGGTCGGACCAGCTCTCGCCCATCGCCCCGCCCTCCTGTGACGAGATGCCCTCCTCCGGCCCGGCGATCATGCGGTTCGAGATGGCGTGGCCGTACTCGTGGGCGATCACGGTCATGTCGAAGTCGCCGTCCACGCAGGGTGCGTAGCCGCGGCCGGCGACCGGCTGCCAGAGGTACATGTTGGTGATGCCGGGTATCCCGTCCGGCGCGGTGATCTGGTTCGCGTTGTTGCGGACGTCGGTGGTCGCCGCCCCGGACTGGGCCAGGCCTAGTTCGGCGTCGCCGCCCTCGCCGTACCCGCTGGTGTTGACGTACTGCAGGTTCCAGGTGGCCTCGGTGAAGCCCAGGCCGTAGGACCAGTCGTGCATCCGGTTGTGCATCGCGAAGAGGTTCGCCATCGCCGCGTCACTGTCGGCGGCGGCCTCCGAGGTCAGCGCGGCCGGGTCGCAGCCGCTCGCGTTCCACTGGTTGGTGAACGGGTACGTGTAGTCCCGGGTGGCGCTCGGCTCGGACGTGGCCAGCGAGCCGTCCCGCCAGTAGCGGACCGTCTGGGCGCTGTTGCCGATCGTGGTACGCGTCGGCGTGCCCTCGACCGCGGTCTGGTCCCAGGCGTGCCCGGTCACCGGGTCGACGGCGGTCTCGGCGCAGCCCGCGGCGGCCGTGCCGCACCAGAGTTCCCTGGTGTCCGCGCCGGTCAGGCCCGGTGCGTTGCGGAAGACCGACCACGTCGGGTTCTCCTCGTCGAAGTCCACCAGGTTCACCCGGACCAGCACCGAGCCGTCCCGCGCGTCGACGTACGTGGTGTACCCGAGCGGGTGACCGGGGTCGTCGCCGACCGCGACGACCTCCCAGGCGGCGCGCGGGTCCTCGCCCGGCATCGGCACGGCGACCTCGCGGACCCGGGACTCCCGCACGTGATCCGGCGCGATGCCCGCGTCGGCGAGCGCGATCGCGGTCGCGTCGTCCGCGCCGATGACGGCCGGTGCCGGCGCGCCGGTGTCCGGGGAGAGCGACGCGCTGACCCGGAGCACGTCGCCGTCCTTCACCGTGACGGCGACCTGGCCCTCGAAGGCGGCGGGGAGGCCGCCGAACCGCTGCCGCAGCAGGACGACCGCACCGCTGCCGACCGGCGTGACGGCGATCGTCTCCAGGTCGCCGACGTCGTCCGCGGCGAGCGAGAAGGTGGCGCGGCGATCGGTCAGGAAGGCGCGGGCGACGGTCTCCGGCGTGCCGGCCGGGCCCTCGGCCAGCACGCCGCCCGTGGTGCGGAAGAGCGACGCCGGGGTGCCCAGGTCGTTCCAGCGGGTGACGTCGGCGTCGCCGGCGAGCGCGCGGCGGGCGGCGACGGCGGGTGGCCGGTTGTCGACCAGGGAGTACTCGTCGCCGGAGGCCGGAACGGGGGTGGGAGTCGGCGCCGCGGGGGCCGCGGGGGCCGGAGCCGGGACGGCGACCAGAGCCGGGACGAGGGCGAGAGCGGCGAGCGCTGATGTCCGCACCCGAGCACTCTTTCATAGATGCTTGTCGATTGCTATGGCGCGGGGCCACACTCCGGCGCTCCGATCGTACGAAATAAGAAAGAAACCTATCTTGACCGGCCCCACGGAGATCGGCCACGCTGTGAGAGCGCTCTCCCGTCTCATCCCCCCTCGTGAAGGGAGCTCCCCCGTGCGACGAAGAACAGCTGTCCTCGCAGCGATCGTGCTCGCTCTCCTCGGTACCCTCGCGGCGCCCGCGCAGGCGGTCGGGCCGGCCCTGCTGCCGCTCACCGTCAGCAACAACACCGGCCGGAGCGACGCGGTCTACCTCTACGTGCTCGGCACCGACCTGAGCACCGGCAAGCTCGGGTACGTCAACGCGGCCGGGACGTTCACCGCCTGGTCGGGCGGGTCGGTGCCGCCGGTCGCCGCGCCCGACGTCTCCATCCCGGGTCCGGCGTACGGGAGCAGTGTCAGTCTGAAGATCCCCCGGGGCATCTCCGGACGGGTCTACTTCTCGCTCGCCAAGAAACTGAACTTCTACCTGGTCACCGGCGGTGCGCTGGTGCAGCCGGCGCCCTGGTCGGCGAGCGACACGAACCGGGACACGCTCTTCGACTGGAGCGAGTTCACCTACAACGACGCGGGGCTGTGGCTGAACAGCTCGCAGGTGGACATGCTCGGGCTGATCCACAAGGTCCAGGTCACCGACGGCAGCGGCGTCACCGCCACCACGGGTACGCCCGTCTCCGGCGGCCGGCAGAACATCATCGACGGGATCAAGGGGCTGTCGAACTTCGCGAGCCTGGTCTACACCCGCTCGGACGGGACCGTGCTGCGGGTGCTCGCGCCGGGCAAGGGGCTGAGCAGTTCGACGTTCTTCGAGTCGTACATCACCAGCGCGTGGAACGCGTACACCACCAAGACGCTGACCGTGGTGCCGTTCGCGGACCAGCCGAGCGTGAAGTACTACGGGAAGACCTCGGGCTCCGTGATGACCTTCACCAACACCTCGGGTACGACCGTCGCCAGCTTCACCAAGCCGACGCCGGTCGACGTCTGGGAGTGCGCGGGTAACCTCGCGGCGCCCAACGACACCGTGGTCGGGCCGATCGCGCGCACCCTCTGCGCCGCGATGAACCGGACCACGCTCGGCACCGTCGACACCCAGCCGAGCACCGACGCCTCGACGTTCTACGTGACCACGCCGACCAACCAGTACGCCCGGCTGATCCACCAGAACATGGTCGACGGTAAGGCCTACGCGTTCGCCTTCGACGACGTCGGCGGCTTCGAGTCGCTGGTGAGCAGCAGCAACCCGGCGTCCGCGGCGATCACGCTGAGCCCGGTGTAGCCCGCCGCTCGTTCCGCTCCGCCAGCATCACGCTGAGCCCGGTGTAGCCCGCCGCTCGTTCCGCTCCGCCAGCATCGCGCAGAACAGCGCACCCTGCTCGATCGCGTCGTCCAGCGCGACGTGGCTGTGCGGGAAATCGCCGAACCAGCGCTTCGGCATGCTCCGCTTGACGGTCTTGCGGAACTCGGTGCCGAGCAGCGACATCGCGTACGACTTGATGTCCAGCGCGGAGTGCGAGAACGGGCTCGTCCCGGTGAACCTGATCAGGTACCAGTACACGAACGTGAAGTCGAACCCGGCGGGATAGGCGACGAAGACCGGCTTCCCCGGAAGCCGGTCCAGCCAGTTCCGGTACGCGTGCATCGCCTCGGCGGGATTCCGCGGGTCCTCGCGGCACGCCTTCCACGCCTCGGGCTGCGTCTCCCACCAGGCCGTCGTGCGCGGATCACCGGCGGCCTCCGGCAGCGTCTCCAGGTTGGCGGCGAACGTGGAGATCAGCGAGCCGTCCGCCCGGTACGCCGCCGACCCGAAACTCAGCATCGAATGGGGCCCGGGAATCGGCCCGTCGGTCTCGACATCCGTACTGACATAGATCTCCACGGGCCGCAGTCTAGGCTTTGATGTGCCGCAGGAGTCCCTCGCGGAACGGGACCTCCGCGCGGAAGCCGAGCACCGCGGCGGTGCGGCTCACGTCCGCCCGGGTGAAGCCGACGTCGCCGGGGCGCGGTGCCTCGTACCGCACCACGGGCTCCCGGCCGATCAGCTCGCCGGCCAGGGCGATGACGTCGTTCACCGAGATCTCCCGGCCGGTGCCGACGTTGCAGACCCCGCTGCCGGCCGGCGCCCGCGTCGCCGCGACGACCGCCCGCACCACGTCGTCGACGTAGATGTAGTCACGGCGCTGGGAACCGTCGCCGTAGACGCGGATCGGCGCGCCGTCCCGCACCGCGCCGATGATGCGGGAGATCAGCATGTCGGGTCGCTGGCCGGGGCCGTACACGGTGAAGAAGCGCAGCGCGACCACGGTGAGATCGTTGTCCGGGCGGGCCGCGTAGGCCAGGGCGAGGTGCTCGGCGGCGAGCTTGGTGACCGCGTACGGCGAGACCGGGGCGGGCGGCTGATCCTCGGCCATCGCCCCGGACTCCCGGTCGCCGTAGACGCTGGACGAGGAGGCGACCACCAGGCGGGTGACGCCACGTGCGGTGCAGGCCTCCAGGAGCCGCCGGGTGACCAGGACGTTCGACTCCACGTACTCCTCGAAGCGGGCCCAGGACGGGCGCACTCCCGGCAGCCCGGCCAGGTGCACCACGGTGGAGATCCCGTCGAGCAGGGCCGCGATCTCCATCGACCGCAGGTCACCGACGACGTGCCGGACACCCTGCCGGACGTCGTGCCGGACGTCGTGCTGGACGCCTTGCTGGACGTCATGCTGGACGCCTTGCTGGAAACGGTCGCCGGCCGGGCGCAGGTCGACGCCGACGACCGGCCTTCCGTCCCGGGCGAGACGGTCGACCAGATGGCTGCCGATGAAGCCGCTCGCACCGGTCACGAGCACCGGCCCGGCCGCCCCGTCGACGCCCCCGTGATCACCCGGCATGGTTCAGCGTTCTCCGTTCCCGTCGGAAATCCGGTTCCGACCCCGTCCACGCGACGCAGATCGCCCACCACGGCGAATCTATCGGGACACCGGGACGAAACAGCCGACCAGGCTGACCAGGAACGGCGAACCGACCAGGAGGATCCCGCCGAGAACGCCGGGAACGCCCTTGTCCAGCAGGAGCAGGACGGAGAGGCGTTGACGGCCATCGGACCAGTCGGCGTCCGGCCGTCCGGTCGGCGGGATCGGGAACAGGGACTCGCGCAACGCTTCGGCTCCGGCTCGCCATCGGGCGTGAACGGGTAGATAGAGGAAGGCCAGCAGGGCCGCGAAGAACGCACCGTACAGAATCACTCCGGTGACCGGCACATCGGCGGGTGATGCCCCCGCGGCGAGATACGTGTTCCGCAGTTGACCGGTGTTGACCACGGTGAGCGAGATGATCGCCGCAAGGACTCCGACGGCGTCACCGGCAGTCCGGCGAAGCGCCAGCAACTCCCCGATCAGCACGCCGGGACTGCGGTCGGCGGGTTGATCGCCGTCGCCGGGACTCAACCGGCCGAGCCGTTCCCGCACCATCCAGAGGATGGCGAGTGACGGCCCCGCCGCGACGGTGACGACGACCGCGACGACCGCCATGCGGACGCTGAGCATGTTCCAGGTCATGGCCGGGGTCCGCTGGCTCAGCCACGGCAACGCCGCTGTGACCAGAATGCCGAGCGGAAGGGCCGTCAGGAACGGCGTGAGAGTGGCCGCCGGGTAGCGGCGCCGCAGGACGGTCAGCCGCGCCCAGCCGGCCGCGCCGGTGGTCAGCGACATCAGCACCAGCAGGACGACCAGGAGCCGCCAGATCACGTAGTTCTCCGAGGCGATGAACGCCGCGGTACGCGGACCGCCGGGCTCGACCGTGGCCAGGGCGAACGTCAGCACGCCCGCGATCGCCAAGCCGGCCAGCGCCACGGCCGGGCCGAGAGCGGACACCAGCTGCCGCATCGATCCGGCGGAATCGGTTGGGAGACCGGTTCTGCCCACCGGCGACTCCCTCGGGTACCACTCGGCCCGAGCGGTCCCGGGAGCCGACTTACGAGTCACCCTATGACGGCCCCGGAGCCACAAGCCGCCGGTCATCATCCGACACGCGCGCACTCACCCGGTCGCGTCACCGGCCGGCAGCGAAGGATTCATGCGAACGCCGATCATTCTCGGCCTTACCAGATGATGTTGAAACGGCCGTGCTCTCATCGCCGGTCCGTCGCCCGTGCCGCTGTCCGGGGACGTCTCGTTCACGCCTTCGTGTCACGGTCTGCTCGACCTGCTGCTCGCCGTCGGCGACGGCAAACAGTCCGCCGCATCGTTACGCAACTGACCATGATCCGGCTGCCATCGTACGCACCCGACCTCAACCCGACCGAAGGCGTCTGGCGGTGGATGAAACGCGGCCTGACCAACATCGCCGCCCGCGGCGTCGACCACCTCGCCGACCTGGTCAAACACCGCCTACGCGCCTGCCAGCAACAGACCGGCCTCCTCGCCGGGTTCCTCGCCAGCACCGGCATGACCCTCGACCCCGAACTACCAAGATCAGGCGGACCTCAACCTTTCAACCTCTGTATCAACCTCTGTAGTAGAACCCGAAAAAATCGCCGCGGCCCGGCAGAGAGCCAGACCACGGCGATCAGGGTCGGTCAGGAGATGATCGTGGTGACCGTGCCGGCGGCGACCGTGCGGTTGCCCTCGCGGACCGCGAAGCCCATGCCGGGCTCGAGGGCGACCTCCTTGCCGAGCGTGACCGTCACCGACTCCAGCGTGTCACCGGGCATGACCACGTCGCGGTCGCCGAAGCTCATCCCTCCCGAGACGTCGGTGGTGTGGAAGTAGAACTGCGGGCGATAGTTCGCCTCGAACGGCGTGTGGCGGCCGCCCTCGCCGGACGTCAGCGCGTACATCCGGGCCCGGAAGATCCGGGCCGGGCGGACGCTGCCGACGGCGGAGAGGACCTGGCCACGCTGGACCTGGTCGCGCTTCACGCCGCGCAGCAGGATCGCCGCGTTGTCGCCGGCGACCGCCGCGTCGAGGACCTTGCCGAAGCTCTCCAGGCCGATCGCGACGCTGGAGATCGTCGGGCCGAGACCCACCACCTCGACGGGCTCGCCGGCCCGCAGCGAACCCCGGTCGACACGGCCGGTGACGACGGTGCCCCGCCCGCTGATCGACAGAACGTTCTCGATCGGCATCAGGAACGGCTCCACCGTCGACCGCTCGGGGACCGGCACGTAGGCGTCGACCGCGTCGAGCAGCTCGACGACCGACGCCGTCCAGCGTGGGTCGCCCTCCAGGGCACGCAGGCCGCTGACCCGGATCACCGGCACCTCGTCGCCGGGGAAGCCATAAACGGACAGCAGCTCACGGACCTCCAGCTCGACCAGGTCGAGCAGCTCCGGGTCGTCGACGGTGTCGGCCTTGTTCAGCGCGACGACCAGGTACGGCACCCCGACCCGCTGGGCGAGCAGCACGTGCTCCCGCGTCTGCGGCATCGAACCGTCCTGCGCCGACACGACGAGGATCGCGCCGTCCACCTGCGCCGCGCCCGTGATCATGTTCTTCACGTAGTCGGCGTGGCCGGGCATGTCGACGTGGGCGTAGTGGCGGGTGGCGGTCTCGTACTCGACGTGCGCGATCGTGATGGTGATCCCGCGCAGCGCCTCCTCGGGCGCCCTGTCGATCCCCTCGAACGCGACGTACCGGTTGGCGGCCGGGTCGCGGTCGGCGAGAACCTTGGTGATCGCGGCGGTCAGGGTCGTCTTCCCGTGGTCGACGTGCCCCATCGTGCCGATGTTGACGTGCGGCTTGGTGCGCATGAACTGGCTCTTGGCCATGATTTCCTCACTGGAGGCAAGGTCGAGAAGATTTCCTCGGTACGCGACACGAGAACGGTCGCGCCAGAACCCACGCAGGATGCAGCCACCCTTCCCCGGGGTTCCGCTGCCGGTGGGGAAGGGTCAGAGTCGCGTATCGGCGCCGATAAACACGCACACGGGAGCCACCGCGAGGGGTAGCTGCAGACCGGGCGTGAACATGCACAGCACGGTAGCCCCCGACGCCGACTGTCGCGATCGAATTTCCCGTCGCAACCGCGCACGCCCATAGGGCAGCCCGAATGTCACTCAAAGTAGCGAATGTCCACTAAGGCGCATGTCGAGGTGAGCGCCGGATCGCCTAGATGCCATCAAAGCCGCAACAGCGCCTTGATCAGCCAATTCGCACTCTCATCAACGCGGAGGCGACGGCAAAAGTGTCGTACGGCCGCGCCAGAATTCATCGTCATCCTTCACTTATTGATCACGGAGAGTGGATCAATGCCGCACGTCTCCGGGCACTACCGCAACGGCCGGTGGGTCCGACCGCACTACCGACGAAGCACCCCCAGGGCCGTCCGCGACACGGGAAGCGTTCGCGTCCGCGCCCACCGCCGCGAGGACGGTACGTATGTCCGGTCCCACTACCGGAACGTCGACCGAACGCCCACCTCGGCGCCCTCCGGATCGGGCGAGGGCTTTCCCGGGGCCCTGCTGGGGTTCCTGATCCTCATCGTGGTCATCGGCCTCATCAGCAGTCAGGTGTAAAGGAGTCGCACCGTGCCCTTCGTCAAGTCGCACACCCGTCGGGGGAAGCCCGTCCGGGCCTACTACCGGCTCAACTCGATCTGGAACTTCTGGTTCGGCTTCCTACTCATGCTGCTGATGTTCGCCTTCGCCAGAGGGGGACGTTGATCGGGATCTGCACGTCCGCGCCGAGGGGCGCGATCAATGGTCCTGGTGCGTTGTGTGGCCGACCTGGACTCCGGCCGTGGAGATCTATGTCAACACCGATGTCGAGACCGATGGGCCCATACCCGGGCCGCATCCGCTGCTGAGCTTCGGGTCGGCGGCCTACACCGCCGAGGGGAAGCTGATCGGGACGTTCAGCGCGAACCTGGTCGAGCTCGAAGGGGCGGTCGGGCACCCGAAGACGATGGAGTGATGGGGCACGCAACCGGAGGCGTGGAAAGCCTGCCGGGAGGATCAGCGGGAGCCGGCCGAGTTCCGCAAGACGGTCAAGCGGAGCATGCCGAAGCGCTGGTTCGGGGACTTCCCGCACAGCCACATCGCCCTGGATGACGCGATCGAGCAGGGCGCGCTGTTCTGCGCAATGCTGGCGGAAAGGACGGAAAGGAAAGAGGGAGGAGGCGGGGCTAAACGGGACTCTGTTCCGCCAGCGCTTCGGCGACCTGCCCGCCGCGTTCGAGGGCCAGGCCGCGGTCACCGTCAAGGACGGCGAGGTCCTGCGCGTGACCTCCTCGCTCTCCCCGGAGATCGGCACGCCCGCACCGGCCACGATCGGCACCGACGACGCGCTGGCCACCGCGCTCGCCGACGCAGGCATCACGCCGGATCACGTCCGGGAGAAGCGGGTCGGTGCTGGTCCGGGTCGACCTGGTGGACCGGGACGCGGAGAACCCGAAGTGGTCGGTCTTCCCGGGCACGGTTGCATCGAGCATGCCGGCCTCCCCTCCCATCAGAGCAGTTCGCGCATGCGGGCGGCCGCCGCCCTCGCACGCCTCTCGATCACTTCAGGCATCTCGCGCCGACCGGAGACGACCCCGGCCCAGCTCGACTCGCTCGGAAGCTCGTTCGCCATACCTTCATGCTGCCATTTCCGCCAGAGGGCTGGTCACACAGAATGGGTGTCCTGACCTAGACGAACATTGATCATGTCGCCCGTGCGGGAGACTCCTTGCGGCGCAGGATGCGCAGGCGGCGGGCCTCGGCCGGGTCGGTGACCGGGACCGCGGCCAGCAGCTCCTTCGTATAGGGGTGCGTCGGGGTGTCGTAGACCTGGGCGGTGGGGCCCAACTCGACCACGCGGCCGTCCTTCATGACGGCGATGCGGTCGGCGATCTGGCGGAGGACGGCCAGGTCGTGGGAGACGAAGATCAGGGCGAAGCCGAGCTCCTCGCGGAGGTCCTCGATCAAGGTCAGGACCTGGGCCTGCGTGGTGACGTCCAGGGAGGAGACCGGCTCGTCGCAGACGATCAGGCGCGGGGACGGGGCCAGCGCGCGGGCGATGCCGACCCGCTGGCGCATGCCGCCGGAGAGCTGGTGGGGGTAGCGATCGTATGCGGACGCGGCCAGGCCGACGCGGGAGAGCAGGGCGGTCACCCGGGGACGGGGGTCGCGGATGCCCTGGAGGCGGAGGGGGTCGGCGATGCTCTCGCCGACCGTGCGGCGCGGGTTCAGCGAGGAGAGCGGGTCCTGGAAGACCATCTGGATCGACGAGTGGGTGCGGCGGCGGGCGATGTCGGTGCCGTCGAAGGTGATCCGGCCCGCCGTGAGCGGGACCAGGCCGACCATCATCCGGGCCAGGGTGGTCTTGCCGGTTCCGGACTCGCCGACGATGCCGAGCGTCTCGCCCGCGGCCACCTCGAGGGTGACGCCGTCGACCGCGACCACCGGTGAGGGCTTGCGCAGAGCGCCACGCCTGGGCTGCGGGAACTCCTTGCGTACGCCGTCCAGCCGCAGCAGGGGACGGCGCTCGCCGAGGTCGCGGGGCGGGCGGGGGCGCGGCACCGCGTCGAGCAGGGCTTTCGTGTAGTCGGACCGCGGGTGGACCAAGACCTCGGCGGTCGGGCCGGATTCGACGGCGCGGCCGTGGCGCATCACCGCCACCGCGTCGGTGGAGCCGGCGACCACACCCAGGTCGTGACTGATCAGCAGGAGGGCGGCGCCGGTGGACTCGCGTACCTCGTCGAGCAGGTCGAGGATCTGGGCCTGAACGGTCACGTCGAGCGCGGTGGTCGGCTCGTCGGCGACGATCAGGCGGGGGCGGCAGGCGATCGCCATCGCGATCAGCGCGCGCTGCCGCATCCCGCCGGAGAACTGGTGCGGGTAGGCGGCGGCCCGGCGCGCCGGATCGGGGATGTGCACCTGGCCGAGCACCTCGACGGCCCGTTCCCGGGCGGCGCGGCGGGAGGCCCCGGTGTGCAGCCGGTACACCTCGGCGATCTGCGCACCGATGGTCTGGAACGGGTTCAGCGCGGTCAGCGGCTCCTGGAACACCATGGCGATCTGCGCACCCCGGATGCCCCGCCAGTCCGGATCCCGCAGCAGGTCGGTCCCGTCGAAGTCGATCCTGCCAGAGGAGAGGGAGGCCGACTGCAGGCCGAGCAGGGCGAGGGCCGTCGCGCTCTTGCCGGAGCCGGACTCACCCACGATCCCCAGCGAACCACCGGCCTCCAGGGAGAACGAGAGGCCGTCGACCGCGTGGACGTCGCCGAAGTGGATATGCAGGTCCTCGACCTGGAGAAGTGTCATCGGATCTGCACCCGGGGGTCGGCGGCGGCGTAGAGCAGGTCGGCCGCCGCGTTGGCGACCACGATGATCAGACCGGTCAGCAGCATCACGCCGACCACCACCGGCAGGTCGATCTGGCGGACCGCGCCGACCAGCAGCTGGCCCACGCCGGGCAGGCCGAACATGGTCTCGGTGAGCACCGCGCTGGTCATGATGCCCGCCACGTCGATGGCGGTGACCGTGATCAGCGGGAGCATCGCGCCGCGTAGCGCACGGCGCCAGAGGATGCGCCGCTCCGGGACGCCGTACGCCCGGGCGGTCCGGATGTGGTCCTCGGCGAGCGTCTCCTGGATGCCGGCGCGGGTGAGGCGCGCGTAGACGGCGGCCTGGATGGCGGCGAGCGAGGTCCAGGGCAGCAGCAGGTTCTGGGCCCAGAGCAGCGGGTCCGTGGTGAACGGGACGTACTGCGGGAACGGCAGCCACTGCAGGTGCACGCAGAAGAGCAGGAGCAGCAGCAGGCCGACCAGGAAGACCGGGGTGGCGTACCCGGCGAGGATCAGCCCGTTGACGAGCCGGTCGACGAGGCGGAAGCGCTTCAGGCCGGCGAGCATCCCGGCGCCGATCCCGATGACCAGCGAGAGGACCTCGGCGCCGAGCGCGAGCGAGAACGAGACCGGGAAGCGGTCCAGCAGCAGTGCGGTGACCGGCTGGTCGGTCTCGAACGAGTACCCGAGGCAGGGCGCCGGGCAGTGCCGCACGTCCGCTCCGGCCGGATAGTCCCGGCCCGCGACCAGCCCCTCCAGGAAGTGCGCGTACTGGGCCGGTACCGGGTCGTCGACGCCCATCGCGACGCGTACGTCCGCAAGCCTTTCCGGGGTGCAGCCCTTGCCGCAGGTGAGCAGGGCCGGGTCGGACGGGGCCAGGTAGAAGAGCCCGTAGATCAGCGCGGAGAGGACGAGCATCACGACGGCGGCGCCGAGGACCCGCCGGATCAGGTAGCCGGTCACCGCGGCGCCTGCCGGGGGTCGAGGTGACGGCGCAGACCGTCGGCGACCAGCACGAACGAGAGCAGCGTGGTGAAGAGCAGCGCGCCGGGGAGGAAGACGTAGAGCGGGTCGGCGCGGAACCAGGTGGTCGCCGAGGAGAGCATCTGGCCCCAGGACGGCGTCGGCGGGCGGACACCGATGCCGAGGAAGGAGAGCGCGGCCTCGACGATCATGTTGTAGGGGACGAGGAGGGCGGCGTACGTGAGGATCGGGGTGGTGAGGCCGGGCAGGATCTCCCGGCGTGCCACCCGCCACCGGCGGGCCCCGGAGAGCCGCGCGGCGGCGACGTAGTCGCGGGTCCGGAGGGTGAGCGTCTCGCCGCGGGTGATCCGCGCGGTGCCGCCCCAGCCGAGCAGGGCGATCACCGTGGCCAGCAGCAGCGGGCGCGGCCAGTCCTGCGGCACGATGGCGAGCAGCGAGACGGCCAGGACCAGGATCGGTACGGAGAGGACCAGGTCGATGACCCGGCTCAGACCGGCGTCCAGCCAGCGCCCGCCGAGCCCGGCGGCGACCCCGGCGGTGAGGCCGAACAGCACCTCCAGGACGGTGGCGGCGAGCGCGACGCCGACCGAGATCTGCGCGCCGTAGACGAGGCGCGCGAAGAGGTCCCGCCCGGTGCCCGGTTCGACGCCGAGCCAGTGCTCGCCGCTGAACCCGGCGATCGGCACCCCGCCGCGCGCCGAGTCGAGCAGGTCGTCGTGGTACGTGGTGTAGTCCTGCCCGGCGAGGGCGGCCAGCAGCGGCGCGGTGATCGCGACCAGGACCATCAGGCCCGCGATCACCGCACCCACCAGGAAGCCACGGTCCCTGAGGAGACTCACGTGACCGAGATCCGGGCCAGGTCGTAGGTGCCGCGCCAGCCGTCCGGTACGGCGTTCTTGACGTTCTTGCCGAAGAGGTAGACGTCCTTCTCGTAGGTGAGCGGGATGACCAGCGCCGACTTGCCGATCCTGGCGTCCAGGGCGCCCCAGCGCGCGGCCGCCTCGGTGGGGTCGGTGAGCGCGTTGATCGCGTCGATCTCGGCGTTGACGGCGGCGTCGTCGTACTGGGCGAGGTTGAAGTTGCCGCCGGCGGTGATGATCTGGCGGCCGTCGAAGATCGGGATCAGGAACGGGCCGCCGGAGGGCCAGTCGGCACCCCAGGTCTGCAGCGAGAGGCCGGGCTGGGTGGACGGCTTGCCGATGACGTCACGGTACGTGGCGCTGTCGATGGCGATCAGGTCGACGGTGATCCCGGCCTGCTTGAACGCCTCCTGCAGCGCGGCCGCGGTCTTCGGGCCGATGCCGTTGCTGTCGTCGTTCTCGTGGGCGAGCTCGATGGTCAGGCCGGTGACCCCGGCCTCGGCGAGCACCCGCTTCGCCGTCGCCGGGTCGCCGCCGTCGCCGGCCGGGAAGTAGTCGTACGGCTGGTAGCCGAGGGCCTTCTGCGGGGGCAGGAACGTGGTGGAGGCGCCGGCCACCGCGGAGCCGCCGAGGGCGTTCACCACCGAGGTGCGGTTGACCGCGTACGACAGGGCCTCGCGCACCTTCTGGTTGTCGAACGGCGCCTTCTTCGTGTTGAAGGCGAGGTACAGGGTCGATGGGAACACCCCGCGGGCGACCCGATCGTCGAGTTCACCGCCGGTGCCGAGCTGGGCCAGCTGCTCCGGGCCGACGACCGCGTCGGTGGTGACCGCGTTGGCGTCCTGGCCCGCCCCGGCGACGATCCGCTGGTTGATCACGGCGGCGTCCAGGCCGGAGGTGACCTCGATCCGGTCCGGGCACGCGTACCGGAGCTCGTCGATCTTCGTCGACCAGTGCGTGTTGCGGACCAGGACCAGGGACTTCTTCGGCTCGTACGACTCGACCTGGTACGGGCCGGAGGAGATGGGGTGCTTCTCGTACTCGATGCCGGTGTCCTTCGCCGCGGGTACCGGGGCGAACTGGGTGGCGGTCGCGAGATACGGGAAGTCGCCCTCGGGCTTGCGCAGCTTGAAGACGATCGTCGTGTCGTCCGGCGTCTCGATCGCCGCGATGCCGTCGGGCTGCTGGTAGGGGCCCTGGTAGTCCGCCGCGCCGACCAGCCAGTCCCGCAGGTACGGCGCACCACCGGGCAGGTCCGGCGCGAACGAGCGCTCGATGCCGTACTTCACGTCGGCCGCGGTGATCGGCGTGCCGTCCTCGAAGTAGATGTCGTCGCGCAGGTGGTACGTCCAGGTCTTCGCCCCGTCCGAGGGCGTGCCCAGGTCGGTGGCGAGGTCCGGGGCGGGTTTGGTACCCGCGTCGCCCTCGAGCCGGTTGCGCGTGGTCAGCGTCCGGAACAGCAGCGACGGGATGTTGCCGCCGCCCGAGGTGTAGAGCCGGGCCGGGTCGAGGTGGGTGATGCCGCTCTGGTTGAGAACGGTCAGCGTGCCGCCCTGGCAGGTCGCCGGGTCGAACGCCGCGGAGGAGGTGGACGAGCCACCCCCGCCGCCCTGGCATCCGGCCAACAGCACGGTCGCAACGACAACGATGGGAACCGATCTCCGCATGTGCGGAACCTATCGGATCAATAGGCTTAGTGCACTATCCGCCGATGAATCGATACAGTTCGTTAAAAACAAGCCGCTGAGCCGCCACTGTTCGCGTAGGTCCGCACATAATCGACGACGGCCGTGGCCCCGGTGGCGTTCATCGAGACCAGACCGATCCGGTACGTCCCATCTTTCCGATAAGTCTCATCTTTCCGGTAAGTCTCATCGTGTGGAAGCGTCCAGACGCCGCCCCACGTCCAGTGCACGCCGTCCACGCTGGTCGCCGCGCGCACCTCGTCCTCACCGTTCGCCTCGTCGAGGTGGTACCGCAGCCGCAGCCACGTGGTCGCCGCCGCCGGACCACCGAACATCGGCGCGTTCGCCACCGCGATCGGCGGATCGTAGGTGGGCCGCTCCCCCTCCTTGCCGAATTCGGTCTGGTGGGTGACCAGGCTCGTCCCGCTCAGCGGCAGCACCGCGTGCGCCAGCTTGAACCACCGGTCGTCGTCCCGGTACAGCAGCAACCCCGCCTGCTGGTTGCCCCTCGTGCCGTCGAAGGTCAGCTTCGACTCGACCGTGAAGTCGCCCGGCGGCGCGTCGCGGACCAGCACCGAGGCGGTGTTCGTGGTGGTGTACAGCTCCGCGGCCTGGGTCGGCCAGACCAGCGAGCCGTCGCTCAGCGTCGTGTCGTTCCTCGGGCGGATCCAGCTCCACGCCGGGTCCGCGCCGGTGAACTCGTCGGAGTAGGCGGGCAGCAGCTCCCCCGGCGACGGGTCGGCGACACGCCGGGTGACCGGGGTGGAGAGCGGCGCCGCGCTGATCGTGTCCGCGGCCGCGCCCGCCGCCGAGGCCGCGGCGCCGATCCGGCCGGTGGTCGGTACGCTCGCCGGCAGGGTCACCGCGAGGGTGGCGACGGCGTCGTGGAGGCGGTCGGCGGAGACCTCCACGGTCAGGTTCCGGCCTCGCCGCCCGGCGGCCACGACATGCCACACCCCGTGGTCGAAATCGGCCGGGAGACGCACGGTTTGATCGGAGCGACGTCCGCGTACGGTGACCGCCACGTCGAGTGCGTTCGTGGCCCGGTCGAGCCAGGCGACGACGTTGTTCCGGGCGTCGGTCCAGTTCACCACCAGTCCGGCCCCGTCGCGCAGCGCGGCCTCCACCCGTACCGGAGAGGCGACGGCCTGATCCGAGACGGAGACGGAGGCGGACGGCGCACGCAGGAACCCACCGGAGTCGGGATCCGTGGCCGTGGGCCACGACGACGACCAGCCCGCCGGCGAGTCGAAGGTGCTGCCGACCGTCGGCGTGGTGACCGGAGCGGTCTGGGCGGTGTCGGACGGGCCCGCGCCGGCCCGGACCACCGGCCAGCCGTCGATCCAGTCCAGGCGGTCGATCATCAGCGGGCGCTTCGTGAGGTTCAGGGTCGCGCCGTTCGCCCCGGTGACCTTCGGGAAGTCCGGATCGCCGGACGGGATCGCGTGGTAGACCAGCCAGTCCTGCCCGGCCAGGTCGGTGGCGATCGCGTTGTGCCCGGGCCCGATCCAGCGGTTGCCGTTCGCGGTCAGCACGATGCCGTCCTTGCTGGTGGTCGCCATCAGGTCGAGGCCGCTCGGGGTCAGGAACGGGCCGCGCGGGCTGGTCGACCGGCCGACCTTGACGGTGTAGCCGCTGAACGCCCCGTCGCAGCACCCCGCGTCCGAGAAGAACAGGTAGTAGAACCCGTCGCGGTGTACCACGAACGAGCCCTCGGCCCGCCTCCCACGCCCGACCTGGGTGACCTCGCCGACCCGCTGCCGGCCGTCGGCGCTGAGCTGCTGCACGCAGAGCGTGTCGTAGCTGCCCCAGTAGAGGTAGTTCGTCCCGTCGGTGTCGGTGAAGAGCGCCTGGTCGATGGTGCCGGACGGGCAGCCACTGTCGGCGGGCGTCATGATCAGCCCGTGGTCGGTCCAGGGACCGAGCGGGGTGACGCCGGTGAGCAGCGCGATCCCGCCGTTGGAGAGCGCGTACGTGAGGAGGTATGCGCCGCCGAGGTAGCGGATGTCCGGCGCCCAGGCGCGGGTGCTCGCCGCCCAGTAGGACGGTGTGGCGCCGATCTCGATCACGTCGCCGCGGTAGGTCCAGTGGACCAGGTCCGGCGAGGAGAGGATCGGCAGGATGTGCTCGCCGGTCTCGCCCGCGCTGTTGAAGATCGGGTTGGTGGTGCCGTAGGCGTACCAGGTCCCGTCGTTGCCCCGGATGACCGCGGGGTCCGGGAAGGTGTCGACGGTGCCCGCGCTGACCGGATTCGTATAGGTGGCGGTGGCTCGTGCCTCGGCCGGGGCCGCGAACCCGGCGAGAAGCAGCGTCGCCACCGCCGTCCACGTGCGGAGCTTCATGCCGGGGACGCTAGGTCTGCCCCATTCCTCAGGCAACGGCCCGACGTATTGACAGGTGTTAAACCTGATCGGGAGCGGTCACCGGCTCGGAGACGTCCCAGTGCTCGACGATCAGGTCGCCCTCGAAGCGCCAGACGTCGACGACGGCCTCGCCGAGACCGCCCTCCTGCGGGATCAGCTGGTAGTGGATCACCACGAACTCGTCGTCGGCGATGGTGCGCTTCAGGTCCAGGGTCGAGGTGGCGATCGGGCCGTTGATGGTGGCCTCGATCCACCCGTCCTTGTCGCGCGGGGTCTCGGGGTCGTGGTTGACGAAGTCGTCGCGGATGACCTCGCGCAGCACGTCGAAGTCGCCGGCAGCGAACCGGCCGAAGGCCTCCAGGAAGATGTCCTTGATGCTCATGTCCGCACCATGGCATCGCCGGGTGACCCGCGTCGATTACCCCCGCGGTAAGCATGCCCGCATAGCAGCAGAACGAGCCGATCGTCCCGTGATCGGGCTTTTTCTGCCCGGACGGCCGGGCGCACGGTGCGCCTATCGGCCAATTGTCCGCCCGCACGGGCCTCCGGGGAGCGGTTCGCTCGCCGATCCGGCCCGATGCCCACCTGCGGAAACGTACGTTGGCCGCGATCGAGCGTGTCACAACACAAGCAGGAGGACATCGATGCTGAGCGCTTTCACCGCGGGGGCCCTGTTCGTCTCGTCGCTGGGTTCGTCGCTGACCGGGGCGCCCGCGACCGGGTGGCGGGCCACCCCTCCGCCGCGGCAGGAGATGACGATCAAGGTGGTCACCGCGAACGGCAGCGGCTGTCCCGGCAAGAGCGCGATCATCGACGTCGCCCCGGACAACAGGGCGTTCACCGTCTCCTACAGCGAGTTCACCGCGCAGGTCGGGCCGCAGGCCAAGCCCACCGACTACCGGAAGAACTGCCAGCTCATGCTGAACGTCCTGGTCCCCTCCGGTTTCACGTACGCCATCGCGGGCGCCGACTACCGCGGCTTCGGCCACCTGGAGGAGGGCGCGTACGGCTCGCAGACCGCGTTCTACTACTTCCAGGGCTGGCCGCAGACGGGTAAGAGCCGGACCGACTTCAACGGCTGGTTCGACGACGACTGGCAGCACTCCGACAAGATCGAGATCGGGGCGCTCAACTACCTGCCGTGCGGCTCGCTGCGGAACCTGAACGTCAACACCGAGCTGCGCGTCAACGCCGGAACCTCGGACCGCAAGTCCACCAGCTTCCTCACCATGGACTCCTCCGACGGCAGCCTGGAGACCACCTACCACGTCGCCTGGCAGAAGTGCTGAGGTAGCGCTTGCTGAGCGGTTCTGGCTGGTGCTCAGGGGTGTCTCGCGGTCCTTGAGACACCCCTGAGCACCAGCCAGAACCGTGACAGGCCCGCTCGGCTCCCCCGCCGGCGGGCTTTTCTCATGTACGGGTCCGACACGCCGACGTTAGGCGTCGACCGCACCCCCGAGCGGTGGCGGCCGCTCGGGTTTGACGGCAACCGACGGGCACCGGAACGGGCACCGTCGTAGCTCCTGCGCTCCTGGAATCTCTTTCACATGCCCGGCGGGCAACACCGCCGGACAGAGCGAAGGAGAACTTCTTGAAGCGTTCGACGCTGCGTAAGACCGTACTGACGCTGGCCGCTCTCGTCGCCGGCGGTGCCGGTGCCCTGGCGACCGCGCCCGTCACGGCCCAGGCCGCGCCGCAGGCTGCTGAGAAGTGCGTGACCGGCGCCAAGCTGGTCCCGACCTGCGGGGTGCTGTGGGGCACCGCCGCCGGCGGGTTCACCGGCAAGCCGCGGGACATGGAGCACAAGAACTGGGAGAAGATCTCCGGCCGCACCGCGAGCATCATGCACACGTACCACAAGGGCGACGAGAAGTTCCCGACCGACGCCGAGATCGCGATGACCCAGGACCCGGCCCACCCCCGGGTGCTGATGATGAACTGGCGTGTCGAGCTCGGCAGCAGCTGGGCCGACGTCGCCGCCGGCAAGCTCGACGCCCGGATCGACGCGTTCGCCGCGCGGGTCAAGGCCAAGTACGCCACCAAGCAGTTCTTCCTCGTGATCAACCACGAGCCGGAGGACGACGTCCGCACCGACGCGAAGCTGGGCATGACCGCGAAGGACTTCGCCGCGTCGTACCGGCACGTCTGGAAGCGCCTGCGTGCCGACGGCGTCACCAACGCGGTCAGCGTGCTCGCGTACATGGGCAACGAGAAGTGGATGGCCAAGTCGTGGTGGGGCGACCTCTACCCCGGTGACGCGGTCGTCGACTGGATCGGCACCGACTCGTACGTGAGCGCGATCAAGCCGACCAAGGCCGCCCCGCGCCCGTACCACTACGGCATGTTCGCCGACCTGCTGGACCGCAAGGCCCCGGGCGGCATGGGCTGGTACGACTGGGCCACCACCGCGCACCCGTCGAAGCCGATCATGGTCGCCGAGTGGGGCGCCTACCACAAGATCGGTCACCCGGTCGACAAGTCGGCGCAGTTCAACAGCGTGCTGCCCGAGCTGGCGAAGCGCCCGGCGATCAAGGCGATCGTGTACTTCGACACCAAGGCCGACGCGTTCGGCGACCGTGACATCAGCATCGACAGCATGCCGTCGAGCCTGGCCTCCTTCAAGAAGCTGGCCGCCAACCCGCTGTTCAAGGTCACCGTCAAGTGACTCCGCGAGCCGCCCGGCCCTGTGCCGGGCGGCTCGTTCCTTTTCGTGGGAACTCTTCCCGGGGCAGGGGCGACTAACCGGCAACCCGAAGAGAGGGATCTACTACCACCATGACGAAACGCCTGCTGCTCGCCCTCGCCGCCATGGTCGCGGTTCTGGTCCCGGCCGCTCCGGCCTGGGCGCACAACGCGCTCGCCGACGCCTCCCCCGCCAAGAACGCGACGCTGAAGAAGGCGCCGGCCGAGGTCGAGCTCCGGTTCCTGGAGTCACTCGACGCGGACTCGACGAAGCTGACGGTGAAGGGCGCGTCGGTCTCCGAGCCGACGGTCAAGGGCGCCACGGTCAGCGTCACGTTCACCGAGCCGCCGGCGAACGGCGAGTACACCGTCGAGTACCAGGTGAAGTCGACCGACGGCCACACCACCAAGGGCTCCTACACGTTCACCGTCGCCGCGCCCGTCCCCCGCACCTCGCCGTCCCCTTCCTCGGAGGCGTCCTCTCCCGCACCGGTGGCGACATCGACCGCCGAGACACTGCTCGCCGACGACTCCGGCCCGTCCGACCGGTCCAACGCCGGCGGCTCCGGCCTGGGTCTCGGGCTCGCCGCGGGCATCGGGATCCTCGCGCTCGCCGGTGCCGCGGGCTTCGTGCTCTATCGGCGGCGCGCCGCGAGCAAGTGACGCGAGGGGGCCGGTCCGCGTGGACGCGGCCCCCTATCATCGCCCGGTGACGGTCGATACGGTTCGTGGCGGGGTGCCCGAGAACGGGCGGATCCCGAAGCACTACGTGATCAAGAACCGGTTGATCGAGCTGCTGGCCGAGCTCGGTGAGGGCGGACTGCTGCCCGCCGAGCGCGACCTGGCCGCGGCGTACGGGGTGGCCCGCTCCACGCTGCGGCAGGCGATCAGCGAGCTGACCATGGAGGGGCGGCTCCAGGCGTACCGCGGCCGGGGCACCTTCGTGGCGCCGCCGAAGCTGATCCAGCCGCTGGCGCTGCACAGCTACACCGAGGCGCTGCGCGAGATGGGCCGCCGCCCGAGCCGCCGGGTGATCACCGTGGAGACCGTCGCGGCCGGGGAGCGGCACTCGGCGGATCTCGCGATCGACCCGTCCGCCGAGGTGCTGCACCTGGAGCGGGTGCTGCTCGTGGACGGCGAGCCGCTCGGACTGGAGAGCACGTACATGCCGGCCGCGCGGTTCCCCGGCCTGATGGACGGCTTCGACGCCACCGGATCGCTCTACCAGCACGTCGTCGAGCGGTACGGCCCGGTCTACGCCACCGCCACCGAGCATATCGAGACCGTCCTGGCCACCCCGCGCGAGGCGATGCTGCTGAGCGCCAACCCGGCCCAGCCGATGATCCTGATGCGCCGCGTCTCCGCCGACCCGCACGGCGCCCCGGTCGAGCGGGCCCGCTCCCTCTACCGCGGCGACCGCATCGGTTTCGTCACCCGCCTCACCGCCTGACACGTCCCGGTTCTGGCTGGTGCTCCGGGGTGTCTCAAGCGGAGCGAGACACCCCGGAGCACCAGCCAGAAGCGCGACCGGCACGCCCCCGCAACCCCGCGGGGGCTTCTTTCTTCGGCCACAGCAGATCTTCGGTGACAGCAGATCTTCGGACACTGTGGATCTTCGGACACTGTGAGATTCGTAAACAGGTGTCGATCCCCTTTACGAGGCTGACACTGCTTGGTAACTTCCTGAAACAAGTTGCAAGGACTTGCAGCAAGAAGTGAGCGGCATCGACGCGCCCACCAGGCCCGCGACGCCGCCGATCGCGCGATCCAGGGATGAAACCCCCATCATCACCCTGGTTGAGGCCCCTGAAAGAACTTTCAGCGCTACCCGTCCTCCCTCTCCTGAACCAGATAGGCGTCCGATGAGAAAACGCACCCGCAGCCTGGTGCTCGGGTCGGTGACCAGCCTCGCGCTGACCGCCGCCACCCTCGCCGGCATCAGCATGGCGACCACGGCCAACGCGGCCGTGACCCTCAACAGCAGCGACGTGACCGCGAACCTCTGGGAGTGGAACTTCGACTCCGTCTCCGCGGCCTGCACCAACCAGCTCGGCCCGGCCGGGTACGGCGCGGTCCAGGTGGCCCCGCCCGCCGAGTCGGTCAGCCTCGCCTCCAGCAGCGACGGCGCCCACCCGTGGTGGGAGGTGTACCAGCCGGTGTCGTACAACATCAGCGGGCGACTGGGCACCGAGTCCGAGTTCACCAGCATGGTCACCGCCTGCCACAACGCCGGTGTCCGGGTCTACGTGGACGCGGTCGTCAACCACATGGCGGGCGCGAACAACACGCTGACCACCACGTACGGCGGGTCGACGTACAGCCCGACCGGGTACACCTACCCGTCGGTGCCCTACGTCTACGACGACTTCCACCACGCGAACGACGGATACTGCTCGGACGACGACGCGGTGATCGACGACTGGAACAACGCGTCCGAAGTCCAGAACTGCATGCTGCTGTCGCTTTCGGACCTCAAGACCCAGAGCTCCACGGTACGGGCGAAGATCGCCGCCTACCTGAACAAGCTGATCGGCTTCGGGGTCGACGGTTTCCGGGTGGACGCCGCCAAGCACATCGCGCAGGACGACTTCACCTCGCTGCGCGCCCTGCTCAACACCACCACGGCCGAGGGCAAGGCGCCGTACATCGCCCAGGAGGTCTTCCCGGGCTCGTCGAACAGCTCGCTGATCCCGTCGGCGTTCACCTCCAACGGTGACGTGCTCGGGTTCTCGTACGCGTACGGGCTGAAGACGCAGTTCAACAACGGCACGCTGTCGAACCTCTCCGGCATCCCGTCGTGGAGCCTGGACGCGTCGAGCGACCTGACCGCCGCCATGGTCACCAACCACGACCTGGAGCGCGACGGCAGCACGCTGCGCTACCAGGACGGCGCCCCGTACGTGCTGGCCAACTACTTCATCCTGGCCTACCCGTACGGCCAGCCGTTCATCTACGACGGCTTCGCCTTCTCCACCTCGGCGGTCGGCGCGTCCCCGCCCGCCGACTCCAGCGGCTACGTCACCGACAGCAGCTGCTCGGACGGCAAGTGGCAGTGCATCACCCAGTCCACCGGCGTCAAGGGCATGGTCGGCTGGCACAACGCCACCCAGTCGGTCACCACGGTCTCGAACTGGACGAACACCGCCAGCAATGTGATCGGTTTCAGCCGCGGCTCGCTCGGCTGGTTCGGCCTCAACCGCTCCGGCAGCGCCTCCACCGCGACGTACACCACCGGCCTGGCCGACGGCACCTACTGCGACCGGATCACCGGCGGTGCCAGCAGCGGCGGCTGCACCGGCACCTCGATCACCGTCTCCGGTGGCACCGCGTCGGTCACCATCCCGGCCAACGGCGCGGTGGCGATCGACGTGAACGCCAAGTCCGGCTCCGGCTCGACCACCAGCGCGACCCCGACCACCAGCGCCAGCACGTCCACGTCGGCCAGCCCGAGCGCGTCGGTCAGCACCAGCGCCAGCACCTCGGCGAGCCCCACCAGCACCACCGGCACCGTCCAGGCGACCTTCAACGTGTACGCCACCACCACGACCGGCACCAGCGTCTACGTGGTCGGGTCCAACACCGCCCTGGGGAGCTGGGACACCTCGAAGGCGGTCGCGCTCTCGTCCAGCGGATACCCGATCTGGTCCTCCACGATCGCGGTGCCGTCCGGGTCGAGCTTCGAGTACAAGTACCTCAAGAAGGACTCCTCCGGGAACGTCACCTGGGAGAGCAACGCCAACCGCGCGGTGACCACCGGCACCTCGGCGGTCACGTACAACAACAGCTTCAACGTCGCGAACGCCGGCGCCACCTCGGTGACCTTCAACGAGTACGCGACCACCACGACCGGCACCAACGTCTACGTGGTCGGCTCGATCGCCTCGCTGGGCGCCTGGAACACCGCGGACGCCATCCCGCTCTCCTCGGCGGCGTACCCGACCTGGAGCAAGGCCGTGATCGTCCCGCAGAGCACCAGCTTCGAGTACAAGTACCTCAAGAAGGACTCCGCCGGGACCGTGACCTGGGAGTCCGGCAGCAACCGGACGTACACGACGGGCACCGCGACGTCGTACACCACCAGCGACACCTGGAAATGACCTGCTGAACCGGAGGGCCCGCACATCGGTGCGGGCCCTCCGTCGTTGATCACGGGCCACCCTGCGGCGGTGCCCGCACGGCGAGACCGTGGATCCACGGATCGGTGGCGGCGGATCTCGCGGAGTCCTTCCAGCCGACTCCGGCAGGCCACGGCGCGTACACGAAAAGGTTGAGGAAATCGACCGGCTGACGCCGCCCCCACAAGATCGAGTAACAGGAACCTGCGTCAAGATTGTTCACGTGAGTGACAGTGACACCCCGCCACGGCGGCGCGACGCGGCGCGAACCCGGCAACTCCTCCTCGACGTGGCCTCCCGGCGGTTCGCGACCATCGGTTACTCGGCCACCACCGTGCGGGAGATAGCCGACGAGGCCGGGGTCAACGTCGCGCTGATCAACCGGTACTTCGTCTCGAAGGAGGGGCTCTACGAGGCCGCGCTGCAGGCCGGTTTCGCGGGCCTGCGCGAGGCTGCCGGGGAGGATGTCACGCCGCGGACGGTGCCGGAGACGATAGCCGGGATGATCGCCTGGCAGACCACGGTGGAGGGACCGGACCGCGGGCTGCTGCTGCTCCTGCGGCCGGCCGGCGACGAGAAGACCGACCGGATCCGGCTGCGCTATCTGGGCCTCTTCGGTCAGAAGCTCGGCACCGCGGCGGAGCGGCTGGGCAGCCGGCCGGACGTGCTGCGGGCGCAGATCGCGCTCGCCGTCTCGATCGGCATCACGCTGCTGCGCACCAGCGCCCTGGAGCCGCTCGCCTCGGCGACCGCGGAGGACCTGGCCGGGCCGGTCCGCGACATCCTCTCCGCCCTGATGCGCCCGCCGGCGGCGCCCGCCTGAACCGCCGCGGCCCGGGAGGCCGCACGAGGCCGCGAGGCCGGCGCGGTGGGACCGCCGGCACGGCGTCACGTCAGCCGGACCGGCACCACCTCCGGGGCACCCAGCCGGGCCGCGTCGGCGGTCTCGTCGTCCTGCTGCTCCTGGGAGGCGCGCTCGGCCTCGACGCGCAGGCGGTAGTGCTCCACCTCGCGGTCGCGCTGCTCGGGTGTCCACCCGAGCACGCGGCCCATCAGCGCGGCGGCCTCGGGCGCGGCGACCGTGCCGCGGTCGAAGGTCTCGATCGAGATCCGGGTACGGCGGGTGAGCACGTCCTCCAGGTGGCGGGCGCCCTCGGCCGCCGCCGCGTAGACGACCTCGGCACGCAGGTAGTCGTCGGCGCCGTCCAGGGGCTCCTTCAGCGAGGGATCGTCGTGGATCAGGGTCAGCAGCTCGTGGATCAGTGATCCGTATCGGCCGAGAAGGTGCTCGATGCGGGCCACGTGCAGGCCGGACCCGCGCGCGATGAGGCCGCGGCGGTTCCAGAGCGCGGGGTAGCCCTCGGCACCGGCCAGTGGGATCCGGTCGGTCACCGACGGCGGCACCGCTCGCGCCAGGTTGAAGGCACAGGCGTCGACCGCGTCCTTCGCCATCACGCGATAGGTCGTGTATTTTCCGCCGGCCACCACGACCAGACCCGGCACCGGGCTGCCGACCGAGTGCTCGCGGGAGAGCTTCGAGGTGGACTCGGACTCGCCGGAGAGCAGCGGCCGCAGCCCGGCGTAGACGCCCTCCACGTCGGCCCGGACCAGCGGTGTGGAGAGCACCCTGTTCACCGCGGTGAGCAGGTAGTCGATGTCCTTGCTGGACGCCGCGGGATGCGCCTTGTCCAGCGCCCAGTCGGTGTCGGTGGTGCCGACGATCCAGTGGCGGCCCCACGGGATCACGAAGAGCACGCTGGTCGCGGTCCGCAGGATCAGCCCGGTCGAGGACTGGATCCGGTCCCGCGGCACCACCAGGTGGATGCCCTTGGAGGCGCGGACGTGGAACTGGCCCCGCGACCCGGCGAGCGCCTGGGTGTCGTCGGTCCAGACCCCGGTCGCGTTGATCACCTGCTGGGCGCGGACCTCGATCGTCCGGTCGTGCTCCAGGTCGTGCGCGCGGACGCCGGTGACCCGCTCGCCCTCGCGGAGCAGGCCGACCACCCGGACCCGGTTGGCGACGTGCGCGCCGTACGACGCGGCGGTGCGGGCCAGGAACATCGTGTGCCGGGCGTCGTCCACCTGGGCGTCGTAGTACTGCAGGGCCCCGACCAGGGCGTCGCCGCGCAGCGCGGGGCAGGCCCGCAGCGCGCCCCGGCGGGTCAGGTGCCGGTGGTGGGGCAGGGTGCCCGGCCAGGACATCGCGTCGTAGAGGGTGACCCCGGCACCGGCGTACAGGCGCTCCCAGCCGCGGTGCTGCAGCGGATAGAGGAACCGGACCGGGCGGGCCAGGTGCGGGGCGAGGCGGGAGAGGATCAGGCCCCGTTCCCGCAGCGCCTCCCGGACCAGCCCGAAGTCGAGCATCTCCAGGTAACGCAGCCCGCCGTGGATCAGCTTGCTGGACCGGCTGGACGTGCCCGAGGCGAAGTCGCGCGCTTCCAGCAGCCCCACGGAGAGACCCCGTGTGACCGCGTCGAGCGCGCAACCCGCCCCGACCACGCCCCCACCGATCACCAGCACGTCGACCTCGGCCCCGTCCAGGGCGGTCAGCGCGGCGTGCCGGGCCTGCGGTGAGAGCACCGTCATCAGTCCACGTCCACCCAGTCGAGGGTTCGCTGCACCGCCTTCTTCCAGCGGCCGTAGCCCTGATCCCGCTGCCCGCCCGACCAGGTCGGCTGCCAGCGCTGCGACTCGTTCCAGTTCTCCCGGAGCTCGTCGGTGGACTTCCAGAAGCCGACCGCGAGGCCGGCCGCGTACGCCGCACCGAGCGCCGTGGTCTCGGCGACCACCGGGCGGCTGACCGGGACGCCGAGCACGTCCGCCTGGATCTGCATGCAGAGGTTGTTGACGGTGATACCGCCGTCCACCTTGAGCACGTCCAGGGTGACCCCGGAGTCCTGCGCCATCGCGTCGACCACGTCCCGGGTCTGGTAGCAGATCGCCTCGAGGGTGGCCCGGGCGATGTGCGCGTCGGTGTTGAACCGGGAGAGCCCGACGATCGCCCCGCGCGCGTCGGAACGCCAGTACGGCGCGAAGAGCCCGGAGAACGCCGGCACGAAGTAGACACCGCCGCTGTCCGGCACCGAGGCGGCCAGGGTCTCGCTCTCCCCGGCCGACTTGATGACGTGCAGCTGGTCGCGGAGCCACTGCACGGCCGAGCCGGTGACCGCGATCGAGCCCTCCAGGGCGTAGACCGGGGCCGCGTCGCCGAACTGGTAGCAGACCGTGGTGAGCAGGCCGTTCTCCGAGCGCACCAGGTTGGTCCCGGTGTTCAGCAGCATGAAGTTGCCGGTGCCGTACGTGTTCTTGGCCTCGCCCGGGCTGAAGCAGACCTGGCCGACGGTGGCCGCCTGCTGGTCGCCGAGGTCACCGGTGAGCGGCACGATCCCGCCGAGCGGCCCGTTGACGCGCGCCTCGCCGTAGCCGTTCGGGTCGGACGAGGGCCGGATCTCCGGGAGCATCTGCCGCGGGATGCCGAAGTAGGACAACAGCTCGTCGTCCCAGTCGAGCGTCTCCAGGTTCATCAGCATGGTGCGGCTCGCGTTGGTCACGTCGGTGACGTGGTTGCCGCGGGTGATGTTCCAGAGCAGCCAGCTGTCGGTGTTGCCGAAGAGCGCGTCGCCGCGCTCGGCGGCCTCCCGGACCCCGTCGACGTTCTCCAGGATCCACTGGATCTTGCCACCGGAGAAGTAGGTCGCCGGTGGCAGCCCGGCCTTGCGGCGGATCACCTGGCCGCGCTCGTCCCGGTCCAGCGCCGAGGCGATCCGGTCGGTCCGGGTGTCCTGCCAGACGATCGCGTTGTAGTACGGCCGCCCGGTGCGCCGGTCCCACACCACCGTGGTCTCGCGCTGGTTGGTGATACCCACCGCCGCGAGATCAGAAGCGGACAGGTTCGCCTTCTGCATCGCGGTGCGGACCACCGCGACGGTGCGTTCCCAGATCTCGATCGGGTTGTGCTCGACCCAGCCCGCCTGCGGCAGGATCTGCTCGTGTTCGAGCTGGTGGCGGGCGACCTCGTTGCCGCCGTGGTCGAAGATCATGAAACGCGTGCTGGTGGTGCCCTGGTCCACGGCACCCACGAAGTCAGCCACGGTTCGCCTCCAAGCTCTCACGCGCCGCCGGAACCTCGCCCACCTCTTGGGGCTCGTCCGTCGGCAGGAATCGTCCGATCAGAGTCTGGTACAGACCGGCGCCCAGGACACCACCGATGAGGGGTCCGACGATGGGTATCCAGAAGTAGAGGTACCCGTTCTGGTCCCGGAACGCGGTGTCGTACCCGGTCAGGAAGCTCGCCAGCCGGGGCCCGAAGTCGCGGGCCGGGTTGATCGCGTAGCCCGCGTCGGTGCCCCAGGCCATCCCGATCCCGACGATCAGCAGGCCGACCACGACCGGGCCGAGGTTGGCGGCGGGCGCGTTGTTGGCCACGTCGGTGAGCGCCAGGATCACGAAGAGCAGGATCGCGGTACCGATGATCTGATCGCGGAACGCACCCCACTCGCCGACCGGCAGGCTCCCGTTGCCGGGCAGCGTGGAGAAGACGCCCTGGGTCTTGATGGTCAGCCCGGGGTCCGCCGCGTTCAGGACCTCGGAGTAGTTCCAGCGCACCAGCAGCGCGGCGACGAACGCGCCGAGGAACTGGGCGATCGAGTAGGGCAGGACCTTGCGCCATGAGAAGCCCTTGAAGACCGCGAGCGCGACGGTCACCGCCGGATTGAGGTGGGCGCCACTGATGCGCGCCGCGACGTAGACGCCGAGGGTGACGCCCAGGCCCCAGGCCCAGGCGATGCTGTCGTGGTCGCCGATGCCACCGGCCACGACCTGCGCAACAACCCCAACGCCGAACAGAATGAGGATCAACGTGCCGGCGAACTCGGCCGCGAGCTCACCGACCAAACCCGGAACCTTCAGTCGTGCAGCCATGCCCCGGACGCTATGAACGTCGATGGGCCGGAGCAACGAACGGCGGTCGACATTGTCGAACATCAATCACGGCGGGTCGTCGCACAGTCGCATAGAGTCCGAAACATGCCGGGAACAGTGCAGTCCATCGAGCGAGCGGCCGCGATCCTGCGGATGCTGGCCGGCGGACCGGGCCGCCTCGGGCTCAGCGAGATCGCGCGCGCCCTGGATCTGGCCAAGGGCACCACCCACGGGATCCTGCGCACGCTGCAGGGCGTCGGCTTCGTCGAACAGGACCGGACCTCCGGGCAGTACCAGCTCGGCGCGGCCCTGCTGCACCTGGGCACCAGCTACCTGGACATCAACGAGCTGCGGTCCCGCTCGATCAACTGGGCCGATCCACTCGCGGCGAACAGCGGTGAGGCGGTCCGGATCGGCACCGTGCTGGAGGGCGAGGTCCTGGTCGTGCACCACGTGTTCCGGCCGGACGACACGTTCCAGACACTCGACGTGGGAACCCTGTTACCCCTGCACGCCACGGCGCTGGGCAAGGTCCTGCTGGCGTACCGGGCGGGTGGCGCGACGGTGCGGAGCGAGCTCACGGCGTACACGAGGAAGACGTTGATCGGAAGACGGGAGCTGACCGCCGGACTGGAGCAGGTCCGGGAGCAGGGATTCGCGGCCGACATCGAGGAGCTGACGCTCGGGCAGGCGGCGGTGGCGGCGCCGATCCGCAGCTACGGCGGGCTGGTGATCGGCGCGATCGGGGTGTCCGGGCCGGTGGAACGCCTCTGCGACAGCCACTACCGGCCACGACCGCACCTGATCACCTGCGTGCGGGACGCCGCACGCGCCATCTCCAGGGACTTGGGGGCCACCCGATGACCGAGAAGTACGTGGTCGCGATCGATCAGGGCACCACCTCGACCCGATGCATCGTCTTCGACCGCCGGGGACAGCTGGTCTCGATGGCGCAACAGGAGCACCGGCAGTACTTCCCGAGACCGGGCTGGGCCGAGCACGACGCCATGGAGATCTGGCGGAACGTCGAGCGCCTCGCGCCCCGGGCCCTGCGGCAGGCCGGGGTCACGCTGGACCAGGTGGCGGCGGTCGGGATCGCGAACCAGCGCGAGACGACGGTGATCTGGGACAAGCACACCGGTGTGCCGGCCGGACGCGCGATCACCTGGCAGGACACCCGGACGTCGTCGCTGGTGCACGCCCTGTCGGAGAACTCCGCCGACGTCTCGGAGATCTCCGGCCTGCCGCTCATGACCTACTTCTCCGGTCCGCGCCTGCGCTGGATGCTGGACCAGACACCCGGGCTGCACCAGCGGGCGGCGCGCGGCGAACTGCTCTGCGGAACCATGGAGACCTGGCTGATCTGGAACCTCACCGGCGGCCGGCGGCACGTCACCGACGTGACCAACGCGAGCCGGACCATGCTGCTCGACATCCACTCCCTGGACTGGTCCTCGAAGGCGATCGACTTCTTCGGGATACCCCACGCGATGCTGCCGGAGGTGCGGCCGTCGATCGGCGACTTCGGCACCGCTTCCCACGCCTTTCCCGGGGTACGCATCGGAGCCGCCCTCGGCGACCAGCAGGCGGCCCTGTTCGGGCAGACCTGCTTCACGGCGGGCGAGGCGAAGTGCACCTACGGGACCGGGAGCTTCCTGCTGCTGAACACCGGCCCGGAGCTCGTCGCGTCGAACAACGGGCTGCTCAGCACCGTGGCGTACCAGATCGCCGGGTCACCCGCCGCCTATGCGCTCGAGGGCTCGATCGCGATCACCGGGTCGCTGGTCCAGTGGTTCCGCGACCAGCTGGAGCTGATCTCCAGCGCGCCGGAGATCGAGACGCTCGCCCGGACCGTGACCGACAACGGCGGGTGCTACATCGTGCCGGCGTTCTCCGGGCTGTACGCCCCGCACTGGCGGTCCGAGGCCCGTGGCGTGATCGTAGGGCTGACGTCGTACATCACCAAGGGGCACCTGGCCCGCGCCGTGCTGGAGGCGACCGCCTGGCAGACCCGCGAGGTGGTGGACGCGATGAACGCGAACTCCGGCCTGGGGCTGAGCACACTCAAGGTGGACGGCGGGATGACGGCGGACAACCTGCTGATGCAGATGATCGCGGACGTGCTGGACGTGCCGCTGGTCCGGCCGCTCGCCGTCGAGACGGTGTCGCTGGGCGCGGCGTACGCGGCGGGGCTGGCCGTCGGGTACTGGCCCGACCTGGACGGGCTACGGCGCAACTGGCACATCGCCGGCCAGTGGATGCCGGCCATGGACCCGGGCATCCGGGCAGCCGAGTACGCCAACTGGCGACGCGCCGTCGAGCGGACCTTCGACTGGATCCAGCCCGCCTGATCTTTTCGCTCGTGGATAACTTGCCGCGTTCTTCCGGCCGCAACACTCTGGAAATCGGCGCCGCCGCACCCTAACCTCGCTCTACCTGCGAGTAACCGACCCGTGCCGCAGTGAACCGGTAACGCCCTGCCCCACGTTGTCATGGTCAACTTCAACCGGGAGTCAACGATGATCATCGGTATACCGCGAGACCCGCAACCGGGTGAGCGGCGAGTGGCGGCGACACCCGCCACTGTGGCGGAGTTGGTCAAGCTCGGGTACGGCGTGGTGGTGGAGTCCGGAGCGGGCGCCGAGTCCGCGTTCTCCGACGAGTCCTACGCCGGCGCCGGGGCGACGATCGGCGACCCGTACACCGCCGACATCCTCTTCGCCATCAACCCGCCGCCGCTGGAGCGGCTCGCCGACGGCGCCACCCTGATCGGCATGCTCAACCCGAGGCTCGACCCGGAGCTGGTCGAGGAGCTCGCCAAACGGCCGATCACCGCGCTCTCGATGGACGCGGTGCCGCGGATCTCCCGGGCGCAGTCGCTCGACGTGCTCTCCTCGATGGCGAACATCGCCGGGTACCGCGCGGTGGTCGAGGCGGCGCACGCCTTCGGCCGGTTCTTCACCGGCCAGGTGACCGCGGCGGGCAAGGTGCCACCGGCCAAGGTGCTGGTCGCCGGTGCCGGGGTGGCCGGGCTCGCGGCGATCGGCGCGGCGGGCAGCCTCGGCGCGATCGTACGGGCCACCGACCCGCGCCCCGAGGTGGCCGACCAGGTCCGCTCGCTCGGCGGCGAGTACCTGTCGATCGAGGCGGCCGACGTGGAGGTCTCCGCCACCGGGTACGCCAAGGAGATGTCCGACGACTACAACGACCGGGCGGCCCGGCTCTACGCCGCGCAGGCCACCGAGGTCGACATCGTCATCACCACCGCGCTGATCCCCGGGAGGCCCGCGCCGACGCTGATCACCGCGCCGATGGTGGCGAGCATGAAGCCGGGCAGCGTGATCGTCGACATGGCCGCCGCGAACGGCGGGAACGTCGAGGGCACCGTCCCCGGCGAGGTGGTGGTCACCGCGAACGGGGTGACCGTCATCGGCTACACCGACCTGCCCAGCCGGCTGCCCGCGCAGGCCTCCCAGCTGTACGGCACCAACCTGGTCAACCTGATGAAGCTGATGACGCCGGAGAAGGACGGGCAGCTGGTCCTCGACTTCGAGGACGTGGTGCAGCGCTCGATGACCGTGGTCCGGGACGGCGGGCTGACCTGGCCGCCGCCTCCGGTCGCGGTCTCCGCGGCCCCGGTGGCCGCCGCCGTCGCCGCGCCGGTCGTCACCGTTTCACCCGTCAAGAGAAGCCCGCTCCCCGTCATCGGCGCCGGGGCCGCCGCGCTCTTCCTGCTCGCCGCGCTGGCACCGGCCGCGCTCCGCGGCCACCTCACCGTCTTCGCGCTCGCCATCGTCATCGGCTACTACGTGATCGGGCACGTGCACCACGCGCTGCACACGCCGCTGATGTCGGTCACCAACGCGATCTCCGGGATCATCGTGGTCGGCGCCCTGCTGCAACTCGGCCACGGCGACGCGGCCGTCACCGCGCTGGCCTTCACCGCCGTGCTGCTGGCCAGCATCAACGTCTTCGGCGGCTTCGCGGTGACCCGCCGCATGCTCGCCATGTTCTCGAGGAGCTGACCGTGTCCGTGGAAACCGCCGCGCAGGCGGCCTACCTCGTCGCCGCCCTGCTCTTCATCCTGGCGCTGGCCGGCCTCTCCCGGCACGAGACCGCGAGGGCCGGGAACGCGTTCGGCATCGCCGGCATGACCGTGGCCCTGGTCGCCACGGTGGCGCTCGCCGTCACCCGCGACATGAGCTCCACCGGGCTGATCCTGCTGGTGGTGGCCACCCTGATCGGCGCGGCCGTCGGCCTGTACCGGGCGAGCCGGGTGGAGATGACCGGGATGCCGGAGCTGATCGCGCTGCTGCACAGCTTCGTCGGCCTCGCCGCCGTGCTGGTCGGCTGGAACGGCTACCTGCACGTCGAGGCGGACCTCTCCGGCAGCGAGGCGGCGCTGCTCGACGGGCAGGGCATGCTCGGCATCCACAGCGCCGAGGTGGTGATCGGCGTCTTCATCGGCGCGGTCACCTTCACCGGGTCGATCGTGGCGTTCCTCAAGCTCTCCGCCCGGATCAGGTCGAACCCGCTGATGCTGCCGGGCAAGAACCTCATCAACGTCGGCGTCCTGGTGGCCTTCGTCCTCCTCACGGCGTGGTTCGTGATCAGCCCGCGGCTCTGGCTGCTCGGCGTGGTCACCGGGCTCGCGCTGCTGCTCGGCTGGCACCTGGTCGCGTCGATCGGCGGCGGCGACATGCCGGTCGTGGTGTCGATGCTGAACAGCTACTCCGGGTGGGCGGCCGCCGCGGCGGGCTTCCTCCTCGAGAACGACCTGCTGATCGTGGTCGGGGCACTGGTCGGGTCCTCGGGTGCGTACCTGTCGTACATCATGTGCAAGGCGATGAACCGGTCCTTCCTCTCGGTGATCGCCGGCGGGTTCGGGATCGAGGCCGGGCCCGCGGACGACAGGGACTACGGCGAGCACCGGGAGATCACCGCGGAGGGGGTGGCCGACCTGCTCACCACGGCCTCCTCGGTGATCATCACGCCCGGGTACGGGATGGCGGTGGCACAGGCCCAGCACGGGGTCGCCGAGCTGACCCGGGTGCTGCGCGATCGCGGTGTCGAGGTCCGCTTCGGCATCCACCCGGTCGCCGGCCGCCTGCCGGGGCACATGAACGTGCTGCTCGCGGAGGCGCGGGTGCCCTACGACATCGTCTGCGAGATGGACGAGATCAACGACGACTTCCCCGGTACGTCGGTGGTGCTGGTCATCGGCGCCAACGACACGGTCAACCCGGCGGCGACCGAGGACCCGGCCAGCCCGATCGCGGGCATGCCGGTGCTGAAGGTCTGGGAGGCGGACGACGTGATCGTCTTCAAGCGCTCGATGGCGTCGGGGTACGCGGGGGTGCAGAACCCGCTCTTCTTCCGCGAGAACTGCGCCATGCTCTTCGGCGACGCCAAGGAGCGCGTCGACGACATCCTGCGCGCGGTCACCACCTCCGCCCGCGTCTGACCAGGCGTCTCCCTCCACCGAGCGGTTTTCCCCGGCCATGTCAGCGGTAACGCCGCTGACATGGCCGTCTGCATCTCCATCACACTGGACGACGAACTCGCTGCGGAGCTCGATGTCGCCGCCGCCGAGGGCAGCCGATCCGCCTTCGTGGCCGACGCCGTGCGGGAACATCTCGCCCGGCTCGCGGTGGACGACGCGATCGCCTGGCATGCCTCGCTGACCGGGGCGGACGCGGCCGACTTCGCCGATTTCAACGCGGCACGCTGAACCTCTCGGCCTCAGCGGGTAGCTGTGGCGAGGGTGACGGTGCGGTGGGCGTCGCGCCCCGGGACGTCGCGCTCCGTCACGCCCCGACCGTGGCGCCGCGGCCCTCGACGGCGGGATCGCGGACCGCGCGCAGCGCGTGGACGGCGAGCGCGGTCAGCCACGTCCACCAGGTGAGGAGGGCGGCGGCGGGGAGGGCGAGGGCGGTGCACAGGGCGTACGCGACAAGCGCGAAGAGCGAGAGTCGCCGCCACGCGGGACCACCGGTGTGGCGCAGAGTGATCAGGGCGCCGGCGACCGCGAGGACGGCGGTCAGCGAGAAGAGGATGTTGAGCAGGCCGTTGACGCCGCTGCCGGGGTAGGTGGCGGTGGTGTTCGCCGGGAAGACGCCGGCGCCGATCAGCGACACGCCCCAGAGCGCGATGAACGCCGGACCCGGGCCGCGGCCGAGACCGGCGGCCAGCAGGACACTGAGTGCGCCGCACACCAGGAAGGTCACCGCCTGCATCCAGCTGGACGGGCTCAGGGCCGGTGAACGGCCGTGGTGGAGAGTGGGCACGAGCACGACCAGGACGAACAGCGGTCCCGCCGCGGCGCCGGTAAGGAGCAGCCTGTCGGTCCTCATGAACGGACGGTAATCCGGGGGCGGGCATGAACGCCTCCAGCTTTTCCCCTAGGTGGACGGCTCCAGCTCGACCACGGCGGTACGGGACAGCGGGTGGGCGATCAGCGACGCGTACGCGCCGGTCCGGCAGGTGATCACGATCGGGCGAGGCCCGGTGAGGTACTCGCCGAGCCGGGGCATCGCGGCGGGACCGATTCTGTCCAGGCCGTCCAGGATCGGCAGGATGCGCGCGGCGGCCAGCAGCCCGGCGGCGTCGCGGCAGGACGGGTAGGAGCGGGCGATCCGGGTGGCCAGCCAGACGCCGAGCGGCTGGGTCTCCGGCTGCCAGGTGGCGAGGCTCAGCAGCACCGGTACCGGTGCGCCGGGCAGGTCGAGCAGGTCCCGGACCAGGCGGGTGGCGAGCGCGGACTTGCCGGAGCCCGGTGCGCCGAGCACCACCAGGCGGCGGGACGGCAGGGCCAGCAGCGCGCCGGCGAGGTCGGCGGCGGCGCCGCGCAGCCGGAGCCGGAGGGCGCGGCCCGCCGTCCAGTCCGGGCCGAGCACCTCGGCGGCGGGCGCCGCGACCGGCCGGGCGGTGGACGCCCAGCGCGGCGCGACCGGGGCCGCGCCGCGGATCAGGGCCTCGTGCTCCCACTGCTGGGAGACCTCCCTCGCCAGCTCCGCGTCCGCACCCATGACGCCATCGTGCCGACCGGAATCGATCTTCCGATGGCGGGTGCCGCCCGGAGACGGCCGGGCGTGGAGGGCCCTCGCGGGCGGCAACACGTAGCCGACGTGCGCGGCTGCGATCCCGGTGCTCCCGGCGTGGTCGCGTGCCGGGGACACCTCGACGACGGCGGCGCCGGCCAAGTTCACTCCGGCGGGGCGCTCCGGGCGTACCGGAAAGGGGGTTAGAAGTTGATCTCGACGCCGGCGGACTTGCAGGCGGTCGTCAGGGACTCGCTCAGGGTCTCGAAGTCGGCGTCGGCGGCCGTGGCGATCGGGTCGTCGGCCTTGGCGGCCTTGTCGATCTCGTCGGCGACGGCCCGGGCGGCGTGCGCCACGTCGGTGTCGCCGGTCACCACCAGGGCCCGGGTGACCGCAGTGTGGAACTCGGTGAGCGCGGTCCGGGCCTTCGCCGTGTCGACGTCGCCCTTCGCGTCGATCGCCGACGTGATGTCGCTCTTCATCGTCGAGCCGGCCGTGTTCACCGCGCTGCAGAGCGACTTGTCACCGGTCGCGTTCGCGTCGGCCGGGGCGGCCGACGCGGAGACGGCGGCCGCAGCCGGGGACTGCGGCGCGGCGGCGGTCTCCGTGCCCGAGTCGCTACAGGCGGTGAGGGCGGCCAGGGCGGCACAGACCAGGGCTGCGGTGGGGAGGATCCGGGAACGCGTCACGGACACGGACGGTAGCCGACGATCGGCACCTGATCCAACCCCGAGGGCCCTGCCGCGCGACGGCGGCAGGGCGGCGGAGCGGCGGGATCAGAAGTTGACGGTGACCCCGGCGGCCTTGCACGCCGCGGTGAAGTCGGTGCCGGCCTGTTCGAAGGCCGGGTCCTGGGCGGCGGTGAACGGGTCGGCGGCGGCCGCGGCCTTGCCGGTCTCGGTGGCGAGGGCCGTGAGGGCGGCGCCCACCGCGGAGTCGCCGGCGCTCGCGACCAGCGGGGCCACCGTCGCCTCGAACGTGGCGAGCAGCTCCTTCGCGTCCTCGACGGAGGGCTCGGACTCGCCCTTGGCCGCCGCGTCCTTCATCGCGGCGAGCAGGTCGTTCTTCATCGCCTCGCCGGCCTTGTCCGCCTCGGTGCAGAGCTTCTCGTCGTCCGCGGAATCCGCGGCCGGCGCGGCGGGCGCCTCGGAGGTGACGGCGGAGGTGGTGGCCGCGGGGGCCGCCGCGTCGGTGGACTTGCCGTCCTCGCTACCGCACGCGGTGAGCATGGCCATGCAGAAGGAGAAAAGGACGGTGGAGACAACCCCGTTGCGCTTCATGGCCACGGAAGGTAGTCGATACCTCGCCCTAGATCAACATGCTTCCCATCTATACTCCCCGCCTTGTGATCACACGCACCCGGCTCCGCGCCGCCCTGCTCGCCGTCTCCGCCCTCACCCTCGCCTCCTGCGACGCCGCCGAGGGGAGCCCGGAGGAGCCGGCGGCCTCCGCGGCCGCCACCACCGCGGCGCCGCGTGCGGCGGCCGTGGTCGGCGCGGCCGGCAGCGGGTGTGAACTTCCGGTCACCTTCGGGCTCGAGGAGTCGTGGTCGCCGAAGGCCGTGACGGTGGACGAGGACGACCCGCTGGCGGCGCTCGCCAAGCGCGGACCGTTCACCATGGCCTGCGAGATCGACGCGAAGCCGGCCGGGAACATCGGCTTCCTCCGGGTCTGGACCGCCGCCGCGGGTGAGCCGCGCGCCGCCCTGGAGGAGTTCCTCGGCGAGACCGTCACCGAGGCGGCCTTCACCGACATCGCGTCCGGCGTCGAGGTGAGCTATCAGCAGGACGGCGAGCCGGAGCGGGCGTTCGCGGTCACGACCACCGACGGGCTGGTCGCCGTGTCGCTGGACAGCTTCGACGACGAGGAGTTTCAAGAGATGCTTCCCGCGTACGCGCTGGCCCGGGACACCCTGGCCGTCACGGGGTAGACGACGCGAGCCGCCCGCTGACCCGCTGCTTGAACGCGTACCCCTGTTTGGCGGCGTCCCGGAGCCGGGCCACCAGCGGCGACCGGGACCGCCGCGCCCACGGCACCGGGACCTCGCCGGTCCCGTACTTGGCCTTGTAGGAGTTCCCGCCGACGAAATCGAATTCGGTCACGCCCCGCGCTCTGGCCCAGCGCAGGGCGTACCAGATCAGCGCCTCGTTGGGCCGCAGGTGCTGATGCTCGCGGTAGCTCGCACCGCCCCAGAAGTACATGGTCCGGTGGTGCCACGGCAGAACCGCGGTGGCGATGCACCGGCCGTCGCCGTCGCGGGCCCGCAGAAGCAGAATTCGCCCGGCCGGGGCGAGGTGTCGGATCAACGACCGGACGCGTTCCACGGAATAGGTGGGAACCAGATTCTGCTTGGCGAAGACGTCGCGCAATTGACTGTAGAATTCGTCGGCGAATGATACGTCCGGCGCCGCCTCCTCGATGACCACGCCGGACTTCGCGGCCTTGCGCACATTGCGCCGGCAGGCGCTGGCCATCGCGCCGAAGAGCGCGTCCTCGTCCGGGGTCAGGTCGATCACCGCGGTGGGCGCGGCGTCCCAGTGCAGGTCCAGCCCGGCCAGGTCCGGCTCGGTCAGCCCGCGGTCGCGGATCTCCAGGTGCGCGCAGCCCAGCTCGCCGAGCGCGAAGGGCAGCAACGCCTCCAGCGCGGCCCGGCGTGGCACCCCTTCGCGCAGGTTGAAGCCGAGGTAGGAGGTGGTCCAGCCGGCCATCGGACTGCCCAGGATGCGCAGGCCGTACCGGCGGGTCAGCAGGCCGGTGAAGTGGCCGACGGTGGCACCGCCGTCGGTCACGGTGGCGAGGATCGGCTCGGCACGCTGGCACTCGGCCACGAAGCGGAGCCACTCGGGGGTGTGGAAGACGAGACGGTCCGGGTAGGTCGCGCGGTCGGCCCAGAGCGCGTCGGTCGGCGGCACTGCGCGCAGTCGAAGCATGGGCCGGATGATGCCCGCCCGAATGCTCATTCCACAAGAGTTGTCGGCCATTCCCTAATTGAGGTGAAAATTCCTCGCATTCATTATGACAATTGCTACTGCCGCGCTCCGGTACGCCTTTGCCAAGGTGGATGAGAACGACGAGCGGGAGGGTGCCGACGCATGGAGCCGCCGACGCCGATCAAACGACGCCTGAACGAGTTGGGAATACGCAGACGGCTCCGGGCCCACCCCCGGGTGCAGGGCAGGATCCTCGCCCCGGCCGGACTGTTCCGCCGGCTGCCCAGCGCCGCCGGCCTCTACTTCCCCTTCTACCACGACGTCCTGCCCGAGTACGCCGCCGACCTGCGGCGCCACCTCGGCACCCTGCGCCGGATCGGCCCGATGATCTCCTGGGACTCCGCGCTCGACATCCTCGCCGGCAGCCGCCCGCTGACCGGGCCGGTCTTCTGCCTCTCCTTCGACGACGGCCATCCGAGCTGGCGGGACGTGGTGGTGCCGGCCCTGCTCGACCTGGGCGTGCCGGCCACCTTCTTCGTCACCACCGGGCTGATCGGCCGCCCCGGCAACCTGACCTGGCGGGACTGCCGGGAGATCCGCGACGCCGGATTCGGTTTCGGCTCGCACACGGTCACCCACCACCGGCTCGCCGACCAGTCCGCGTACGACGCCGTCCGGGAGGTCGTCGACTCCAAACGGGAGATCGAGGACGAGCTCGGCGACGAGGTCCGTGACTTCGCCGCGCCGTACGGGCACCCCGCCGTCGACTTCCTCGACCGGGACGTGCAGGCCGCCGCCGAGGCGGGTTATCGCAGTTTCGCCACCACGCTGCGCCCGGCGATGCACACCGGCGACTCGCCGATGTGGATCCGCCGTCAGGGACTCCACCCGGCGTGGCCCGTGCTAGCGATGAGGACCCGGGTTCATGACTGACACGCGGATCTATCTCTCCCCGCCGGACGTGAGCGACATCGAGCGCAAGCTGCTGCTGGAGGCGTTCGACTCGAACTGGGTCGCGCCGGCCGGCCCCGACCTCGACGCCTTCGAGGCACGGCTGGCCGAGACGGTGGGCGTCCGCCACGCCGTCGCACTGAGCAGCGGCACCGCGGCCCTGCACCTGGCCCTGATCGCCGCCGGGGTACGCCGCGGCGACAGCGTCCTGGTCCCCTCGTTCACCTTCGCGGCCAGCGCCAACGCGGTGATGTACCTCGGCGCCCGGCCGATCTTCATCGACAGCACCGAGGAGAGCTGGAACGTCGACCCGGACCTGGTCGCCGAGGAGCTGCGGGTCCGGGCCCAGCTCGGCCAGCTGCCCCGGGCGGTGATCTCGGTCGACCTGTTCGGCCAGTGCGCCGACTACGAGCCGCTGCTGGACGCCTGCGACCGGTACGGCGTACCCCTGATCGAGGACGCCGCCGAGGCGCTCGGCGCGACCTACCGGGACCGGCCGGCCGGCTCGTTCGGCCGGGCCGGCGTGCTCTCCTTCAACGGCAACAAGATCATCACCACCGGCGGCGGCGGGGTGCTGGTCACCGACGACGGCTCGGTGGCCCGGCAGGTCCGGCACCTCGCCACCCAGGCCCGTGAGCCGGTGCCGCACTACGAACACCGCACGGTCGGCTACAACTACCGCCTCTCCAACCTGCTCGCCGCGGTCGGCCGGGGTCAGCTGCAACGGCTGCCGGGCATGATCGCCGCGCGGCGGGCCACCTTCGAGCACTACCGGGACGAGCTCGGCGACCTGCCCGGGCTGACGTTCATGCCGATCGCGGCGTACGGCGAACCGAACTGGTGGCTGACCTGCCTGCTCGTCGACGAGCACCGGTTCGGGGCGAGCCGCGACCGGATCCTCACCGAGCTGGCCCGGCACGACATCGAGGCCCGGCCCACCTGGAAACCGATGCACCTGCAGCCGGCCTTCCGGGACTGCGTCATCCGCGGCGGCTCGGTCTCGGCCGGTCTGTTCCGCCGGGGGCTCTGCCTGCCCAGCGGATCCGCGCTCACCGCACACGACCGGCGGCGCGTCGTGGACGTCGTCCGATCGGTCGCCGCCGGGCAGAAGGGGTAGGCACGGATGCGCATCGTCTACATCCATCAGTACTACTGCAACCCGGGGATGGCGGGCGGGATCCGCTCGTACGAGCAGGCCCGCCGGCTGGTCGCCCGGGGGCACACGGTCGACGTGATCACCACGGACATCACCCCGGGCGCCCGGGAGCTGGGCTGGAAGGTGACCGACGACGACGGGATCACCGTCCACTGGTTCCGGGTTCCGTACGACAACCACATGTCCTACGCCCGCCGGTTGCGCGCGTTCGCCGAGTTCATGCTGCTCGCCACGGTGCGGGCGGCCCGGATCGGCGCCGACCTGGTCTTCGCGACCAGCACGCCGCTCACCGTCGCGGTACCCGGTGTACTCGCCGCCAGGCTGCGCCGGGTGCCGTTCGTCTTCGAGGTCCGCGACCTCTGGCCGGAGATCCCGATCGAGATGGGCGCGCTGCGGAACCCGGTGGCGCGCGGGCTGGCCGGGGCGCTCGCCGACTGGGCGTACCGGAACGCGGCCGCGGTGGTCGCCCTCTCCCCCGGCATGGCGCTCGGGGTCAACAAGCGGCGGCCCTCGGTCCCGGTCACCATCGTGCCGAACGCCGCCGACATCGAGCTCTTCGCCGTCGACCCCTCCTCCGTCGCCGCGTTCAGGAACGAGCATCACTGGCTCGGCGACCGGCCGCTGATCGTCTACACCGGGGCGCTGGGCGCGGTGAACGGGGTGGACTACCTGGTGCACGCGGCGCGGCGGATGCGGGAGATCGACCCGGAGATCCGGGTGCTGATCGTCGGGCACGGGCGGGAGTGGGAGAGCACCGGACGGCTGGCGGCCGAGCACGGACTGCTCGACACGACCGTACGGATGTGGGAGAAGGTCCCGAAGTCCGACCTGCCGGTGATCCTCGGCGCCGCGACCCTGTCGACGAGCATGGTCCGGCCGATCCCCGGGCTCTGGGACAACTCGGCCAACAAGTTCTTCGACGCGCTCGCCGCCTCCCGGCCGATCGCGATCAACTACGGCGGCTGGCAGGCCGACCTGATCGGGGAGACCGGGGCGGGCCTGGTGCTCGACCCGCACGACCCGGCCGGGGCCGGCGAGGTGCTGGCCGCCCACGCCCGCGACGAGGACTGGCTGGCCAAGGCCCGGGACGCCGCACACCGGCTGGCCGTCGAGCGCTTCTCCCGCGATCTGCTCTTCGAACGCTTCGAAGGTGTGCTCCACCGATCCGCCGGGCGTACCCGGTCGTTGTCCGAGCAGTACTGAACCGACGGATCGAGGTCGACGGCGTGGAACTGCGTGCTTATCTTCGTGCCTGCCGCAGGCGTTGGGTGTGGCTCGTGGTTCCGGTGCTGCTGGCGACCGGGGTCACCGCGGCCCTGACGCTGACCGCGGCACCGGCCTACCGCTCCTCGATGACGCTCTACGCGAGCTCCGGGTCCGGCGATCCGGACGCCGCGACACGGCGGCTGAACTCGTACATCGCGCTGCTCACCGGGCCGCGGGTGGCCCAGGGCGTGGTCGCCAGACTGCACGGGAAGGTCACCGCGGACCAGGTACGGGCGAGCCTCTCGGCGCAGCTCCAGGAGGGCACCGACCTGCTGGTCATCTCGGCCGTCGACCGGTCCGCGGCGCGCAGCCGGGAGATCGTCACCACCGCCTCCGCGGTCCTGATCCCGCTCGCCCGGCAGATCTCCCCGCCGGCCGGGGACGGCGAACCGGCCGCCACCGTCTCGGTACTGCAGGAGGCGCAGACCGCCCGGGAGCCCGACGGCCTCGGGCGCAACCTGGGCTTCGCCGCCGTGCTCGGCCTGCTGATCGGCGGGATCGCGGTGGCCGCCCGGGAGGCGACCCGCCGGACCGTGGCCGAGGAGGACGACCTGCGCCGCCTCGGCCTGGAGACGGTCGGCGTGATCTCGCTGGGCGGCCGGACCGGGCACGCCGCCCACCCGGACCAGGCGCTCGCCGAGGCGTTCCGCCGGCTGCGCAGCCTGCTGCCGGGGATCACCGACGGACGGCGGGCCAACCCGCGCGGCCGGTCGCTGCTGCTCACCGGCGCCCACCGCAAGGAGGGGACCACCGCGGTCACCTGCGGGCTGGCCATCGCGATGGCCGAGACCGGGGCACGGGTGGTCCTGGTCGACGCCAACCTGCGGACGCCCGGCGTCGGCCGCTACCTCGCGATGGACCCGGCACCCGGCCTGGCCGAGGTGCTCGGCGGCAGCGCCCGGGTGCCCGACGTGCTGCACAAGTCGCTCGGCGGCCGGCTGACCGTACTGCCCGCCGGCGATCCGGGACCCGACCCGGGCGGGCTGCTCGCCTCGCCGCGGCTCGGTGCCACCCTGCGCACGCTGACCGAGCGCTTCGACGTGGTGCTGGTCGACGCGCCGGCGCTGCACGGGGTGGCCGACGCGACGGTGCTCGGCAAGGCCACCGACAGCACGCTGCTGGTGGTCCGCGCCAACCGCACCCGGACGGCCGACGTGGAGCGCTCGATGGAACTGCTCGGCCGGGTCGGCGCCAAGCTGGGCGGCGCCGTCCTCAACGCGCTGCCCCGCAAGCTGCCCACCGGCCAGGGCTGGGCGGACGGCGCCCCGGTCGACCCCAAACCGGAGCCGCCCGAGCTGATGGTCCCGATCGAGAAGCCGCCGCCCGCCTCCCCGGTCCGCGGCCGGGCCCGGGTCGTCAAGGCAGCCCTCGCCGGGGACGAGACCGTCGCGTGGAACGCCCCCGCCGGCGGGGAGCAGCGGCGCGGTGAGTGAGATCCACGTGGATCAGGCCGCGGCGCTCGTCCCACCACGCCGCCCGCACCCGCTCGCCTGGGTCCGCACGCAGCTCCGCGAGCCGTACGTCCAGCTCCTCGCCTCGCAGGTGCTGACCGGCGTGGTGGCGCTGGCCGCGAACATCCTGATGGTCCGCTCGATGACGCCGACCCACCGCGGCGAGGTCGCGCTGATGCTGCAGGTGGTCTACCTCGCCACCCAGGTGATGCTGCTCGGCACCGAGCGCAGCTTCGTCGCGGTCTACCACAACGTGGCGGCCGGCCCGGCGGTCCGCGCGTACGCGCGACTGCTCGCGGCGCCCGCCGCGGTGGGCCTCACCGGCGCGGTCGTCTACCTGCTGTTCTCGCCGCACACCCACAACCCCGGCCCGGTCATCGTCGGGATGCTGGTCTGGTACACGATCGTCGAGGCGACCGCGCTGGCCACCCGGTCGATCGCGATCGCGGTGGGCCGGGTCCGGGACTTCCTGATCTGCCGGGTGATCGAGGCGCTCCTGCTGCTCGGCATGCTGGTCGGGCTCTACGCCGGGCACGCCGCGATCCCGGAGGTCTGGTTCCTGGCGTACCTCCTCTCCGGTGCCCTGCCCACCTTCGCGTACCTGGTCCTCTGGCTGCGACTGCCGCCCGATCCCGCCGCCGCCCCGGTGCTCCGCGAGCAGAACCGCCAGGTCCGGCGGGAGGGCCTGGAGCTCTTCCCGGCCGCGATCTCCAACATGGCGATGCTCCGGGTGGACCGGCTCGTCCTCCCGGCGCTCGCCTCCACCGCGGCGCTCGGCCTCTACACCAGCGTCTCGACCATGACCGAGCTGCTCGCCTGGCCGTTGCGGGCGTACGCGGACTCCCGCCTCGGACGCTGGCGGGCCACCCACCACGACGGCGGGCTGCAGGCCGGGCCGATCGTGCTGGCCGCCGCGGTCTACTCGCTGGTGGTGGTCCCGCTGGTGGCCGGCGGCCTCTACCTGCTGATCGTCCCCGTCTTCGGCCACCAGTACGCGCCCGCCAAGGCGGTGGTGCTCCCGCTGGTGGTCGCCGCCGGGCTGTACGCGGTCTCCCGGGTCACCCTCGGCCTGCTGATCGCCAAGGGACACGGCACACTCGTCAGCGCCGCCGAGATCACCGGGTTCGCGGTCAGCTTCGCGGTCTACCTGCTGCTCATCCCCCGGTTCGGCATCCTCGGCGCGGCGTACGGCTCGCTCGCCGGGTACGGTGCCTGCCTGCTCTTCGCCCTGGTCGCCAGCCGGATCACCAAGGACCGGGCACCGTGACCCGGCGCGATCCGGCGGTCTTCGTCACCCCCGGTGTCCTGCTGGTGCTGGTCGCCATCGGCGGCCGGTACACCCTGGACCGGGCCGGCCTGGTCGACCTCGCCTGGGTCGACCTGCGGGTGATCGGCCTGCTGGTCGCGCTGATCGCACTGATCGTCGACGTCGCCCGCCGCCCGCGCCTGCCCGCGGGGCCCCGGGAGGGCTGGCTCGTGATGACCCTGCTCTTCCTCCTCTTCCAGGTCGGCTCGGCGCTCTGGGCGCCGCCCGCGGCCCGGATCGGGCCGCAGACCCTGGACCTGGTCCTTCTCGCCGTCCTGACCTGCGCGTTCTACGCGTACGCGCGGGGCGGCCCGGAGCGCGCGATCCACCTGCTCTTCCTGCTCTTCTTCGTCGCGGCGATCGTGTTCGCGATCGCCGCGCTCTTCGTGAACGGCCCCGGCGAGCAGGGCCGGTACTCGGCGTTCGGCGGCGGCCCCAACGTCTTCGTCCGGATCGAACTCCTCGGCGTGATCAGCGCGATCGCCCTCTTCCTCCACTCCCGCCGGGTGCTGCCGCTGCTGGCCGTCCCGCTCTTCCTGCTCGCCGCGGTGCTCTCCGGATCCCGGGCCGGACTGCTGGCCGGCGCCGCGGTGGGCGCCGCCGCGCTCTGGAGGATCCGGCGACGGCTGCGGGCCGGCCCGGTGGTCGCCGCCGGGGTCTTCCTGGTCGCCGCCGCCGCGGTGATCGTCGTGGCGGCACCGCCCGCGTTCACCAGCCTCTTCCAGGAGCGGTTCGTCGAGCAGACCGTTCAGGAGCAGTACCTCTCCGACCGGACCTCGATCTGGGCGGCCGCCTGGGAGATGTTCCTCGGCCACCCGCTCGCCGGGACCGGGCTGGACGGGTTCTACGGCACCATCGGGGTCAACCAGGCGGTCGAGTACCCGCACAACTACGTGCTCGCGGTCGCGGCCGAGGGCGGGCTGATCGGCCTCGGGCTGCTCACCGCCGCGGTCATACTGTGGGCGAGGACCGTACGCGGCGGTGGCGCCCACCCCCGGGCGGCCGGCCTGGCCGTGGCGTCGGCCGTCTTCGTGGCGCTGAGCAGCCTCTTCTCCGGTGACTACTACGACGCCCGGCTCGCCTGGATCTTCGCCGCGGTGGCCGCCGCCGCTGCGGTCACCCCGGCTTCCGGCCCGGCTTCCGGCCCGGCTTCCGGATCGGCTTCCGGATCGGCTTCCGGATCGGTGGACGCGCCGCCCCCGCGCGAGCGAGAGGCGGTGGGACAGTGACGTCCCCGCACCACAGACCCCTGACGAAGCGATCGACCGACAAGAGGACGCTGGGCCGGCGCGGTGCGCTGCTGCTCGGCGTCGGCACGCTGGTCGCGGCCACCGTGGCGCAGAGCGAGGCCCGGCCGTGCAGCGCGCTCCCCGACCCCGGCGACCCAGCGAGCGGACCCTCCCCGGTGAAGCTGAAACCCGTGAGCCACTGGACCGGCGTGTTCCTGCAGAGCTGGGAGTACGCCGGGCAGACCGGACTGCCGATGAGCCGGTCGAAGGACAGTCAGGACCACTACGACCTCGCGTACACGGTGGACGCGAACGTGGCGATGTTCCGGGCCACCGGGTCGCTGCGCTACCTGGACCGGGCGCTCACCTTCACCGAGAACGTGGTGGCCGCCTCCGCGCCCTCCGGCAGCCTGCCGCACAGCCAGTACCGGGACGGGTACCGGGGCTGGGCGTCCAGCAAGAGCGGGCAGCGCGGCGAGGAGGTGCCGCTCTACGAGAGCTATTTCTGGCGGTACGCGACCCAGTTGCTGGTCGCGATGCGGCAGAGCCGGGGCGTCTACGGCAACGCCACGTACCGGGCGCGCTATCAGCGGCTGCTCGACTTCGCCGAGACCGACGTCTTCGCCAAGTGGTACGCCCGGGACCCGGCGAGCACGATCTTCCGGGAGCGTACGCACATGGCCGCGCACTGGGCCCTGATCGCGCTCAACCTGAGCCAGATCACCCCGGACGCCGCCCGCCGTACCCGCTACCAGCAGGTACTCGGCACGATCGGCGCGCAGATCCACAACCAGATGCGGCGGAGCCCGGTGAACGCGGCGGCGTACTTCTGGAGCGACGTCTGGGGGTCGACCCGCCGGCCGGGGCAGGACGTCGGCCACGGCAACGGGGTGGTCGCGTACGTGGTGGAGGCCCGCGACCAGAACCGGGGCTGGACGGCGGCGGACGTGCGCGCGCTCGGGGTCCTGCTCACCCGGGTGATCTGGCCCGGCGGGAAGACCTATCACGCGTACGTGGACGGCACCGGCTCGGACAACGGCTGGATCGCCGACGGCTTCGTCAAGCTCGGCCGGTACGACCCGAACATCCAGCACCGGCTGGAGTCGTACCAGGTGGTCAACGACCAGTTCGCCGCGAACATGGCGCTCAACGCACGGATCCTGCGGTCCTAGGCGACCCCGAGCCCTACGGCGCCGGGCGACGGTGAGCACGGCAACGGTGAGCACGGCAACGGTGAGCACGGCAACGGTGAGCACGGCAACGGTGAGTAAGGAGAACGCATGACGGCATCGCTGCTGGACCCGGCGGCCCGGGAGTGGAAGGAGACGTTGCAGCACGTCGCGCACGACATGTACCACGTGCCGGACTACGTCGTCCTGGACGCCCGGCTGTACGGCGGCACGCCGGCCGCCTTCCACTACGAGCACGCCGGCCGCCGGCTGCTACTCCCGCTGATCATCCGGGAGATACCCGGCTCCGGGCTGCGCGACGCGCTCTCGCCCTACGGATACCCCGGCCCGGTCAGCGACGCCGCGCCCACCGACGTCGCGTTCTGGCGGGGCGCGTGCACCGCGATGACCGGAACGTTGCGCGGGGAGGGCGTCGTCTCGGTCTTCGTCCGGATGCACCCGCTGCTCGGCACGCCGTCGCCGGTGCTGACCGAGTTCGGCGCGCTGGTCCGGCACGGCGAGACGGTCTCGATGGACCTGACCGTCAGCGAGGACGAGATGTGGAAGCAGACCCGCAGCGACCACCGGAACCACATCAACCGGGCTAAACGGGCGGGCACCGAGGTGGTCTTCGACGACTGGGGACGGCTCGCCGAGTGGGTCGAGGTCTACCACGACAACATGCGGCGGGTGGGCGCGGCCGACTACTACTTCTTCACGTACGACCACCTGGCCGCCCTGCACGACGCCGCGGGAGACCGGATGCACCTCGCGGTCGCGCTGGAGGAGGGCGAGGTCGTCGGCGGGAACACCTTCTTCTCCTACGACGGGATCGCCACCGGGTACGTCTCCTCCACCCGCCGGGCGCGCGGGCGGTACGCCGACGAGTTGCTCTACGACTCGGTGCGCCGCTGGTGCAAGCGGCACGGGGACGAGGTGTTCCATCTGGGCGGCGGGAAGGGCGGGAGCAACGACTCGCTCTTCACGTACAAGGCCGGCTTCTCCCCGTCCCGTCATCCCTTCCACACCTGGCGTGTCGTGACCGACTCCCCGGCGTACACGAGCCTGGTTCACGAACGCCGGGCCGGCGCCGACCCGGCGGATCTCACCGCGACCTTCCCGTCCTATCGCTAGGGGGTATCCATGCGTATCACCTGTATCGGCGGCGGACCCGCCGGGCTGTACTTCGCGGTGCTGGCCAGGCTCGCCGATCCGGCCAACCGGGTGACCGTCCTGGAGCGGAACCCCCCGGGCGTGACCTACGGGTGGGGGGTGGTCTTCTGGGACGACCTGCTGGACGACCTCTTCCGGTACGACCCGGTCAGCGCCCGCCGGATCTGGGAGGCGGCCTACCAGTGGGACGAGTACGAGGTCCGCGCCGCCGGCAAGCCGGTCACCCACCTCGGCGGATACGGGTTCAGCCTGGGGCGGCACCGGCTGCTCGACATCCTCGCCGAGCGGGCCCGTGAACTGGGCGTGGAGATCCACTACGAGGACGAGCCGACCAGCGTGGACGCGCTGCCGCCGGCCGACCTGATCGTGGCCTGCGACGGGGCGGGCAGCCGGATCCGGGACGCGGCGAGCGGGCACTTCGGCACGCAGATCGAGACCGGCAGCAACCGGTACCTCTGGCTGGGCACGCCGCACGTCTTCCGGACCTTCACGTTCGGGTTCGAGCGTACGGACGCGGGGTGGATCTGGTTCCACGCCTATCCGTTCACGTCGACGTCGAGCACGTTCATCGTGGAGTGCACCTCCGCCACCTGGGAGGCGCTGAATCCCAGCGTCGGCGACCTGGAGCGGATCTTCGCGAGACACCTGGACGGTCAGCCGCTCGACGACGGCGGACGGGGCTGGCTCAACTTCCGGCGGGTCACCAACGAGCGCTGGGACGCCGGGAACGTGGTGCTGATGGGCGATGCCGCGCACACCACACACTTCGCGATCGGCTCCGGCACCAAGCTGGCGATGCAGGACGCGATGGCGCTGGCCTCGTCCCTCTCCGTCTCCGACGGCCTTCCTGCCGCCCTGGAGCGCTACGAACACCAGCGCAAGGCGGCGATGGCGCCACTTCAGCGTGCGGCGTACGCGAGCAGCGCCTGGTTCGAGCGGATGCCCGACTACGCGTCGCTGCCCGCCAAGCAGTTCTCGTACGCGCTCTCCAACCGTCGCGGCGACTACCCGGCGTGGCGGTACCTGCTGCACATGTCCACCCAGGGTGCGGTGCCGCGGACGATGCTGCGCTGGACCCTCAGTGCCCGGCGCTGGAACCGGGCCCGCCGCCGTCCCCTCGTCCTCATATAACTGCGCAGGTAAGGAGCAGCGATGGCCGAAGGTGCTCTGCTCGAACCCGGTGACACCGCCTGGACCGAAGCACTGGACCGCGCACGACACGACGTCTACCACCTCCCCTCCTACGTCCGGCTCGACGCCACGCTCTCCGGCGGCACCCCGGTGGCGTTCCGCTACGACGAGGCTGATCACGTTCTGCTCGTACCGCTGATCCTGCGCCCGGTACCGGGGACCGGGCTGCTGGACGCGGTCTCCCCCTACGGCTATCCCGGGCCGGTCAGCGACCTCGGCCCGGCCAACACCGGCTTCTGGGCACGGGCGGCGCGGGCGATGGCCGAACTGCTCCGCGCCAACGACGTCATCTCCGCTTTCGTACGACTCCACCCGCTCCTGCCGGCGCCCCGGGTATCGCTCGAGGTCACCGGCACGGTCGTGCACCACGGGCAGACGGTGTCGATCGACCTGACACATACGCCGGAACAGATGTGGGAGCAGACCCACCGCAGCCACCGCAACCAGATCAACAAGGCCCAGCGGGCCGGTGTCACCGTCGTGATGGACGACTGGAGCCGGTACGACGCGTGGATCGACACCTACCACGCCACCATGCGACGGGTCGGAGCGACCGATTTCTATTTCTTCGGGCGTGAGCACTTCCACGAGCTCCGAGCGGCACTCGGTTCGCGGACACACCTCGCCGTCGCGCTCGATGATTCCGGCGGGCTCCTCGGGGGCAACCTCTTCTTCGAGTACGCCGGAATGATGCACACCCATCTCCAGTCCACCCGGGAGGCACCGATCTTCCACGCCGACAAGCTGCTCTACCAGCACGTCCGCCTCTGGGGCCGTGACCGCGGCAACCGGGTTTACCACCTGGGCGGCGGGCTGGGCGGTTCGGGAGACTCGCTGTTCCGGTACAAGGCGGCGTTCTCCTCGGGCCGGCAGGACTTCCACACCTGGCGGGTGATCACCGAGCCCGTCGTCTTCGCCCGCCTGGCCGGCCCGGTCACCCCGGCATCGCTGACCGGGCGGTTCCCTCCGTACCGGTGAGTCAGGGCTGTTGGATACTGGCCTGCGGTGCTGAGCCAGGTCCCTCGGGGAGGTGATGAGCGTGACGGACGGCGGTTGGGCCGGGACGCTGCACGGCCTGTGGCGCTCGGTGGCCGGGATCGGGGCGCGGGACGAACTCGCCGACCTGGTGCTGCCACCGCTGTGCACGCTGCCGGGAGTGATCGCGGCCTGGGGACTGCGATACGGGGTCGACAGGCGGGTCAGCGCGTACCGCTGGGCCGGAGTGCCGCTGGTAGGCCCACTGCGGCCGCTCGCCTGCTCCCTCGCCGCCGCCCCACCCACCTCCACCGCCCCTCCCGCCACGTCGTCCCTCAGCCCCACCTCGCCGACCGCAGGGCCGTCCCCCACCCCCACCTCACCGACCGCAGGGCCCTCCCCCACCTCGCCGACCACCGGGCCCTCCCCCACCCCCACCTCGCCGACCGACCCGGCTTTCCACCGCCCGGCCCCTCCGGGCGTCCCCGCCGTCGTCGACGTCACGGGGCCGGGGGCTCTCACCGAGGCCGGCGTGGTCGCGGCGGTCGTGCTCCACCTCGACGTGGCCGGGGAGTGGCCCGGCACGTTCATCGCGCTGGTGGACGCGACGGCGGACACGGCGTTCGTGGGCGAATCCCTCACCCAGGTGGCCGACGTGACCGCGGAGGTGCTCCGGCGGCTGGCCGCACGCCGGGTCGAACAGCAGCAGCACACCCGGGACGCACTGCTGGCCGAGGCGTCGCTGCAGATGGACGCGGTGCTGGACAGCACGCAGACGATGCACCGGGTGCCGCGGATGGCCGTACCGGCGATCGCCGAGGGCTGCCTGGTCTTCGTCTGCGAGGACGGCGACCCGGAGCTGCGCAGTGCCGTCCACGTCGACATGCGCCGCCTCTCCGCCCTGCTGAACGACCCGGCCGCCGCCACCCGGCTCGCCGCCCTGGCCAAGGCCGCGGTGGCCGGTGAGATCCTGCTCGACGAGCACGACGCGGCCGTGCTGGACAGCCGCTCCGTCGACCTGCAGGTACTCCGCGCCCGAGGCCGCGTCATCGGCGTGCTGATCTTCCTGTTCGACCGGGACCCGAACCACATACCGCCCAGCTCCTTCCTGCGCGACATCGCCTCCCGCGCCGCGCTCGCCATCGACAACGGCACGCTCTATGAACAGCGCCGCCACGACGTGATGACGATGCAGCAGCACCTGCTCCCCACCCGCCTGCCCGTGGTCCCGGGCCTGCAGATGGCCGCCTCGTACACGGTCGGCGACCGCGTCCTCGAAGTCGGCGGCGACTTCTACGACGTGGTCTCCCGCGACGACGGCACCACAGCCGCCCTGATCGGCGACGTCTGCGGCCGCGGTGTGGACGCCGCCGCCCTCACCGGCATGGCACGGCACACCCTGGCCGCCCTGGTCGCCGAGCGGGTGACCCCGGCCCGAGCGATGAGCCGCCTCAACTCCCGTCTCCGCTTGGACGGCTCGTGGCGTTTCGTCACCGCCGGCGCCGCCATGTTCCGCCCCGTCACCCCCATCTCGCCCAGCGCTCCCGGCTCGCCCGGTTCTCCGGCATCTCCCGGCTCGCCCGGCTCTCCGGCATCTCCCGGCTCGCCTACGTCTCCCGGCTCACCTACGTCTCCCGGTTCATCTACGTCTCCCGGCTCACCGGCTTCTCCCGGTGCGCGCGGTTCGCAGGACTTCGTGGTGGAGTGGCTCTCGGCAGGGCATCCGGCTCCGGTGGTCCTGCAGGCCGGGCGCCCGGCACGGCGCGGGCGCGGCGGTGGCGTACCGCTCGGCGTCCTCCCGCGCCCGCGTTTCGGCCGTTCCCGCCTCACGCTCTCCCCCGGCGATACTCTGATCATCTTCACCGACGGACTCACCGAGAGCCGCGACGAGCGGGACCGGATGTTCGAGGACGACGCGATGTGGACCGCCCTGAACCGGCTCCGCGAGGCGGACGCCCCGGTGGAGACCTTGGTGAACGAGCTGAGCACGGCCGCCGTGAAGTTCGGTGGCACGAAGGCCGACGACATCGCCGTCCTGGCGATCCGCGTGGAGGGTTCCCCGCATGACTGAGGTGTTCGTCGTCGAGGACTCGGACGAGGACGTCGAAGCCATCGAGCGCGCGATCGGCCGTTCCCACCCCGATGTCACGGTGGAGTTCTTCCGCTCCGGCAGCGAGGTACTCCCCCGCCTCACCGCTCCCGGCGCCGCCCTCCCCCACATGGTCCTGCTGGACCTGAACATGCCCGGTGAGAGCGGCCTCGACGTGATCCGCAACCTGCGCTCCCGCCCCGGCCTCGCCCGTCTGATCCTGGTCGTCTTCACCTCCTCCGAGGACCAGGCCGAGGCCGACGCCTGTTACGCCGCCGGCGCCGACAGTTACATCTACAAGCCCCTCAACTTCGCCCTCTTCCAGAGCGTCCTCAGCCAGACCCTGGACTACTGGCGGTCCCGCACGGCTCCCCGCACCCCCTGACCTCCCCTTCCGCTCACCCCGGCAACCACTCAAGCCTTTAACCGAGCGCATGAAACACCCCCAGAAAATCGCCGAAGCCCCCCAGCCCTTAAATTTCGCGCGTCGAGCTGCGATTGAACGCAGGACGTCAGACCTCATTGATCAAAGGTCGAAGCCAGCATGAGAATTTCCCGATGAATGCCGGGGAAGCACCTCCGAGACTAACGGCGAGTGCGATCCATGGCCAGCTCGGACGGCATCTAGTGTCGGTAAATAATTCACACTCCCCGGCTCACCACCTGCCAAGAATTGCAAACCCAGACACGACATTGAGCTTGCATATCCAGACTGGACGCGGCTAGCCTTCAGGCACGCTTTACAGCGCACCCGAAAGGGGGCTGCAAAAGAGCCTCGAACGCGCGATTCACTGCATTGACGGCGCGCTACCACCAGCCGCGCCGCTTGGCCCAGGCCAGGAGGACGGCGGACATGACGAGCATCAGGGTCAGGACGACCGCGAGGAGGGTGACGTCGGAGTGCTGGTTGACGATGATGTTCATGCCCAGGACTGAGGAGAGGGCGGTGATCGGCAGGGTGACGACGGCGATGACGGCCAGGCGTTCGGCGGCCACGGTCATCTTCGTATCGCTGCGGGTGCGGTAGAACTCGATGACGCCCTGGAGGTATTCCTTCTGGGAGTCGGCCACGCCGTAGACGCGGGTGAACTGGTCGACGATGTCGTCGAGCAGGGGCTTGGCGGCGGGCGGGACCGAGCGGCCGATGGCGGCGAGACGGCTGTAGATCTCGCGGCCCAGGGCGCCCATGGCACGGACGGCGATCAGGCCGTGGCGAGCGCGGAACATCTCGTCGAGGAACTGCTCGGGGTTGCCGAGGTGGCCGCTGGTGACGCGCTGTTCGAGCTGCCAGACGGCCAGGGTCTGCCTCTCGATGAACTCCTCCAGGCGGCGGGTCATCGCGGCGACCACGGCGTACGAGAGCTCGTGGCCGGAAGCGGGGTGGAAGCGACCGGCCTCGAGGCGGCGCAGGACCTCCTGCGTCTCACGGAGAGAGGAGGCGATCGACACGGCGGGGTTGAGCGGACCATGCACGGTGACCAGGTAGTTCGGGCCGATGAACTGGTCGAGTTCGACGTAGTGGACGTGGCCCGCGGCGCCGGCCTCGGGAGCGTGCAGGATGACGAACGCGTGGTCGGCGTAGACATGGACCTTGGGGACGCGGTTGCGTTCGGCGCAGTCGCGGACCGCCTGTGGGTGGAACGCGAAGACCTCGGTGAGGAGCCGTGTGGCCTCCTCGTCGCAGGACGGGATGTCGACCCAGACGACGCCCTCGGGACCGGCCAGTAGTTCCGGCAGGCGATCGGTGGTCTGCCGGGTGACGCCGTCCGGCTCCACCAGCCAGATGTCCATGCCTGCCAGCGTAGGACCGGGCCGCTGAACACCGGGAAGATCGCGCAAGGCCAGACGGGATCAGGTCCAGACGGGGCCAGACCCGGATGGGGCCAGACCCGGATGGGGCCAGACCCGGATGGGGCCAGACCCGGGCGGGACCGGGGGCAGGCGGGACCAGGCCCGGGCGGGACCGGGGGCAGGCGGGACCGGGGGCAGGCGGGACCGGGGGCAGGCGGGATCAGGTACGGCGGTCGGGGTGGGGCTGGCCGAGAACGCGCAGGTCGATGTGGCCGTCCAGGGTGGCGATGGCCAGGTTGAGTTCGCCGTAGCGGCTGAGGACCGTGGCGGAGCGGCCCGGGACCGGGGCGCCGACCTGCTCGCCCGTGGTGGCGTCCCAGCGCTGGACCACCTCGTCGGCGCCGGTGGTGATGAGTTCGGCGCGCCCGTTGACCAGGACCGGGGTCAGGCCGGCCACGGCGTAGCTGTCGACCACCACCGGGACGCCGACGGGCTCGCCGGTCAGGGCGTCCCAGCGGTACAGGTCGGCGCTCGCGGCGGCGATCAGCAGGCGGCCGTCGGGCAGGCGGATCTGGCTGAGCTGCATGACCACGTCGTCGTTGGTGTCCAGCGGGGTGCCGGCGGAGGCTCCGGTACACGGGTTCCAGCGGCGGATCGTGCCGCTCTTGTCCGCCACGCAGACGATCGGGCCGTCCGGGAGGTCGAGCACGGTGATCGCGGTGACCTGGTCCTCGTGGACGCCGAGCGGCTCCAGGCGGCAGCCGGTGCCGGCGTCCCAGCGCTGCACGGCGTACGGCTCGAAGACCGACCCGGCCAGCAGGGTGCCGGCCCAGGTGCCGAGGGCGCCGACGTACGGCGTCCGGTCCGGGGAGTACGCCGGGCCGCCGGTGCGCGGTTCCAGCCAGGAGACCTCGTCGTCGGTGGCCGCCACGATCAGCGGGTCGCGCCAGCCGACCGGGCAGACCGCGATCGCGGTAATCCCGCCACTGAGCGGGGCCGACTCACTCACCTGCTTCCCGGTACGCGGATCCCAGACGCGCACCCTCTCGTCATCCGCGGAAACAAGCATGTCGATGCCGCCCAGCGTGAGGGTCGTGAGGTGCGTGGCGTCGATGATCACGCCCGAATAATGCCATCGAAGGGGTTCTGTTTTGGCGTACGGGCGAGAAACGTGAGGCACGAGTCCACCCAGGGAGCCCACTCAAGGAGGGGAGAACACCATGGGCAACAGAGCGGTTGTCTACCAGGGGCCCGGCCGTGTGGAGGTCCGCGACACCGAGTACCCCGGCTTAGAGGTGAAGGACGGGCCGGGCGTCAACAAGGCGAACGTCGGACGGCGCACCCCGCACGGAGCGATCCTCAAGACGGTGGCCAGCAACATCTGCGGCAGCGACCAGCACATGGTCCGCGGCCGCACCACCGCCCCGGAGGGCCTGGTGCTCGGGCACGAGATCACCGGCGAGGTGGTCGAGGTCGGCCCGGACGTGGAGTTCGTCAAGACCGGCGACATCGTGTCGGTGCCCTTCAACATCGCGTGCGGGCGGTGCCGCAACTGCAAGGAGGGCAAGACCGGGGTCTGCCTCAACGTGAACCCGGACCGCCCCGGCTCGGCGTACGGCTACGTCGACATGGGCGGGTGGGTCGGCGGCCAGGCCGAGTACGTGATGGTCCCGTACGCCGACTGGAACCTGTTGCGGTTCCCGGACCGTGACCAGGCGCTGGAGAAGATCCTCGACCTGGCCATGCTGACCGACATCTTCCCTACCGGGTATCACGGCTGTGTCAGCGCGGGCGTCACCACCGGCTCGACCGTGTACATCGCGGGCGCCGGCCCGGTCGGGCTGGCCGCGGCCACCTCGGCGTTCCTGCTCGGTGCGGCCGTGGTGATCGTCGGTGACCTGAACGAGGAGCGGCTGGCGCAGGCCCGCAGCTTCGGGTGCGAGACGGTCGACGTGTCGAAGGGCGAGCCGGTCGCCCAGGTGCGGCAGATCCTGCGCCAGGAACTGGTGGACTGCGCGGTGGACGCGGTCGGTTTCGAGGCGCGCGGGCATGGCCGGGACTCGGCCACCGAGATGCCGGCGACGGTGCTGAACTCGCTCATGGAGATCACCCGGGCGGGTGGCGGCATCGGGGTTCCCGGCCTCTACGTGACCGGTGACCCGGGCGGCGTGGACGAGGCGGCGAAGGTCGGCTCACTGTCGCTGCGGCTCGGGCTCGGCTGGGCGAAGTCGCACTCGTTCGTCACCGGTCAGTGCCCGGTGATGCGCTACAACCACGGTCTGATGATGGCGATCCTGCACGACCGGGTGCAGATCGCGAGGAACGTCGGTGCCACGCCGATCGGCCTGGACGACGCACCGCGCGGCTATCAGGAATTCGACCGCGGCGCGGCCCGGAAGTACGTGCTCGACCCGCACGGCTTCATCAAGCGCTGAACGGGGCAAGGGGCCCGCCCGGGCGTGGAAGCGCCGTCCGGGCGGGGCCATAACCAAGGGGTGTAGCTCAAAGGCCGTGACTCAAAGGCCGTGGTTCACAACGGTGACTCTGAAAATCAGAGGTTGACCGAGATGGTCAGGTTCGCGACGTAGCCGGCGGAGACCGAGCCGGTGACCGTGGCCATCTCGCGCGCGGCCGAGTCGTCCCCGAACACGTTGTCCGTGGCCAGGGTGATCCGGCTCAGGTTGGTGACGCTGGCGGAGTATCCGGTGGCGCTGGAGTACACCGTCGACGACACGTCCTGCGGGAGCGCGATCTGCGAGGTCTTCTTGATCGGCCCGGATCCGCTGGTGGCGGCCGTGAGCGACGAGTAGACCTCGAAGTGGATGTGCGGCCAGCGACCCGAGTAGCAGCCCGGGTAGATGCTGGTGAAGGTCACCACGCCGGAGGAGTTGGTGACCTGGATGCCGCGCAGGTAGTTCTCGTTGGTCACGCCGGACGAGTAGAGCGAGTAGAGCCCCGCCCGGTCGCAGTGCCAGGCGTAGACCGCCGCGCCCGAGACCGCTACGCAGTTCAGGTTCTGCACGGTCAGCGAGAACTGCAGCGGAACGCCCGCCGCCGTGGTGGTGGAGGTGCCGAAGGACGAGCGGATGTCGCTGCGCACGATGCCGGAGAGCACCCGGACGTCCGGGCCGTTCGACCCGTCCGCGGGGTAGGGGCCGGCCGTCTCCGACTCGACCTCGGCCAGGCAGGCGGCCGCGGTGATGTCGTCGGCCTGGGCCGCGCCGCCGCCGAGCAGGGCGCCACCGGTCAGGGCCGCCGCGCCGACACCGCCGACCGCGCCGATCATCCGGCGACGGGACATGTTCGGCAGGTCGAACTGGAGCCCCTTGTCGTGCACCTCGCGCACGTACGCGTCGTTGTCTTGCATGGGGATTCACTCCTCCTCAGGGATGCCGCCGGGGGGACGGCTGGCCCGTATGCCGGGCCGGAGGAGAGCCAAACATTGAAGCCTATGAATGACCTGTGGTTGATCTTCATTTCATAGGCATCGTCCATATTCAATCAGTCAAATCGCCTGATCGTCACCCTCAGCGCCTTGTTTCCGCTTCTTTTCGGGTACGCACGGCGAATTCGTCAATCATCCTGTCAACATTTTTATCGGACACCGAGAACGGCACCGGCGCCCCTCACCGGCGGGGGCGCATGTCCACGGCGAGGGCCTCCTCGCGCACGTCCGGGTCGGCGTGCGCGCGCAGGCCCACCAGCAGTTCGCGCCACCGCCCCGCCCAGCCCGCCGCGGCGCCCCGGCGGACCAGCGCCACCGCGAACAGCCCGCCGGCCAGGTCGCCCCGGTCCGCCAGTCGCGCGATCAGCTCGTGCAGCACCGGGTCCTCGGGCATCTCGCGCAGCTCGCCCAGGGTCGCGCCGGCGCGTACCGCGGCCACCGGACGGTCCGCGCAGAGGTCGGCCACCCGGTCCAGGTTCTCCAGGCGGCCCAGGACGACCAGGGCGGACGCCGCGGTACCGAGGTACTCGGGGTGCTCGGCGAGCACCCCGAGCGCGGCGAGCTGCGCGGTCCGGTCGGCACTCGCGGGCAGCGTCCGGTTCAGCAGCGTGACGGCCCGGCCCAGCGCGACGATCCGCCGCCGAGCCGGGTGATCGGCAGCCGGGTGATCAGAAACGGGCGGCTGATCGGCAGCCGGGTGATCAGAAACGGGCGGCTGGTCGGCGGCGTCCCGGTCCACCAGGCGGGTGAGTGCCTGGCCGAGGGCGTCCGGGCCGGCGGCGAGCAGCAGCTGTGTGCCGGTCATCCCGTGCAGGTCCTCGCCCAGGTCGGTGAGGCGGTCCACGATCAGGCCGGTGACGTCGCCCGCCCAGCGCGACCAGGCCGGCAGGACGGCGTACGCCAGACGGCGCACCTCCCGGTCCCCGGCCCGGCAGGCACCGACGACCAGGCGCGCGTAGCGGTCCCGGTACGGCACCGGAACCGCGTGGGGCGGGGCGGCCAGGACCGCGCGGCGCTCCTCGCGGCTGCCGGACGCCGCCCGGTCGAGGATCCGCCAGGCCGCCCCGGTGTCCAGCCGCTGCCGGGCCGCGCCGGTGATCGCGGCCCGGACGTCCCGGTGCTGGTCCGCTGCGGCGTACGTGCCGAAGAGCAGCTCCATCGCGCTCGGTGGGCCGTGCACCGCGAGCACCCGGGCGGCCTCCTTCCGGCTGGTCACCTTCGCCGGGCCGGCCAGTACCGCGCCGAACGGCTCGACCAGCGCCGAGGGCGGGAGGTGCCGGGCGGCGCGGGACGCGGAGTAGAGCGCGACCCGGGCCCGGTCCCCGCCGGCGTGCGCGAGCAGCACCGGCAGCGCCTCGCCCGGGCGTACCGTCCAGACCAGAGCGGCCAGCGCCGCCTCGGCGATCTGCACCTCGGTGGCGTCCAGGAAGCGCAGCACCATCCCGCGCCCGGCCGGGCCGAGCGGGGCGGCGGTCCGGATCGCGGCGACCCGGCGCCACATGTCGTTCCCGGCGTCGTCGGCGATCGGCTCGAGCATCCCGACCAGCGCGGACTGCTGCCGGGGCAGCCACCGCCCGGGGTGCGCCACCCGGTCCGGCACCCAGCGCCTGCCGCCCTCCACGAAACGACCCGGCGAGGCCGGCGGACCGGGGGTCAGGACCCGGTCGAGGAGGTCGGTGCGGCGGGAGGCGACCGTCTCCCAGACGACGCGGAGGGCGATCGACGACGGGTCGGCGTCGAGCACCGCCTCGACGCGCTCCGCCCGGGTCCGCGGATCGGCGAGCCAGAGACCGATCGCCTCCGTCGCCACCCACGGCAGGGTCGCCGGGCCGGCCGCCGCGCCGAGCAGCGCCTGGAGCCCGGGCAGCCGCCAGGCGCGCTTGCCGAGGGCGACGGTGAGCGCGAGGAGCGGCGCGTACCGGCCGCGCGCGAGGTTCGCCTCCACCCAGCCGCGGAGCCGGTCGAAGACCATGGTCTCCCGGCCGCGCGGCAGCACCGCGTCGAAGCGGTGCAGGGTCGGCACGGTCGCCCTGGTGCTCAGCAGGTCGATGGTGAGCAGCGCCCACTCGCGCAGCTCCGGGACCTCGACGTGGTGCCGCAGCGTGCCGGTGGCGAGGTGGCTGAGCGCGGCGGTGGTGCCCGCCGAGGCATCCCGGGCCTCGACGGCGTCGGTGGTCAGCGCGGTCAGTCCCGCCGCGGCGTCCGCGGTGAGCAACCGGGCCACTCCGGCGAGCGCGCCGAGGGCGGCGGACCGGACCGGATCCTGCTCGTTGCGCAGCCGGGCGAGCCGGGCCACCACGGCGGCCACCGCCTCCGGGTCCCGGGAGCGCCGGGCCGCGGCGACCAGCCGGCGGTACGCACCGGCCCGCTCGTCCGCGTCGCCCGAGCGCAGCCCGGCCTCCTGCGCCGCCGACGCCTCCGGCCAGTCCAGGTACGCGCTCCACTCGGCGACGGCGGCCTCGGTCCGGCGGATCGTGTCGAGCCCGAGCACCCGGGTCGCCTCGCGGACCCGTGCCGTACGGGGCAGCACCTCCATGATCGCGGCCGAGGGGACGGAGTCTCCGGTCTCCACTCCCGCGAACGCCCCGTCGTACACGAGGAGGCGCCGGGAGGGAGGCAGGGCGGCGAGAAGGACCACCAGGGTCCGGTCGGTCTCCCGGGCGCGCCGGGCGAACGGGATCAGCTCCTCGGCGGGGAGCAGGGTGGCGAGGCGGCGGAGCAGGCCGGGCGGGAACGAGGTCTGCCGGACCCACTCGGCCCGGGTGGGCGCGGTGAGCAGGCGGACCACCCGTCGCGGGTCGTGCGCGGCGAGGACGCCGTAGAGCGCGAGGTCACCGGGGAGGCTCCGCTCCGGGCCGAACCGCTCCAGCAGGCCGAGGGCGTGCTCCGGGGCCGAGCGCAGCACCGCCCCGGCGAGCCGTGCCCATTCCCCGGCCAGGTCCACCGGATCGGCGGCGGCCAGCAGCTCCGTGGCGTACCCGAGAAGAATCTCCTGATGGGGACGGATCAGAGCGGTCAGGGTGACCGCGTGGCCCAGCTCGGGCAGCAGCGCGCGGACCGTCGCGGGACCGCAGCCCGGCAGCACCGCGGCCGCCTCCCGATCGCCGTGGGCGGCACGGATCTCGCCCAGCAGCGCGTCGGCGACCGCCGGGTCCCGGTGCCGGCGCAGCGTCCGGTAGATCCGGCGACGGTCCAGCGCGGCGAGGTCGGCGGCGTGCCCGGGCAGAGTGCCGTCGCGCAGGGCCGCACGCAGGGCGACGGTCCGGATGTGCGGGGCCGGATCGTGGGCCGCCGCGGCGAGACCCGCCGCGTCCCCGGTGATCATCGAGGCGACCAGGGCGAGATACCGCTCGTCGTCGTTGCCGGACCGCAGATCGGCGCAGATCCCGGCCCGATCGGGCGCGCTGCGGGCCCAGTCGGCGAGGCGGCTCATCCGCTCGCGGTGCGGGAGCGGATCGAGCGAGGTCAGCAGTGCGCGGGTGGCGGCGAGCATGCCGATCATTGTCGTCACACGCGCACCGCGAACCCCATCGAATTACGCGGCGGCCGCCGCTTTCGTGGCACGCTTCGCCTCGTACATCGCGGCGTCCGCGTCGCGCTGGAGCTGGCCGACGCCCCGCTCGCCGGGCAGGCAATCGGCCACGCCGATGCTCGCGCCGATCCGGACCGCGGCGGCCGGCAGCTCGACCGGCGCATGGATCCCGGACCGGAACCGCTCCGCCAGCGCGCCGGGATCACCGGTGGTGAGCACCGCGAACTCGTCACCGCCGATCCGGGCCACCACGTCGTCCGGGCCGGCCGCCGCGACCAGCCGCCGGCCCACCTCGACCAGCACCCGGTCGCCGCTGTCGTGGCCGTACACGTCGTTCACCGGTTTGAACCCGTCCAGGTCGATGAGGAGCATGCCCACCCGGCCGGCCCCGCCGTGCGGAGCGAGGGCCCGCTCGGCGCACTCCTCGAAGCGGGCCCGGTTGGCGAGCCCGGTCAGCGGGTCGTGCTCGGCCCGGAAGCGCAGCTCCTCGACGAGCGTCAGGTTGTCGTTGAGCACCAGCAGCTGCCGGAGCACCACCAGGCCGGTGAGGAGCAGGCTGAGCCCGGAGAGCACCCGGTCGATCTCCTCGCCGGTGATCAGCAGCGTCACGCCGGTGCCGAACGCGAGCAGGAACGGGACGTACGGCAGGTAGGTGCGCGGCCGGTTGACGACGCTGAGCCGGGTGACCCCGAGCAGTTCCGACCGGCGGGGCGCACCGACCGAGATGGTCAGGAACGCGATCAGCCAGAAGAGGTCGGGCAGCGCACCGAACCGGTACGTGCCGGCGACCGCCTGGTACGCGTACGTGGTGTCGGCCGCGAAGTTGAGGACCACGCCGACCGCCGCGATCTCCAGCGGTGTCCGGAGCGCCGGGCCGGTGTCGGCGAGCAGCAGGATCACCAGGCTCAGGATCACCACGTCGGCGAGCGCGTAGATCGTCGTGCCGGTCTGCGCGTCACCGGCCCGGAACCGCGGGCCGATCAGCAGCGCCCAGGCCACGAAGAAGAGCGAGGTGCCGATCAGGAGCGCGTCGAAGAGCGTACGCAGGCTCGCCGAGGGGCGGCCCACCAGCAGCCCGACCGCGACCGGGGTGGAGATCATGGTGATCCCGAAGCCGATGTTGGCGGTGGCGCTGATCGGGACTCCCACGCCGCCGCTGTGCCAGCCGTCGGTGAGCCAGATCGCCTCGCCCATCGACCAGCCGAGGCTGGCCAGACTCCAGAGCGCGAGCCCGATACGGATCCGCCCGCGGGCCCGGATCGCGGCCCAGCCCCAGACCACGGTGACCAGCCCGGAGACGCCGCTCAGCAGGATCTGGCTGATCCGGCCGGCGATCAGCTCGGAGACCGGCAGCACCCAGCTGATCAGGATCCAGACGGCGACCAGCCCGGCAGCCGCCGCGCCCGCACGCCACCGTCGCTCCATACCGGGGAGTATCGGCGGCCCGTTCCGGGGTCTTAGCCTTTCGTCTTCCCGGCGCGGCGCGTCCCCGGCGGCTATCGTCGGCCGGTGGGCAAGACCGACAACGAGTGGCTGCCGGATCGGGTCGTGGCGGCCGAACGGGAGGCCGGCGGCGGGTTCGACCTGGCGGCGTGCGTCCGGGAACCGATCCACCGGCTCGGCGGCGTCCAGTCGCACGGCGCGCTGGTGGCGCTCCGGGACGGCACGGTCGAGGTGATCAGTGCGAACGCCCCGGTGCTGCTCGGCGTGCCGGACCTGGCCGGCGCACCGGCGAGCAGGCTGCTCAGCGAGGACCAGCTGGCGACGCTCGTCGCGCTCGCCGACGCGGACACCGGGCAGACCGCGATGATGCCGATCGAGATCGGTCCGGCCGGGGATCGCCGTACGTTCGACGTGACCGTGCACCGCTCCGAGGGACTCCTGGTGCTGGAGTTCGAGCCGGCCAGCGAGGCGGGCGCGTTCGCCACGTTCTACGCGCCGGTCCGGCAGGCCCTGGTCCGGCTGCAGCGGGCGGTCTCCGTGGTCGAGGCGTGCCAGGCCGCGGTCGCCGAGATCCGCGCGATCACCGGGTACGACCGGGTGGTGGCGTACCGCTTCGAGTCGGTGGACGGCCCCGGTGAGGTGATCGCCGAGCAGGTCGCCGAGGACTGGGAGCCGTGGCTCGGTCTCTGGTTCCCGGCCACCGACATCCCGCCGCAGGCCCGCCGGCTCTACGAGCAGAACTGGATCCGGGTGATCGCGGACGCCGACGACAGGACCGCCCGGCTGGACCCACCGGCGCTGCCGGAGACCGGGGAGCCGCTCGACCTCTCCATGTCGGTGCTGCGTACGGTCTCCGAGTTCCACCTGGAGTATCTCCGGAACATCGAGGTGGTCTCCTCGATGTCGGTGTCGCTGCTCGCCGACGGACGGCTCTGGGGCCTGATCGCCTGCCACGGCCGGGCCGCCAAACAGCTGAGCCCGCCGGTCCGGGCCGCCTGCGAGTTCTTCGGCGTGGCCCTCTCGCTGCACCTCGCCGCCCTGCGCGAACGGGACGAGACGGCGGCGCGGGAGTATTCGCGTGTGGTCATCGCCCGCCTGCTGGAGAGGTTCTCCGCCGACATGCGCTCGCCGTGGGCCAAGGACCCGGCGATGCTGGCCGGCCTGATCGAATGCGACGCGGTGCTGGTCCGCTCCGGCGGCGTGATCCGGGTACACGGCGCGAACCCGGGACCGGAGACCGTCGCCGGCCTGCTGCGTGCCCTGCCCGCCCCGGAGCTGGGCGGTCTCTGGCACAGCGACCGGCTCGGCGAGGACCTGCCCGACCTGGCCGGGTACTCCACGGCGCTGGCCGGCGCCCTGGTCCTGCCGGCCGGCACCGACGACGACATCGTGGTCTGGCTGCGCGGCGAGCGCCGGGTGGCCCGCCGCTGGGCGGCCGACCCGGCGGGACCGGTCGTGGTGGGCCCGCACGGCCGCCGCCTCACCCCGCGCGGCTCCACCGCGGTCTTCCTGGCCTCGGTACGCGGCCGCGCCACCCCGTGGTCGACCAACGACCTCGCCACCGCGGTCGAGCTGGGCCGGGCGATCATGGGCGTGGCGATGACCCAGGTACGCCGGGTCGCCGCGCTCAACACCGAGCTGAGCCGCAGCAACGTCGACCTGGATTCGTTCGCCCACGCCGCCGCGCACGACCTGAAGGAGCCGCTGCGCGGGATCGCGAACACCGCCACGTTCATCGCCGAGGACGCGACGGGTATGGACGAGACGACCCTCCGGCGCCTGGAGACCATCCAGCGGCTCGCGGCCCGGATGGACGAGCTGCTCAACGCGCTGCTCTACTACTCGCGGCTCGGGCGCACCGAGCTGGCCCGGGAGCGGATCACCCTGGTCGACGCGGTGCACCGGGCGCTGGAGGTGGCCGGTCCCCGGCTGCGCGAGGCCGAGGTCGAGGTGATCCTGCCGCGTGACGAGGCGACCGTACTCGCCGATCCGGTCCTGCTCGACCAGGTCCTGGTCAACCTGCTGGTCAACGCCGCCAAGTACGCCATGGACCGGGGACCCCGCCGGGTCGAGGTCGGCATGGACGGCGCGCTCTTCGTCCGGGACAACGGCATCGGCATGCCCTCGCACCTGCGCGAACAGGCGTTCCAGCTGTTCCGCCGGCTGCACCCGGCGACCGACGGATCCGGGGTCGGCCTCGCCATCGTCCGCCGGATCGTCGAGCGCCACGGCGGCCGGGTCTGGGCCGAGGACACCCCCGGGGGCGGCACCACGATCCGCGCCACCTTCCCGGAGGACGGCCTCGACCGGCAGTGACGGCTTCTGGCTGGTGCTCACGGGTGTCTCGAGGGGCCGGAGACACCCGTGAGCACCAGCCAGATTGCCGGACTCACACCGGCGGGGCGGTGAAGAGGGGGTCGGGGTCGTTGAAGCTGTCCTTGGCGACCAGCTCGCTCATCGGGTCGGCGGTGCCCCACTGGTCCTGGGTCATCGGGTCGGCGGTGTCGTAGCGGCTCGGGTGCCAGGTGTCCTCGTCCAGCACGGCGAGCGCGGTGGTGTACTCGATGGTGTTCCCGTGCGGGTCCAGGAAGTACGCGAACGTGTTGTCCCCGGCGAGGTGACGGCCCGGTCCCCAGACGAACTTGGCGCCGGAGCGCTTCACCCGTCCGGCGCCGCGCATGTACTCCTCGACGCCGCGCATCTCGAACGAGGCGTGGTGCAGCGACGGGTGCGGGCCCCGGGCGATGGCGAAGCTGTGGTGCAGGCTGTTGCAGCGCAGGAAGTACATCAGGTCGCCCATGTGCTCGCTGTAGAGCGTGTCGCTGAGCCGGAAGCCGAGTGTCCGCTCGTAGAACGCGCGCAGCCGCTCCGGGTTCGGCGAGTTGACCACGCAGTGCGACAGCCGTACCGGAACCGCCTCACGCTCCTCGATCACCCGGTGCTTCCGGACCTCGACCTCGGCGGAGACCTCGACCACCCGGCCGTCCACGTCGAAGAAGCGCAGCCCGTAGCCGCCGCCGGGGGTGTCCATCTTGCCCGGTTCGCGGACCAGCGGGACGCCGGAGGCGATCAGGTGCTCGGCGAGCGCGTCCACGTCCGCCGGGGTGGCCGCGCCGAACGCGACCAGATCCATCCGCTTCTGCCGGTCGCGGCGGAGGCGGACGACGTACTGCTCGGGCGAGCCCTCGGCGGCCAGGAACGCCAGGCCGTCGTCGTCGGCGACCTTGGTCAGGCCCCACGTCTCCTGGTAGAAGGCCAGCTGCCGGTCGTAGTCCGGCACGGCCAGATCGACGTGGCGCAGATGGGTGATCGGCTGGAAGGCCATGGCAACTCCTCGATGCCTGTGGGATTCCCTCAGGCTAGGCGCGCCGTGAGCAGCCGCGGAAATGGAACGGAAACATACCTGGCATCGGGTGACGAATACCTGCGCACGGTCAATCCCGTACGGCGGCCCGGTCGCGGAAGATGTCGGCGAAGATCCCGCGCAGCCAGATCATCGCCGGGTCCTTGGCGCGGGCCGGGTGCCAGTGCACCGCCTCGACCAGCTCCGGCAGTGGGAACGGGACCTCCGCCACCACCAGGCCCAGCTCGGACGCGCAGAGCCGGGCCAGCCGCCGGGGCACGAACGCGCAGAGGTCGGTGCCGGCCACCGCGAACGGCAGCGGCAACAGGCCGTGCACGGTCACCTCGACCTTGCGCTCCACCCCGAGGTCGGCGAGCGCCCGGTCCGCGGGGGTGCTGTCCGGGCCGCCCAGCCCGGCCGCGGCGTGGTTCATCGCGGCCAGGTCCTCCAGGGTGAGGCGGCCGTCGCGCAGCCACGGGTTGTCCGCCCCGACCAGGCAGACGAAGGTGTCCCGGAAGACCACGCTGCGCTGCCCGGGCAGGCCGTACCCGAGAGGTCCGATGAGGATGTCGCAGCGCATCAGGTAGCTGAGGGTGTCGACGCCGGGGGCCGGCATCGGGGTCAGCTCGACGGTGACGCCGGGCGCGCGGCGGGCCAGCTCGGCCAGGAGCGGCTCGGCGAGCACGGTGATCGCGTAGTCGGAGAGCGAGACGGTGAAGTGCCGCGTGCTGGTCTCCGGGTCGAAGGCGGTGCGCTGCCCGAGCACCCCCTCGGCGGCGGCGAGCGCGCTGCGGACCACCGGCAGCAGCTCCTCGCCGAGCGCGGTCAGGTCGTACCGGCGGCCCTCGCGGTGCAGCAGCTCGTCGCCGAAGTGCGCCCGCAGCCGGGCCAGCGCGGCGCTCATCGCCGGCTGGCTCATATTGATCCGGGCGCCGGCGTGGGTGACGTTGCGCTCCTCCAGGAGAGCCCGCAGGGCCACCACGAGATTGAGATCGACCCCGGTCACACCCGCGTTACCCATCGCCATCCTCCCAGCTCGCACCCATGTTCACAGGCGCGAGGTGTGAGCCACACTACAGCGGTGACTCTGGGAGCCGTCGACCTCAACCTGCTCATCGCGCTGAAGGCACTGCTCGAGGAGGGCAACGTGACACACGCGGGCGCCCGGATCGGCATGGGGCAGCCGACGATGAGTGCCGCGCTCGCCCGGTTACGGCGGCACTTCGACGACGAACTGCTGGTCCGGGTCGGCCGGGAGTTCGAGCTGACCCCGTTCGCCCGGTCGGTGCTGCCCGAGGTGCAGCAGGCGGTGCAGTTGCTCGGCGACGCGCTGCGGGTGACCGACGGGTTCGATCCGGCCAGCAGCGAGCGACTCTTCACCATCACTCTGAGCGACTACGCGATGACGGTACTGCACGAGCCGCTACGCCGCCGGGTGAAGGCCGCCGCGCCCTCGGTCCGGCTGGCCTTCACCGACCTGACCGAGGACCTGATCGGCTCGGAACGTGCGCTGCTCCGGCAGGACGTGCTGGTCGGCCCGCTCGGCTACGGCTTCGCCGGGGAGCACGTCCGGCTCTTCCGGGACCGCCTGGTGTGCGTGGTCGACCCGCGGAACCCGTACCTCGAGGAGAACGTACTCAGCGTGGACGCGCTACGGCGGATGCCGCACGCGATCGCGGTGTTCCGCGGCGGCATCCCGACCCCGATCGACCGCGCGGTGAGCGAGCTGAGCATCGAACGGCGGGTGAGCATGCGGGTGTACGGGTTCCTGCCGCTGCTCTTCGCGGTACGCGCCACCGACGCGGTCGCCTTCGTACCGGAGCGGATCGCCCGGCGGTTCGCGCACGACGAGAACCTGCGGATCGTGGAGCCGCCGTTCGAGGCGCCGCTGATGCTGGAGGCGGCGTGGTGGCACCCGAGCCGGGACATCGACCCGGCGCACCGATGGTTCGTGTCGGTGCTCCGGGACGTCGCCGCCGAGCTGACCCTGAGCGAACCGGCTAGGTTGCCGGGTTGACCCAGACGGTGCGGGGGTTCGTGAACTCGCGGATCCCCAGGATGCCCAGCTCCCGGCCGTAACCGCTGCGCTTGATGCCGCCGAACGGGATGCGCGGGTCGGAGGCGACCACGCCGTTCACGAAGAGCGCGCCGGACTCGATCCGGGAGCCGACCGCCACACCGCGGGCCACGTCGCCGGTCCAGACACCGGCGCCGAGCCCGAACCCGGTCCGGTTGGCGATCGCCACCGCGTCGTCGTCGTCCTCGGCCCGGTAGACGACCGCCACCGGCCCGAAGGTCTCCAGATCGGGCAGGATGCCGTCATCCGGGGCGAGCAACACGGTAGGCGCATAAAAATATCCCGGCATATCGGAAATGTCGCCGCCGACCACCGCGCGCGCACCCGCCACGATCAACTCGGCGACCTGCTGACGCAGCCCCTCGCGCAGATCGGCCCGCGCCATCGGCCCGACGTCCGTGTCCACATCGAAGGGATCGCCGACCTTCAGTTTGACGACCGCCTCACCGAATCGTTCGACGAAGGCGTCGAAGACGGGGCCGGACACGATGAAACGCTTCGCCGCGATACAGCTCTGGCCCCCGTTTCCATAACGGGACCTCACCGCCGCCGCGACGGTGGAGGGAATGTCGGCATCATCCAGGACGACGAACGGATCGGAACCGCCCAATTCCAGGACGCACTTCTTCAGCACCCGTCCGGCGGCCGCCGCGACCGCCGCTCCGGCACGTTCACTTCCGGTCAGCGTGATCGCGCTGATCCGCGGGTCGGCGATCAGCTCCCCGACCACCGCCGGGGTCGCCGCCTCCCCCGCCAGCACCGTCCCGAACAGCCCCGACGGGAATCCGGCGTCCGCGAAGAGCTGCTCCAGCGCCAGCGCCGACCCGCTGACGTTCGGCGCGTGCTTGAGGATCGCGCCGTTGCCGGCCAGCAGCGCCGGCGCGGCGAACCGGACGACCTGCCAGAACGGGTAGTTCCACGGCATCACCGCGAGCACCACGCCGAGCGCCTCGTACCGGATCACGCTGGTCAGCGCCTCGGTCGTGACCGCCTCGTCGGCGAGCAGCCGCTCACCCTCGTCCGCGTAGAACCGGCAGGTCCGCGCGCACTTGGCCACCTCGGCGCGGGCCTCGGCGACCGGCTTGCCCATCTCCCGGGTGATCAGTTCGGCGTACTCCTCGGCACGCGCGTCGAGCAGTTCGGCGAGCGCGTGCAGGGCCGCCCGCCGCTCATCGAAATCGGTCTCGCGCCAGGCTCGCTGGGCCCGATCGGCGGCCGCGAGCAGATGCTCCCGCTCCTCCGCGCCGTGCTCGTCATAACTGGCCAGAGGCGCACCGGTGGCTGGATCGACCGTCCGTATCGAACTTCTCACGAGCATTTCCTTCTTCTGGTACGAGCCACGGGGCAGCCGCCCCGCTCAAAAGGCGACCGGCTGCCCCGAAACACGGGCTAGAGGCGCCGGGCTTTCGGAATGGGGGACGCCTCGGGCCGCGGCGCGCCGACCACGTTCGTGACGCTGCCCAGCCCGGTGACGGTCATGGTGACCTCGTCGCCCTCGCTCAGCGGCGCCGGTTCCCGCTTCCCGACCCGCCCCCAGACCTCGACGAGCGAACCGTTCGCGCAGGTCCCGGACGCGATCACGTCCCCGGCCCGGATCCACGCGGACCGGGACGCGTACGCCACCAGCTCCGGGAAGGACCAGGCCATCGTGCCGAGATCGTCCGACCCGACCTCGGTGCCGTTGATGCTGACCGCCATCCGCAGCCGCAGCCGGTCGCCGTCGTCGTGCTCGGCGAGCTCGTCCGGGGTGGTCAGCCAGGGCCCGAGCGTGGTCGCGAAGTCCTTGCCCTTCGCCGGCCCGAGCCCCATCTTCATCTCGCGTCCCTGCAGGTCACGCGCGGACCAGTCGTTGAGGACCGCGTACCCGGCGATGTGCCCGGCGGCCTCCTCGGGTGTCAGATCCCGGCCGTCGCGCCCGATGATCGCGGCGACTTCGAGTTCGAAGTCGAGTTCCCTGCAGCCGTACGGCGGCGCGACCGGCTCTCCGGTACCGATGATCGAGTGCGGGTTGAGGAAGAGGAAGGTGGGCTGCTCGAACCACGCGTCCGGCACCCCGGCCTCGCCCTCGACCGCCCGCTTCGCCCCCTCCACGTGCCGCTGGAAGCTGACGAAGTCCCGCACCGCGACCGGCTGCACCGGGGCGAGCAGCGTCACCTCGGCGAGCGGGACGATCGGCTCGGTGGCCTCGGGAACAGAACCGGAGGCGACCCCGAGGACGGTGGCGCCGGCCGGCAGAGGACGCACGGACTCGCCCTCCACCAGGCCGACACGCTCCGTGCCCGCGTACGAGAAACGGGCGATCCTCATGTCAGACGTCCAGCGTCTGGAAGAAGGCCCGCTCGCGCTTCTCCAGCACCGGGATCGCCTTACCGAACGCCAGGCGCTGGAAGTGCTCCGACTCCCCGTGCGCCTTGTACGCCTCCTCGTCGTCGTAGATCTCGAAGAGGTGGAAGACGCGCGGCTGCTCCGGGTCCTGGTAGGCCTGGTAGAACTGGTTGCCCGGCTCCTCGCGCGACGGCGGGGCCAGCTCGCGGAGGGCGTCGAGGACGATCTCCTCGGAGCCCTCGTTGGCGGTCCAGACGGCGCGGACGACGTACCCCATGGTGGTGTTCCCTCTCAGTTGCGGTGTGCCGGCGGCCGGGTGGCGTCGGCGATGGCCTTGTGTGAGACGTGCGCGGTGAGCCCGCCGTCGACGACGATCTCGGCGCCGTTGACGTACGCGGACTCGTCCGAGACGAGGTAGACGATGAGCGGGGCGATGTCGTCGGGCGTACCGACCCGGCCGAGCGGGATCTCCGGCAGCGCGGCGTCGAAGAAGGCCTGCGGCGCCGACTCCATCAGCGGCGTGTCGATCAGGCCCGGCATCACCGCGTTCACCCGGATCCCCCGGATGCCCAGCTCCAGCGAGGCGCTGCGGGTGAGCCCGCGCAGCGCCCACTTGCTGGACGTGTACGGCGCCGCCGCGTGCCCGGAGACCGCCGCGACCGAGCAGATGTTGACGATCGACGACCCGGCCGGCATCAGCGGGACCAGCGTCTTCATCGCCAGCATCGGACCGGTCACGTTGATCGCGAAGACCCGCTCCCAGGCGACCGGGTCGATCTCCGGCAGCCGGTCCCGCCCGGTCACCCCGGCGTTGTTGATCAGCGCGTCGACCCGGCCGTGCTCCTGGGTGACGTCCGCTGCCAGCGCGGCCCAGTCCTCCAGGCTGCTCACGTCCAGGTGCCGGACCCCGTCACCGTCCAGCACGTCGGTGGCGATGACGGTCGCGCCCTCGGCACGCAGGGCCGCCACCTCGGCGGCGCCCTGGCCCCGGGCCGCCCCGGTGACCACCACGATCTTGTCCTTGCACCTCACGGCGCCTCCCACGGGTTGACGTTGCGCGGCGGTTCCCCGTCGCCGGTGAGATAACCGACGAAGATCGACTCCGGGTCACGGACCGCGCGGATCTCCCGGAGGCGCGCGTACTGCGCGGCGCCCATGAAGCGCATCTCTCGGGCGGTGAAGTCGGAGTCGCCGAGGTACTGCCCGGCGGTGACCGGTGCCAACTCGGTCATCCGGGCGGTGAGCCAGTCGCGCAACCGACGATCGTCCGCGGGGTCGTCATAGACGAGATAGGTGGCGCAGTAGATCTCCGACTGCATCGAGAAGGCCATGTCCGGGAGTTCGCGGAGCGGCGCCATGCTGAACCAGATGACGAATGATCGTTCCGTCGGCAGGCCGGTGAAAAGCGGATTTATCGCCTTTGTGACCTCGGCGGGTGAGCCGGTCAGCCAGGCGTTGTCCACGATGTAGCGGAAGCCTTCCGGGTTCGCCGCGATCTGCCGCTCGGCGTGCGACTCGAAGGAGGAGGGCACCGCGGTCTCCCGCACCAGCGCTTTGTCGATCACCGGGCAGGTCTCCAGCGGCGCGAGCGCCTCCCGCCCGGCCTCCGCCGAGGAGGTCAGGGCGAACCCGGTGACGACCAGGTTGCCCCGCTCGGAGACCGCCACGATCTCGACGTCCGGTGAGATCGTGGCGTGGATCCCGTGCAGCCACGTCATCACCGTGTCGAAGTGGTCGAACGAGTACACGTGGATGGTCTCGACGATCGCCGCGGGGAACGGGCGGGTGCGCAGGTGGAAGCGGGTGACCAGGCCGAAGAAGCCCGGCCCGGCACCGCGGGCGGCCCAGAACAGGTCGCTGTTCTCGGTCTCCGAGGCGCGGACCAGCTCACCCTCGGCGGTGACCACGTCGATCGCGGCGATCTGCTCGGCCGCCCAGCCCCAGCCGCGGGCGTTGTAGCCCTGACCGCCCTGCAGCAGGAAGCCGCCGACCCCGACCGTCGGGCAGTGCCCGCCGCCGAAGAACCGGCCCCGCTCGGCGAGGAAGGGCCGCAGCTCCAGGCCGCCCTTGACCGACGGCGTCACCGACACGATCTCCGTCTCCGGGTCGTACGCCATCTCCCGGTAGCCGCCGAGGTCGATCAGCAACGCGTCGTCGCGGACGCTCCACGCCGCCCAGCTGTGCCCGCCGGAACGGACCGCGATCCGCCAGCCGCGCTCCCGGGCCAGCCGCACCCCGTCGACCAGATCCTGCTCCGTCGAAGCGAGCAGGACCGCGGCGGGCTGCCGGTCCGGGCGGCGCGCGTTGAAGACCCGCCCCACGCGGGCCTCGTCCCAGTCCGCGTCGCCCGGGAACACCAGCCGCCCCATCACTTCACCGCGATCGGGTTGACCGGGGCACCGACCGCACCGGTCACCGGCAGCGGGCCGGCGACCAGCAGGAACTCGTAGACACCGTCGGCCGCGCACTCCTCGCCGAGCTCCTCCAGGTCGAACATCTCGCCGAGCAGCAGGCCCATGTTCGGGATGGCGATCTGGTGCACCGGGGAGAAGACGTGGCCGGGGAACTCGTAGGGGCGGACCTCGAAGCCCCAGGTGTCGGTGGCGGCCGCGGCGATCTCGGTGCGGTGCAGCCAGCCCAGGCTGGTGAAGGAGAACCCGGGCGCCGCCCCGCCGGCGTAGTCGCCCCACGAGCCCTGACGGCGACAGCGCCCCAGCTGGCCCGTACGCAGAAGCACGATGTCACCGCGACCGACCGCCGAGGTCGGACCCTGCAGCGAGATGATCTGTTCCAGGTGCTCCTCCGTGATGGCGAAGCCGTCCGGAAGCTCGCCGTTCTCGCCCAGCGCGCGCCCCGCGTCGAGCAGGACGCCCCGGCTGACGAACTGCGAGGCCATGTTCTCGATGCCGGTGACGTGATCGCCGGTGCCGTCCACGATCGTGCAGGGCCGCCCGTTCCAGGCCTGCTTGCGGTCGAAGATGTGGCCGAGCCCGTCCCACTGGGTGCTGGACTGCAGCGGCATCACCACGTGGTCGTCGCAGCCGCCGAAGCCGTGCGGGAAACCCTGCGTCTCGGCCCACGCGTCGCTGCCGGTGTCCTTCATGTAGTGCTGCGGGTTGATCCGGCCCCGGAAGCCGTTCTGCGGCCCGTCCTCACCGAAACGCTGCGCCAGCGAGATGGACCGGCCGCGGCGGACCAGCGAGGCGGCCCGCGCCCGCTTCTCGTCGTCGATGAAGTTGAGCGTGCCGAGCACGTCGTCCTCACCCCAGCGGCCCCAGTTCCGGTACGCCGCCCGGGCCTTCGCCAGCTCCTCTTCCAGACTCTTCACGCCGACTCCTGCAGGAACGAGAGTGCACGGTTCATCACACCCGCCGGGTCCGCGCCGGGGGTGCCGGGATTGGTCTCCCAGAGGGCCATCAGCAGCGAGCTCTCGAGCACCACCCGGACCCGGGGCTCACGCCGGGCCAGGAAGCTCGCCAGCTGGTCGTCGAGCGGGCGGTCGTCGTCCAGCTCCTCGGCCAGCACCACCGCGTCCTCGGCGCACATCGCGGCGCCCTGGGCGATCAGCGGCGGGCAGGCGTGCGCGGCGTCGCCGATCACGATCACCCGGTTCTTGAACCACGGCTCGCGCAGCTGGACCGCCTCGATCCAGCGGTAGTCGAGCGCGGTGTCGTCGGGCAGCGCGTCGCGGATCCGGCCCCAGGTGCCGCCGTACCCCGCGGACCGCTCCCGGAACAGGCCGATCGGCGCGCGCGGCCCGATCAGCGACGCGTCCAGGTTCTCGTCCAGCAGGTACGCGTAGCACTGGGTCGCCGAGATCGGGCTGTACCCGGCCTTGTACCGCGGCCCGCCGTAGTACACCTCGGCACAGTCCATCTCGGCCGGGCGGTCGGCGATCAGGCGCCAGATGCCCATCCCGACCGGTTCCGGGGCGGCCCTGATGCCGATCAGGTCCCGGATGTGCGAGCGGATCCCGTCGGCGCCCACCACCAGGTCGTACACGCCGGCACTGCCGTCGGTGAAGAGCACCTCGACGGCGTCGGCGCCGTTGCGCATCGACGAGACGGTCAGGCCCAGGCGTACGGTGACCCCGGCCGCGTAGACGGCCTTGCAGAGGACCTCCTGCATCGACGAGCGCAGCGAGCCCATCGTGGACGGGAGGTCCTCGCCGCCGGTGTGCGGCGTGGGCACCTCGACGATCAGTGAGCCGTCCGCGTTGCGCATCCGCATCTGGTCGAACGGGACGCCCTCGACGGCGATCTCGTCCCAGACGCCGACCCGGCGCAGGGCCTTCATCGCGTTGCCCTGGATGGTGATGCCGTGCCCGACGCCGAACCAGCGCGGGCTGAGCTCCACCAGTTCGGCGGCGATACCCCGCTGGGCCAGCGCCAGCGCCAGCACACTGCCGGCGACACCGCCACCGACGATGAGGACCTTCGACACGGCCATGGTGTTTTCCTCGTTCCCCGAACCCTTATAAGTCACGCTAAATGTGGATTGCTGGTAGGCGGAAATGGACTGCCGCCATGGCAGCCATCACCCGGGCCGATGCGTGGATCAGCCGCCCATGGCGGAGACACCGCCGTCGATCGCGATGTCCGCGCCGTTGATGTACGTCGCGTCGTCGCTGGCCAGGAACGCGGCGAGCTTCGCCACATCGGACACCTCGCCGACCCGCCGGGACGGCGTGATCTTCATGAGGGCCGGCACCGGGCCGTCCGGGTCGTCGACGAACTGCGCGGTCTCCGGCGTACGGATCATCCCGGGCGAGATGGTGTTGGCCCGGATGCCGACGTCCGCGCCCTGTGCCGCCAGGTGCTTGGTGAGCGCGAGCACCCCACCCTTGGCCGCGCCGTGCGGTCCCATCGGCACGAACGCCGCGCCCCGCTTCGCCGCCACCGACGCCACGTTGAGGATCACCCCGCCGCCCCGGGCGACCAGGTGCGGCCAGGCCGCCCGGGTGCAGTGGAAGACCAGGTGCAGCTCGTTCTGGATGGTGAAGTACCAGTCGTCGAGCGGGATGGTGTCGACCGCCCCGTGCCGCAGCGCCGACGCGTTGTTGTAGAGGATGTCGACCCCTCCGAACGCGCCGATCGCCGCCTTCACCCAGTCGTCGGCGCCGGCCTGGTTGCCCAGGTCCACCGGGGCCAGCGACGCCATGACGCCACCGGCCTCCTTGACCAGGCGCTCGGTCTCCGCGTTGCCGTCCACGTCCAGGTCCGCACCGAAGATCCGGGCACCGCACGCCGCGAACTCCAGCGCCGCCGCGCGTCCCATCCCCCGCCCGGTGCCGCTGATCAGCGCCACCTTCCCGGTCAGGTCACTGCCCATTGATCGCGCTCCGGTCGAGTAGTTCCAGCAGGTTGCCCTCGGGGTCGGCGACCCAGGCCATGTGCACGCCCTTCTCCGGCGACTGCACCGGCGGCATCACCGAGGTGGCGCCGAGGTCGAGAAGGCGCTGGTAGGCGCCGTGCAGGTCGGGGACGTCGAACGCGGCGTGGCCGTACCCGTGGGTCAGCGCCGCCTCGGGGGGCGTGCCGGCCCGCAGACCGGTCGTGCCGCCCGGCCGGTGCAGCAGCTCGAAGCGGTAGCCGTGCTCGTCGCTGATCAGCATCACGATGTCCAGGTCGAACGCGTCCACCCGCAGCCGCCGCTCGGCCCGCAGCCCGAACGCCTCGCTGTACCACTTCTCGGCCGCGTCCAGATCCGTGACGTTGAGTCCTACGTGGTCGAGCCTCACTTCGCCGCCACCCCCCGGTGCCGTCCCAGGTAGGTGGAGAGCCCGACCGCGATCAGCAGGGCCGCGCCGTTGAAGACCGGGCTGACCCAGGCGCTCGCCCCGGCCAGGGTCAGGCCGCTGACGCTGACGCTGACCAGCAGCACGCCGATCATCGTGCCGACCACGTTGAAGAAGCCGGGCCGGACGGCGGTCGCGCCGAGGAACGCCGCGGCCAGCGCCGGGAAGAGGATGCTGGTCCCGGTGTCCGCGGTCGCCGAGCCCGAGCGGGCCAGCTGCAGCACCCCGACCACGCCCGCGATCAGGCCGGCGAGGACGAACGACAGGTGCACGTTGCGGTCGGCGGGGATGCCGAGCAGCTTCGCCGAGCGCGGGTTGGCGCCGATGGCGTAGAGCGTTCTTCCGTACGGCGTGTGCACCAGCAGGTACCAGAGCACGATCGCGAAGAGGATCACCACGTAGACCACGCGCGGCAGACCCAGCCAGGTCGACGAGCCGAAATCGATCAGCCCGTCGGAGATGCCGTTCACGATCGTCTGCCCGCCGGTGTACCACTGGATCACGCCGCCGAGCAGCGTCGCCATGCCCAGCGTGGTGACGAACGCGCTGAGCCGGAACCGGGTGACCAGCAGCCCGTTCACCCCGCCGATCGCCGCGCCGAGCAGGATGCCGAGCAGCGCGGCCAGCCAGAGCGGCACGTCGTGCCGGGACATCAGCCCGGCCTGCAGCACCGTGCTGGCCGCCGCGATCGAGCCGAGCGAGAAGTCGAAGTAGTTGCTGACCAGCGGCAGGATCGCGGCGAGCGCGAGCAGCGCGACGACCGCCTGGTTGCCCAGCAGCACGCTGAAGTTCTCGGTGGTGAAGAAGACCGCCGAGCTCTGCGGCCAGACCGAGAAGAAGACCACGATGGCGATCAGCAGGGCCAGCAGGGCGTTGCGCTCGGCCAGATCCTTGAAGCGGAGATCGCGCTTCTTCTTCGGCGCCGCCTGGGCGGGCGCGGCGGCAAGCGTCTGTTCCATCAGGAAGCCCTCTCGAGAGGCGCGGACGATTGGGTGAGGGCGGTGAGACGGTCGACGGTGAGGGCCTCCCCCTCCACCGAGGTGGTGACGGCGCCCTTGGCGAGCACGGCGACCCGGTCGCAGAGTTCGCAGAGCTCGACGAAGTCGGAGGAGGCGACCACCACGGCGCACCCGGCCGCAGCGGCCTGCCGGATGCTGGCGTAGATGTCGCGGCGGGACATGATGTCGACGCCCTGGGTGGGCTCGTCGAGCAGCAGCAGCCGGGGGTTGCGGCGCAGCCAGCGGGCGAGCACCACCTTCTGCTGGTTGCCGCCGGAGAGCGAGGCGAAGACCGCGTCCACCGACGTCGTCTTCACCTTGTACGTGCCGACCAGTCCCTCGGCCGCGTCGCGCTCGGCCCGGTGCGCCATCCGGCCCCCGCGCCAGAAGCTCCGCAGCACCGAGGCGCTGAGGTTCTCCCGGACCGAGAGCTCGTTGAGGGCGGCCTCGCCGAGCCGGTCCTCCGGCAGGTACGCGACCCCCTCGGCCATCCGCCGGCCCACGCCGTCGCGGGCGGACGCCGCCCGTCCCGCGATGCTGATCGTGCCCTCGGCCGGCCGGTGCTCGCCGAAGACCGTCTTGAGCAGCGAGGTACGCCCCGACCCGACCAGCCCGGCGATCCCCACGATCTCGCCGGCCCGGACGGTCAGGTCGACCCCGGTCAGCGGCCCGCCGACCAGCCCGCGCACCTCCAGGACCGGCTCGGTGGTCGCCTCCCGGGACGCGGGCGCCGCCTCGTGCGCGGTCACCACCGCGCCGGTCATGTGGGCGATCAGCTCGTCCTCGGTCGGCGACGCGTCCACCAGGTTCGCCACCGTACGACCGTCCCGGAAGACCGTGAAGTCGTCGGAGACCGAGAGCACCTCCTGCATCCGGTGGCTGACGATCAGCACGGTCTGCCCGAGGTCGGCGCGGCGGCGGACCGCGCGGAGCAGGATCTCCGACTCGTGCAGCGGCAGCGCGGCGGTCGGCTCGTCGAGGATCAGCACCCGGTCCGCGCCGTCGTGGTCCTGGACCGCCCGGGCGATGGCGAGCATGGTGCGCTGGGCGGGGCGGAGCTTGGCCACGATCATGTCGGGGGTGGCCTCCACCTCGTACCGCTCCAGCAACTGAGCGACACGTGAGCGCAAGGCGCCCCACCTGATCCGACCGCCGCGGCCGCGCGGCCATCCGTGGTCGAGGGCGAAGTTCTCCGCGACGGTCAGCTCGTCGAAGAGGCCCAGGTCCTGGTGGACGAAGCGGAGACCGGCCGCGAAACCCTCCCGCGCGTCGTAGGACGGTGCGTCCCAGCGCCGCTCACCGATCTCGATCGTCCCCGCGTCCGCCACGTACGCCCCGGCAAGGATCTTGATCGCGGTGGACTTTCCCGAGCCGTTGCCGCCGAGCAGGGCGTGCACGGTGCCGGGGCGCAGCGTCAAACCGGCCCCGGCCAGCGCCTTGGTGGCGCCGAAGGTCTTACTGAGGTCTTCCAGACGGACCGCCGCTTGCGGCATGGGGGCTCCTTTCCTGGGAACTGCCGCCGCCTCTCGCCGAGGCGGCGGCTTCCTTCAAAAACCGGTCAGCTCAGGCCCCAGAGCTTCTTGTACGCGGCCTTGTAGTCGACCGAGCCGTCGTAGTCCGTGCCGGCCGTGGCGGGCAGGTTGTGGTCCTTGTCGACGATCTGCATGCCGTCGCCCTCGACCTGCGGCTCCTCGCCGTTGATGATCCGGATGGCGGTGTCGATCGAGCCGTACGCGCCCCACTGGCTGGCGTAGCCGATGACCGCGTCCTGGCCCTTGTCGTCGCGGATCAGGTCCATGTTGCCCTCGTTGCCGAACCCGGTGACCACGTTGAGCTTGTCGCTGCGGCCCGAGGAGACGATCGCCTGGGAGAGGCCGGAGGACATCCAGCCGCCGACCGGGATGCTGACCGCGTTGGCGGTCGGCGCCTGCAGCAGCGCGGTGGAGAACTTGGTCGCCGCGGTGTTGTTGACGAAGTCGTTGTTCGCGACGTCGAGGTTGGCCACGATGGTGCAGCCGGAGCAGGTCGCCATCTCCTCCTTGAAGCCGGCGGCGAGCCACGGGCCCCAGATCGGGTCGGTGAAGGTCAGCATCAGGACCTTGGCCTCACCGTTGGTCTTGCCGATGATCCAGTCGGCCTGGAGCTTGCCGTTGAGCTTCCAGTACTGCTCGTTGGTGACGTCCTTCAGCTGGAGCCGCTCGCTGGCCATCAGCTTCTCGCCGCCGGCCGCGTCGCAGTCCGAGGCGCCGCCACCGACGATCTTCACGCCGGCGTCCTTGGCCTCCTGGAACGGCGCCTTGACGCTGGCGCAGTCGATGCCGATCGGGATCACCACGTCGGCCTTGGCGCTGGTCGCCTGCCGGATGCAGTTGCCCCAGCCGGTCGGGTTCAGCTGACCGTCGCAGACCTTGACGGTCCAGCCGACCAGCTTGGCCGCCTCCTCCATGCCGGAGGTCGGGGTCGAACAGGACGGGACCTGCTGGCCGCAGGAGACGACCCAGAGGTTCACACCGGCCTTGGGCGTGGTCGGGACGGTCGGCGGGGTGCCGATCTCGCCGGTGTACGCCGCCTCCAGGGCCTTCGCGGCCTCGGCCGACGTCGTGCTCCCCGAGTCGCCGCTGCTGGTCGTATCGTCAGAGGAGCTACAGGCTCCGGCGAAGAGGGCGAGGGTGGCGGCGAACGTGACCGCGACCCGCCGGTGGACTGAAAACATGGGCGACTCCTGGGATCTCGCACCTGAGCTTCACGTCTATGTGAGCGCCATCACTGGCGTGGAAGGAGCTAATCAAAGCGCGAAACATCGCGGAAATCGCCCGTTGATATGGCTGCGATCGGTGTGACCGATGGTGCTTCTTCCGTTACCGAAGCACCGCGAGCCCGCCGGCGTCGAGCCGGCGGGCTATTTTGGGATGATTGTTCTAGATTGTCTCGGCGATCCAGTCGGCCACATACGCACCCACCACGCGCAGGTTGTCGATGCCGATATGCTCGGCGCCACCCTCCTCGGGGGTGAACAGCCGCAATTCCCGCTTCGGGCTGTTAATCGCACCTTCGTACGATTTGTGGGCATAGTTCACTGAGATCTGCCGGTCGTTGACCCCGTGCGTGACCAGGAACGGCACGGTGATCTTGTCGATCACGCCCTCCAGCGTCACCCGATCGGCGATCGCGAAGAAGCTCTCCCGCCCCTGCGCGCCCCACACCCAGTAGACGTGCTCCCAGTAGTGCGGCACCGGGTTCTCCCCCTCGCGCCGCAGCCGCCCATGCTGCACCTCACCCCAGTCGTGGTTGGCCCCCCACGCCACCACCAGCTTGATCCTTTTCTCGTACGCCGCGGCGCGGGGCGCGTAGTACCCGCCGAGCGACCAGCCGACCAGGCCGATCCGGTCGTGATCGACGTCGTCCCGGCTCTCCAGGTAGTCGACGCAGGCGGCCGCCCAGACCTCGGTGTCCGGGCGGGCCCGCAGGTCGCGCAGCCGGAGGGCCTCACCGCTGCCGGGCGTGTCGACCATCAGCGTGCTCACGCCGCGCGCGGCGTTCTCGTCCCCGAACCCGGAGTAGAACATCATCTCCTTGGTCGAGTCGAGCCCGTTCCACTGGATCACGCAGGGCTTGGGTCCCTCGCCCGGCGCCGGCACGAAATAGGCCGGAAGCGATCCGCCCTCATAGGGCACCTCGACCGGGATGATGTTCGCGCCCCCGAGCTCGGCGGCGCGCTTCAGCAGGTCGATCGAGTGCCGGTACGCGGCCTTGCGGCCCGGCCAGTTCGGCGCCTGCAGCCGCTCCGACTGGGAGACGTAGAGGCTCGCGCGCCGGAACTTGTCACCGGCGCCGATCAGCCGGCCCCGCTTCACGTCCTCCTCCGCGGAGGCGATCAGGCCGTCGGCGACCGCACTCCACGCCGCGTACAACTGATCCGTGCCCGCATCCGCACCCTGAAGCGCTAGGTCGCGGACCGGGCGGCAGGCACGGTCCACCTCGTCGATGTAGCCGCCGCTGTTCAGCGTCGCGACCACGGCCAAGTTCCACACGTAGTTGCCGGGGAAGTACTCGAACATGCGGCCGACGCTAGGGCCGTTCGTTCACACTACGGAAATGGCGAGTTCGCATGCCTGGCATCGCCGCCAGTTGTGGTCGCCGTCACGCCGCCATCGGCGACGCCCATGCCAGGTATGGCGACGGAACATTTCTGGTTTGTTACGGGCGCTGTTTGACTCTTCCCACACGACGGGATTCCCTCCACAAGGGAGATTGCATGAGAATCAGACCCCGTAATCTGACCATCGCCGCGACTCTGGCCCTTTCTCTGGCACTCACCACCCCGGGGACCGCCAGCGCGGCGGCCGCCACGGCGGGTGGCAAGGTCACGATCGGGTCGGGCGAGACCTGGGTGGTCTCCCAGACCACCAAGCTCAGCGCACTGACGCTGGCCGAGGGCGGCACCATCTCCGCCCCCGCCGGATACAGCCTCACGCTCACCGTGAACGGCGTCGAGACCGGTCAGAAGCTGACCGCGACCGGCGGCACCGACGCGGCGATCGTGGCCGGCACCTACCGCGGCGACGTCGTGGTGACGGTGACCGAGCAGAACGCCATCACCTACCAGGGGCTGACCTTCCCCTTCCGGCAGGCCCTCTACGTCGACGCCACCGGTGTGGTCAAGGCGAAGTCGGTCTCGGCGGCGATCAACGGTTCCGCGACGATCACGGGCAGCTCGGCGCGTAACCTCAAGATCCAGTCGACCGGTGAGGTGTTCAACGGCGTCTACGTCAACGACGCCGACTACGACCTGGTCGACCCGACCATCTCCCTCAAGGGGAACGGCCGGAGCGACTTCGTCGGGTACGGCTCGGCGATCACCGCCACCGGCGACGACACCACCCTGGTGGTGGACGGCGCGAGGATCGACAACAAGGGCGTCGTCCGGACCGCGGTCGTCGCCGACGGCGGATCGAACGTGATCGTCAAGAATTCAAAGATCCACACGGCGGACGGGACCCTGCCGTCCGACTACGTCTCCACGGTGAACCTGCCGTACATGGAGGACATGCCGTGGATGCTCGGCGCCACCGGCACCGTGCGGGCGACCAACCTGCTCGGGGCGAACACGCAGGCGTCGTACATCAACTCCCAGGTCTCCTCGGAGAGCTGGGGCGTGCTGTCGACCGACGGCGGCTCCGACATGAAGCTGACGTCGATCAACAGTGACCTCGCCATCACCGGCAAGGGCGGCTACGGCTCGTACGTCATCGGCAACGCCACCGAGGAGTTCCTCGGCACCACCATGAACGTGGCCACCTACGCCGCGATCAACCGCGGTGGTTCCGTGCACTACGGCGACAGCAGCCGCGCGGCGGTCAAGAGCCTCAACTCCTCGTTGTCGCTCGGGCTCACCGCGAAGGAACTGCAGTCGCTGGCCCAGCGCCGTACCGTCATCAACTCGAAGAAGTTCGGTGTGATGTGGCACGGCGCGGGCACCGTCGACATCGACGGCGGCACCGTCCTGAACACGGCGCAGGCCGCATTCCTCAACAAGGGCCAGGCCGTGGGGATCACCGTCGACGGCTCCCAGGGCGCGTCGGTGAACGCGAAGAACGGCGTCATCCTCCAGGTCATCGAGGACGACGACCCGGGCCCCGTGATGGTGAACGGGCAGCTGGTCAACGCGGGCGTCTACACCGAGCCCACCGGTGAACCGGCCAAGTCGAGCACCTTCGACCTGACCGCGGCGCACTCCAGCGACACCGTCGCCACCTTCAGCGACATCAGCCTGAAGGGCGACTTCTACAACGCCATCCGGGGTTCCGCCTCCTCCGGCAAGAACCTGATCCTCACCCTGGACGGCACGAAGCTGACCGGCGTGGTCACGTCGTCGGAGTCGCACCACGCGGTCTCCACGATCACCTCGGCCGACTACGAGCAGCTGGGCGTCGTCACCAACACCGCCGAGGCGGCCGTCAACAACGGCGTCGTCGTCGACCTGTCGGGCTGCTCCACGTGGACCGTGACCGGCACCTCCTACCTGACGAAGCTCACGATCGGCGCGAAGGCCTCGATCGCGGCTCCCAAGGGCAAGAAGCTGACCGCCACCGTCGACGGGGTCACCACCACCCTGAAGGCCGGTGCCACCTATACCGGGGCGATCGTCCTGCGCGTCAAGTAGCCATCGCAGTTCCCGGGAGGGGCCGCACCTCGGTGTGGCCCCTTTCGGCCGCCCGGGCCCGGGTGGCTGCCGGGGGAAGCGGCGAACCGCGCCGGTTGCGATGCGGGCCCGGGGCGGAACGTAGGCTTGCTCCGCCGCGCCGGCGTCGCCGACTGACAGGCTGGAGAACCGAGTGAGCGTCAGCTATGCCGAGTTGCAGTCGCTGTGGGGCGATCGCAACCTGATTCATTTTCCGCTCGACAGGTTCGACGGGGTGCTCGGGCCGCTCGGGCCGGAGGTCTTTCCGCCGGACGGTGCGCAACCGGTCGATGTGCCGATCCTGTTCACGGCCCTGATCGATCATCCGCAGATCGCCGTGTTCACGCATCTGGAGCTGGAGTTCGAGGGCGAGAAGCCCGGCTCGCTGATCGTGCTCGGCAGCGCGCCCGGCAACGCCGTGATGCTGTTCTGCCTCGACGCGATCTCCGGGGAGGTGCTCCTCCTCGACCTGGACACGGCGGCGATCGAGGTGTGCAACGGCACCTATGCGACCTTCGTCGAGTTCCTGTTCCGGCTCGGTCAGCTGATCGCCACCGATCCGGGTGGTCGGGAGCGGGCCGAGCGCGCGCGGGAGCTGCACGACCGGCTGCGGGCGCTGGACCCGGCCGCGTTCGAGGATCCCGAGTCGTGGTGGTCGGCCGCGTTCCTGCGACTGGAGTCGACCGGGAGTCAGCTTGAGTCTTGACGTGTGACGGGGTCGATGCCACCCCACCACACGTTAAGGCTCCAGGCTAGGCGGCGTCCCGGTCGCGGGTGGGGCGCCAGGGCAGCGAGGCGGAGCGCACCGCACGGCGTACCGCCGGGAGTTGCGGGCCGACCCACGCGGGCCAGATGCGCAGCGGGCCGCGTTCCAGGGCATCCTGGTCGCGGGGCTCGAGCGTGCGGTCCGGCGGGACCCAGATCGGGCGCGGCGCCGTCGGCGGACCCCACCAGAGGATCGTGCCGTAGCCGCGGACCAGCGGGGGCTGCAGTGCGGGCCAGTGCGCCTCGAGCGGGATCGCCAGCCGCCACGCCTCGAACCCGATGGCCGGGACGACCGGGTGACCGGCGGCACCGAACGCGACCGGCAGCGGCGGGGCCGGCAGCGCGTGCGGTTCGGCGCCGGCGGGCAGCGGAGTGGGGCCGGACGTCTCCGCGGTGGCGGCGGTCGCGGTGGCCGCCGGGGCGCTGGCCAGGACGATCGCGCAGGTGACGGTGATCAGTGCGGCGCCGAGGGCGACCGGCTCCCAGCCCGGGCGGACGGTGTCGCCGAGGATGGTCAGCGCGATCACCGACGGGGCGATCACCTCGCCGGTCCAGTGCACCGCGGTGACCCGGCCGACGTCGCCCTTCTGCAGCGCGTTCGCGTACATCACCATGCCGTTGGCGGCGAAGACCAGCAGGACCCAGGTCAGCGGCTCGGTGGCGATGGTCAGCGCCGCCGAGCCGAGGGTGTTCATCTGCTCCTCGGGCAGGTGCAGGGCGCGGCCGCCGAGGGCCGCGCCGCCGACCGAGAGGCCGCCGACCGTGGCCATCAGGCCGGGTTTGCCGATCTTCGTGGCCGCCCAGCCGCCGACCAGGAGCAGGATCAGCGCGCCGCAGAAGCCCAGGCGCAGCGGGAGCGAGGCGGCGACCACCTGCTGCTGACCGGCGGACAGGGCCAGCGCGCCCAGGGCGCAGATGGTCACCACGATCGCGACGACGTCACGCTTGCGCAGGCGGGAGCCGAGGAAGAGCCAGGCGCAGAGCGCGGTGATGGCGAGCGAACCGGCGAGCACCGACTCGACGAGGTAGACCGCCAGCTCGCGCAGCGCGACCATCGACCCGATCCACGCGGTCATGTCGAGACCGATACCGATCAGGTAGAGCGGGTGGCCGAGGGTCTGCACCGCGCCGGTGCTGCGCTTGGCGCCGACCGCCTGCAGGATCGAGCCGGCCGCGTAGCAGAGCGAGCCGAAGACGGCGATGCCCAGCGCGACCCAGCCTCCGGCGCCCATCGCTATCGGCCGCCGTTGCTCTCGGTCCCCGGACGATCGCTCTTCAGCCGTCTCACGCCACGACTATATGCCCCACCTTCGATTCGCACGATGCCAGATCGGTGAACTCGACCATCACGTGCGCGATCCGCTGAACATCCTCTGAGCTGCACCGATGATCAACTGGCAGGGTCAGCATCCGCGCCGCGAGGGCCGCCGCCGCGCGATCACCGCTCCACCAGCCGCGCCGCTCCTGCCGCCAGTGCACCGGCGCGAAGATCCGGTGCCGCGCCAGGTGTGCCAGCAGCGCATCGCGTGCCGTCTCCGAGGCACAGGCCAGGGGGAGACGAAAAGGACCTTCAACGACAAGGTCGAATTCCTTCCGCGTACGGGAGAGGAGCTCGTGCCGAAGGCTCCCGGCCGCGGCGCGTCCCCGGTCGCGCAGGCCGGCCACGTCGAGGAGGGGAAGCAGGGCGGCCGTCACCGCGCTGGCCGGACCGGCACTGCACAGCAGGGCGCGCTCACCGTGCTGCTGCAGCGCCCGGAAGTCGCCCTTCGCGACCGGCCGGCCGTCCCGCCACGCGGCCTTGAGCAGCATCGCGGCGAGTTTCTGGGCGGCACCCCGGCTCTCCGGACCGTCCGGACCGGGCAGCGGCCGGCCGGACGGCGACCAGAGCAGCCCGCCGTCCGGCAGCGGCAGCGTCTTGCGCAGCGAGGCGACGGCGTACGCGGCGGTACTGTGCCGGGCCCAGTCGCCGAACGGATCGTGCGAGTGGTCCTCGACGACCGGCACCCCGGGATGGGCGGCGATCCACTCCCGCCACGGCCGCGGATCCTCGACGCCGAACAGGTTCTGGGCCAGCACCACGTCGCCGGGCCGGGCGTGCAGGGTCTCCAGGTCCGGGCCGTCCCGCAGCGGCAGGTGCTGGTACCAGGCGATCGGCACGCACTCGGCCAGCGCCTCGGCGACCCCGGTGCAGAAGTAGGTCGGCACGTGCAGCCGCCCGGCCGGGGCCAGCTGCCGGAGCAGCGCGCGCAGCGCCCCGGTCGCCGTGGCGAAGAGCCGGTGCCCGTCCGGCAGCCGGTGGTGCGGCGCGTCGAGCAGGGCGGACGGCTCCCAGTGGTACTCGGAGCCGATCTCGTCCCGCCGTCCCTCACGCCGCACGGCCGTAGTCCCCCGCGCGCTTGACGTTCAGGTCGTCGACGTGGACCGGGGGCTCGCCGCGGTGCAGGCCGGTCACCGTCATCCAGAGGATCCGCAGGTCGAGCCGGGGTGACCAGTGGTCGATGTACCACCGGTCGAGCCTGAATCGCTCCGGCCAGTCGATGTCGTCCCGGCCGTTGACCTGGGCCCAGCCGGTGATGCCGGGCTTCACCTCGAGGCGGCGGGCGTCCTCGGCCGAGTAGTTCGCCACCTGCGGGAGCACGTCCGGGCGGGGGCCGACCAGCAGCATCTGGCCGCGCAGCACGTTGACCAGTTGCGGCAGCTCGTCGAGGCTGGTCCGGCGCAGGATCCGGCCGCAGCGGGTGATCCGGGGATCGTTCTCCACCAGCCCGAACGGGTCGCCGATCCCCATCTCGGCGGTCATCGCGACGGAGCCGTGCACCATCGAGCGGAACTTCAGCATCCGGAACGGCTTACCACCCCGGCCGGCCCGGTCCTGGACGAAGAGCACGCCCCGGCCGTCGGCGGTCCGGACCCAGAGCGCGACGGCCAGGATCACCGGGGAGAGCAGGAGCAGGGCGACGGCGGCGGTGAGTTGGTTGAGGACGTGCCAGATCGGGCGTACTCCCACGGTTTCTTCTCCCCCTAGATCGTTTCCACATCGGGTCCGTCGAGGCGATGGCGGGTGTCGAGCACGTAGGCGGCGTGCTCGACGATCTGGTCCAGGTCGAAGGCGTCGTGGTCGGCGAGCAGCACCACGGCGTCCGCGGCGCTCAGCTGCTCGGCGGAGAACGCGACGCGGGTGACCCGCTGGTCGACGCGGGCGTCCTCGACCACGTGCGGGTCGGCGGCGCGGACCTCGGCGCCCATCTCCAGCAGCAGCGCGGCGACCCGGCGGGCCGGCGACTCCCGGGCGTCGCCGCTGTTCTTCTTGTACGCGAGCCCGAGCAGCAGGATCGTCGACCCGTTGACCGCCTTACGCCGCCGGTTCAGCCCGGCGACCAGGCGGCGTACCACGTAGTCGGGCATGTGGTTGTTGATGTCGTTGGCGAGTTCGACGAAGCGGAAGCTCTGCCCGAGGGTCCGCTGCACCCGCCAGGAGAGGTACGACGGATCGATCGGCAGACAGTGCCCGCCGACGCCGGGCCCGGGCGTGAACCGCATGAAGCCGAACGGCTTGGACGACGCCGCGTCGATCGCCTCCCAGACGTCGATGCCGAGCGCGTGCGCATACACCGCGAGCTCGTTGACCAGGGCGATGTTGACGTGCCGGAAGGTGTTCTCCAGCAGCTTGGCCAGCTCGGCCACCTTCGGGTCGGAGACCGGCACGGTGCTGTCCACGATCGACGCGTAGAAGGCGCGGACCCGCTCCAGCGAGGCGGCGTTGATCCCGGAGACCACCTTCGGGGTGCTGGTCAGGCTCCACTCCCGGTTGCCGGGGTCGATCCGCTCCGGGCTGTACCCGAGGTGGAAGTCGACGCCGGCGACCAGCCCGGAACCCTCCTCCAGCAGCGGCGCGACCAGCTCGGTGGTGGTGCCCGGATAGGTGGTCGACTCCAGCGCCACGGTCGCCCCGGGCCGCAGGTAGCGGGCCAGGGTCCGGGCCGCGTCCTCGATGTAGCGCAGGTCGGGGGTGCCGTCCCGGAGCGGGGTGGGCACCGCGATCACCGCGATGTCGAAGCCGCCGCACGAGCGCGGATCGCAGGACGGCTGGTACACCCCGACCTCGAGGATCTCCTGGAGCTGGGCGCAGGAGACGTCGTCGACGTACGACTCACCGGCGGCCAGCCGTTTGATCCGCTCGTCGTCGACGTCGTACCCGATCACCGAGTGACCGGCCTGGGCGGCGCGGACCGCGAGCGGGAGCCCGACGTAGCCCTGTCCGGCGATGACCACACGCTGCTTCTTCACGGGTGCCTTCCGATCCGCATGGTGAACTCGGCGCGCTGGGCGTTGCCCTTCCCGCCCACCGGGAGGGCCGGGCTCTCCGCGAGCCATCTCAGAACCGCGATCAGGTCCTCCCGGGGCGCGCCCGCGTCGAGCAGCGAGAGCACCGCGCCGTCCAGCGGCGGCACCGGGGCCTGGGAGATCAGCGGATGGCTGGGCCGGTGGTCCGGCTCGTCCGGCCCGAGCAGCACCTCGGCCAGCTTCTCGCCGGGCCGCAGTCCGGTGTAGACGATCTGCACGTGCCGGTCGGCCGCGTCGGCCAGGCGTTTCGCGACGTCCGCGATCCGCACCGGCTCGCCCATGTCGAGGATCAGCACCTCGCCGTGGCTGTCCAGCGCGCCCGCCTGGACCACCAGCCGAACCGCCTCCTGCACGGTCATGAAGTACCGGGTCACGTCCGGGTCGGTCACCGTGATCGGCCCGCCCGACTCGACCTGCGCCGCGAACGCGGTGAGCACCGATCCCCGGCTGCCCAGCACGTTGCCGAACCGGACGCTGGTGTACGTCCCCGGTGCGGTCGCGTCCGCGGCGGCGGTGAGCCGTTCGGTGATCCGCTTGGAGTACCCGAGCACGCTGCACGGGTCGGCGGCCTTGTCGGTGGAGATGTTGACCAGCCGGTCGACGCCGTGCCGGATCGCCGTCTGCAGGATCTGGTACGTACCGATGATGTTGGTCTTGAGGGCCTCGGAGGGGTGCATCTCCAGCAGAGGGAGGTGCTTGAGCGCCGCCGCGTGGAACACCACGTGCGGCCGGTGCTCGGCGAAGACCTCGTCGAGCCGCTGCTGGTCGCGGATGTCGGCGACCACCAGGTTGCGGTCGTTCAGCTGACCGCGGCCGTCGAGCGAGAGCTGCACCGCGTGCAGGCCGGACTCGTCCCGGTCCAGCATGATCAGCTCGGCCGGCTTGAACCGGGCGACCTGGCGGCAGAGCTCCGAGCCGATCGAGCCGCCGGCCCCGGTGACCAGCACCCGGCGCCCGGCCAGGTAACCCGCCACCGCCTCCAGGTCGATGGTGATCTCCCGGCGGCCGAGCAGGTCGGCGTGGCTGACCGGGCGGATGTCCTCGACGCTGACCGTGCGACCGAAGAGCTCGACCACCGGGGGGACCACCTTGAGGTCCACGTTGAGCGGCGCGGCCAGGTCGGTGAGCTGCCGGACCAGGTCGGCCCCGGCGCTCGGGATGGCGATCACCACGGCCCCGGCCCGGAACCGCCGGACCACCTCGGCCATCGCGTGCCGGTTGCCCGCCACCGGAACGCCCATGATCTGCAGGGCCCGCTTGGTCGGATCGTCGTCGAGCAGGGCGACCGGCGCGTACGGGCTGGACGGGCTGCGCAGCATCGCCCGGATCACCTGGGTGGCACCCTCACCCGCACCCATCACCACCACCCGGGTGCCCGGCTCGTGCGGGCGCAGGCGCTGGTCGTACCGGAGGCGGGCGGTGTACCGCAGGGCCGCCGCGAGCACCAGGCCGATCAGCCCGGCCGCGATGATCGCCGAGCGCGGGGCGAGCCGGCCGAGCAGCGTGTCCAGGGCGAAGACCAGCGGGATGGTGAGCGCCGCGGTCTTGGCGAGCGCGAGGATCTCCTCGAAGCAGCCGTACGACCAGCGTCCGGTGTAGAGGCCGAACCGGACGCCGGCGGCGGTGTGCACCAGTCCGGCGACGACCGCGAGCTCGGCCAGTCCGACGAGATTCAGGTGGTCGAAGTGCCCGTCGTGGCGGAGCACCGTCGCGATGAGCAGGGCGGCCGCCAGCGCGAGAGCGTCACCGGCGGCCCGGGCGGCCCGGCCGGGCAGTGCCGCGCGGAACCACGGCGCTGCCCGGCTCGGCCACTCTCCAGGTATGGAGTCCGTCACCTGCATGGATTCCCCCTAGTTATGCCAGGTGGGACCGGCCGGCGCGCGGCCTGATCGCCATGGATCTGATCGCAGCGGTCCCGATCGCACCTGAGGACGACATCGCTCCATGGCGACATCCGGAAATCGGTTTCGGACGCCCGGAATTCATTCACGCCGGGTCGGCGGATCGCCATTTCGGCCATTCGCACAAATCAGCGTTCCAGTCGGCGGCGGGTCGATCACAGTAGCAATTGTCACGGGCTACACGAGAGAGTCTCATGTTCCGCACCCGGCCCTCGATCGCCTATTCTCGATCTCTTTGCGGACCGCCCCGAGGGGCCATTCGGGGGAGGATGTCATAGCAATGACGAGGAAAACTCACCTTAGACATGACATCCGCGACTTACATTTCCGGCGCCATTACGGCAGCCTTCTCCTCCAAAGGCGCCGCAATAGTTCTGTCGACAATGCGACCAGGGGACGACGATGAGGGTGCTGCACATCATCACCGCGCTCGCCGAAGGGGGTCCCGTTCGCCAGCTGCGCCTGCTGCTCGACCGCCTCCCACACGAGAGCGAGGTGGTCACGCTGACGGCGCCGGGCGCGGCCGGCCTCTCGTTACGCGCCGACGGCATCCCGGTGCACGAGATCCTCCCCGCCCCCGGCCGCTCCCCCCTCCCGGGCAGCTCGCCCCTTCCCGCCCGCTCGCCCTTCCCCGGCCGCCCGCCCCTCCCCGGCTTCTCTTCGGGCCGAGAGAACGTCTTCGCCGGCGTCCGGCGTCTGCGGCGGCTCATTCGGCAGGGCCGATTCGACCTGGTACACACGCATTCGTACCGGGCGGGCATCGCGGGACGGATCGCCGCACGGCTGGCGGGTGTCCGCCGCGTGGTCGCCACCGAGCACCATCTCGGCCGGCTCGGCCCGGTCTACCTGGCCGGCGAGCGCCTCGGCCTGATCACGATCGCCGCCTCCGCGACGATCTCCCGTCGCCTCCGCTCCTCCGGGGTGCCGGCCGGCCGGATCACCGTCATCCCGTGGGCGGTCGAGCCTTCCGATTTCGCGTACGACCCCGGCCTGCGATTCGCCACCCGCGCCCACCTCGGCCTGCACCCGGACGTGCCGGTGATCGGCGCCGTCGGCCGCCTCGACCCGGCCAAGCGCTTCGACCTGCTGATCCGCGCACTGACCGGCGTCCCCGGCGCCGAACTCCTGCTGGTCGGCGACGGCCCGGCCCGCCACGCGCTGGAACGTCTCGCCGACATCGAGGGCGTCGCCGACCGGGTCACGTTCGCCGGCCCGGTCGGCCATCCCCGCGCGATGCTCTGCGCGATGGACGTCTTCGCCAGCCCCGGCCCGCACGCCTCCGGTCTCGCCACCCTGGAGGCGATCGCCGCCGGCCTGCCCGCCGTCTACGCCTCCTGCGGACCCCTCGAGGAGCGGATCGCCGCCCGGGCACCGGTCCGCGGCACCCACCGGATCACCCCGAACGACCGCGAGTCCCTGCCCCGCTCGCTCCGCGCCGAACTGCTCTGCCACACCGAGCGCGGCGGCGCCCGCCTTCCCGCGCGAACCGCCGGCCCGCGCTACGACGCCGGGCACATGGCCGCCGCGGTGGGCCGCGTCTACGACCGCGTGATCCGTTCCCACCCGGTGCCCGGAGCGCTCCCGGACCGCCCGCGCCCGATCACCTCGCGCTGACCTCACACGCCGCCGGCCTCGCCGTTCGCCGTCACCGCACGCACGCACACGCACGGCCGCCACCGGCACCGCACGTGCCGCCGGTCAGCGCACCGGGTCCGGGGTGCGGGTCAGAGCACCGGGTCCGGGGTGCGGCCGCCCCGCCCCGCGGTCGCCCGCTCCACCGCGTCGCGGACCGGTTCCCAGCGCATGACCCGCTGGAGGATCAGGTATCCGAGCACCGCACCGGAGGTGTTCGAGATCAGGTCGTTCACGTCGGCCCAGCGCTGGCCGTGCAGGGTGAGCACGAGCAGCCCCTGGGCCGACTCGATGAGCAGGCTGCCGAGGAAGGCGTACCGCGTCACCCGGCGCAGCTCCCGTACCCCGCAGAGCACGTGCAGCAGCGCCGCCACCGGCAGGGTCATCACGGTGTTGAGCAGGAAGTCCAGCGGCCGCATCGTGGTGATCGGCGGGAACAGGATGATCCGGTAGAACTCCGGCTCCCCGGCACCGGGCCCCCACGCCAGGTGCATCGGCAGCATGGTCGCACCGACGACGGCCACCAGATACCAGCTCCCGAACCAGGCCACCCCGGTCTTCACCGCACCCTGCCCGCGGAACGCCAGCCAGGAGACGACCATGAGAACGGCGCCCAGCGGCAGCAGCACGGGCAGCGCCGGGATATCGATCTGCTCGGTCCCCATCGACACCAACGCTACCCGTGGAGTCAGCCCGACCAGCCCGGTTTCCCCGCGTGGGCGGCCGCACTCACGGCGCTCCGGGCGCTCACGCCTCGCTCCCGGCGCTCATCGCAGCCAGCCCTCTTTGCGGGCGATGCGGATGGCGTCGAGGCGGTTGCGGGCACCGGTCTTGGCGATGACCGCGGACAGGTAGTTGCGCACGGTCCCCCCGGACAGGAACAGCCGCCCCGCGATCTCCTTCACCGACTCGCCCTCCGCCGCGAGTCCGAGAACTTCCAGCTCACGGGTGCTGAGCCCGCGATCCGTGTTGAGCGAGGCGGCCTGCAGCATCGGCGAGACCACCCGTTCCCCGGCGGCGAGCCGGCGCACCGACTCGGCCAGCGAACTGCCCGCCGCACTCTTGATCAGGAAGTTCAGTCCGCCACTCCACCGCCGTGGTGGGAGCATTCCGCGCTTCGACGGGTCACAGAGCAGGAGCATGGCGCAGGACGGGATCGCCGTGTGCAGCGTGTCCGCGATGGGGAGCACCTGGCTCACCATGTACTCGGTATCGATCACGATGACGGCAGGCCACAACTGTGCCGCGCGCTGCGCCAGATCGGCGTTGATGGGCAGCGTGGCGACGTAATGCATGTCCGGTTCGGTCTCGAGGAAGGCTCTGACCGGGACACCGAAGTATCCCTCGTCTCTGACCACAACGACCCGGATCATCACACCACCCTCGTCGAGGAGCACCGGCGGTTCACGCCGGCCGCATGACGCAATCTTTCTATGTTTTGACGCCCATTCTGGTACCACCGGACAAGTCGATCTGATAAAGATCTCCAAAGGAAGTGGTACGCCCAGTTCAGATCAGATCCGTGCCATTACCCAGCACCCGGGGCACCTACTAAAAGTAGCCGTCACAAACACGCTCCGCACTGCCAGATACCCGATCTACCGAGCCAGGTGTGCCGGATCAACGATTCGGACTACCGAAATGAGGGTGACACCACCCGGATACGCGACAGAAATTACCGGCAAACCTTGACATCTCCGGCATTCCACGCATACCCCGCCACTACATTTTGCCACCCGAAAATCAATATCCACCTTCGAGCGAAAAGCAGATCGCCATTTCAGCGTTCCCCGGGTGACCGTTTCCCACCATGGCCTGCATCCCGCGATCACCTCACCCGCCCGTGCCGGAGCCGGGACGGTGCTGCTGAGATGGGGACATGCGAACGACTGTGGAGAGCCGGACCGGCAGCGCGACGGCGGAGAGCCGACGGCCATGACGGTGATGCTGACCCGGATGGCGGACGTCCGGATCCCGCACGATCCCGCGGATCTGCGGGACGTGGCGCCCGTGCTGCTCGGCGGCCGGGCGTCGATGCTGGCCACCGGAGCGACGACGGTGACGGTGCACGACCTGACCGGCACGGGCGGTCCAGCGGCGGTGTTCCCGGTACCGCGGCCGGTGGGATGCGACGAGATCGCGGTGAGCCCGGATCGGGAACTCCTCGTCGTGTGTGACCCGGGTGCGGTGCGCGCGATCGCCCCGGACGGAACCCAGCGGTGGACGGTCCACCACCGGGACTGGCCGCGCGGATGCCGGGGATCGGTCGCCGTGAGCGCGGACGGTTCGGTGGTGTGGGCGCACGTCCGCGGCCCCCTGATCCAGCACGGCGAGGCGACGGGCGAGCGCCTCGACGGTGAGCTGTGGCTGGTGATCGACGCGCGGAGCGGTGACGTGCTGGACCGGACCGGGGTCGGGACCGGTACGGTCGGGTCGGATCACGTGGCGGTGCCGGGTACCGGACGCATGGGGCTCGCCGTGGACCGGGGCCAGGAGGGCGCACCGATCGTCTGGGGCCGCTGGGACGGCGCCGCGCTGACCACCGTCCGGCACGGTGACGACGACCGGGTGCTGCTCGCGGTCGATCCCACCGGGCGGCGATACGTCACCGTCGACCACGCGTCGCAGCAGTTCCTCGCGATACACCGGCTGGCGGACGGCTCGATCGAACGGGAACTGGACGCCGAGGAGTTGCCGGGCGCAGACCTGGACACCGACGGCGAGGACCGCCCGGCCTGGAACTTCACCTGCGGCTTCCTGCCCAGCCGCCACCGCACCGGCACCGGCACCCGCGACAGCGACAGCGACAGCGACAGCGACAGCGACAGCGACAGCGTTGGCGTTGGCGTTGGCGTTGGCGAGACCGGCAGCGGCGGCGGGGCGCTGATCGTTTCGAGCGGTGACGGCGGCTATGCGGAGAACGGGGTCCGGAACTGGGTGGTCGATCCGGGGAGCGGCCGTGTCCGCGGGCCGATCCCGCATCTGGGTGGGGAGGAACAGCAGGCCTGGCCGGTAGGGGACGGCAGCTGGCTCACCCGGGGAGGCGACGCGCTCACCTACGCGCGCTGGCGTCTCACCGGTGCGTAGGTGAGACGCCGGCCCGTACGGGAGAAGGGGTCAGTGCATGATGACCGGAGTCGCCGGAGCGTCGTCGCCGAGGTGGGATTCCTGGCGCTTGCGCGGCAGGAAGAAGGCCGGGATCAGGGTGACCAGGACCAGGATGAAGCCGACCCAGAACGTGGTGGCGAACGAGTCCGCGACGAAGGCCAGCCCTCGCTCCAGGATGCCGCTCTCCGTGATGGCGGGCGGAAGCTGAGCGGCGATCTCGGGCTTCTGGACCACGCCGATGGCCAGGCCCGCCTCGGTGACCGGGGCGCCGGTCTCCGAGGGGAGGCCCGGGATGATCGCGGAGTCGTTGAGCTGCTGGGTCAGGATGACCGACATCATCGCGGAGCCGACCGAGCCGGCGATCTGCTGGAAGATGTTGAGCAGCGTGGAGCCGCGGGCCACCTCGTGACTGGTCAGGGTCTTCAGCGCGGAGGTCATGATCGGCATCATGGTGCCGCCCATGCCGAGGCCCATCACGAAGAGCGAACCGCAGAGCAGCCAGTACGACGTGTCCGTGCCGACCTGGGTGAACGTGAAGAAGCCGGCGGCGATGAACAGTAGCGCGAACGGCACCGTACGCCCGACCGGGATCTTGTCGGCGAGCATGCCCGCGATCGGCATGGTGACCATGGCGCCGATGCCCTGCGGTGCCATCAGCAGGCCGGCGTCGAGCGTCGACTCGCCGCGGACCTGGAGGAAGTAGCTCGGGAAGAGCAGGCCGGCACCCATGAACGCGACCATGAACACGGACATGGTGATCGACGCGACGGAGAGGTTGCGGTCGCGCAGCAGGCGCAGGTCGAGCAGCGGGTGCCGGGGCTTGAACGAGTAGAACACGAAGCCGACCACCAGCAGGCCGCCGACCAGCATCGGGAGCCAGACCTTGGTGTGCGAGAAGGTGCCCGCCTCGGGGAGCGAGGAGACGCCGAAGAGGAAGAGCGCGAGACCCGGCGAGAGCATCAGCATGCCGACGAAGTCGAAGGACTCGGAGGGCTCCGGATTGTCCTTGGCCAGCGCGAGACCGGCGTACACCAGAGCGATCGCGCCGATCGGCAGGTTGATCAGGAAGATCCAGTGCCAGCTCGCGGCGTCGATCAGCCAGCCGCCGAGGATCGGGCCGGCGATCGGGCCGAGCAGCATCGGGATGCCGAGGACGGCCATCAGGCGGCCGATCCGCTCGGGGCCCGCGGCGCGCGTCATGATCGTCATGCCGAGCGGCATCAGCATGCCGCCGCCGAGGCCCTGGAGCACCCGGTAGCCGATCAGCTGGCCGATCGAGTCGGCGGTGGAGCAGAGGCCGGAGCCGAGCGTGAAGAGCACCAGCGCGGCCATGTACAGCCGTTTGGTGCCGAAACGGTCGGCGGCCCACCCGGTCAGCGGGATGACCGTGGCCAGGGCCAGCGTGTAACCGGTCATCGTCCAGGCGACCTGAGCATACGAGGCGCCGAACTCGGTCTGGAAGGTCGGCAGCGCGACGCTGACCACCGTCACGTCGAGGATCGACATGATCGCGCCGAGGACGACGACCCCGGCGATCTTGAGGACGGCCGCGTCGAGTTTGGCCGGCGCCGCCACGGTCTGAATAGTCACCACGGACCCCCGTCGGATACTTCGGAAGGCCTGAGACTATCGACCGTAGCCGCAGCTCACCTCCCCTTTATCGGACCCGCGACTGTGTCCCTCCCCACTGATTCAGTACGTACGTCGATGCCAGCACCCCGAGTCCGTCGGCCGCCCAGTGCACCGCCACCGGTGCGAGGAGTCCGCCGGAGACGTCCCGGAGTCCACCCAGTACGGCCCCGGCCACGGTCATCGCGAGCGCGTCGGTCCACGCCCGATCGGGTGACAGGTGCCAGAGGCCGAAGAGCACCGCGGTGATCGCTGTCGCCCAGAGTGGCCCGTGGTCCGCGGCGATCAGCGGCCAGAGGACCCCCCGGAACGCGGCCTCCTCGAAGGCGACGGTGGAGAGCGGGATCGCCACGAAGGTGGTGTAGAGGGGACGGGGGTAGCGCTTCGTGAAGAACCGCCGCCCCCACCGGATCGCCGCCAGGTATCCACCGGCGATCACCACGACCCCCACCAGCGCGTACCGGTAGTCGCCCCACGGCAGCGAGACCCCGGTCAGCCAGAGGAGCAGGGCGGCGGCGATCGGGTTGGTGACCGGCTGGGCGTTCCGGGGGCCGTAGCGGGTCCAGAGCCGGACCGCGATCATCGCCACGATAATCAGGTAGACCATCGGCTCTCGCCTCCGTATCTTCAGGACGTTCATCAGCGTGCCCGTGACCGGAGAGGGGGCCCATCGTGGTGACCCCCGTGTCGCGATTCGACCTGATCAACGTGTCTGGTGTGCCCGGCTCCGGCCGCGCCACCGGGGCTGGACGTTCCTGACCGCCGAGCTCGACGAGCCACGGCGGCCGGGTGGGCGCATCACGTCCGTCAGCCGAACACGTCTGGAAAGAACGAATTCTCATGCGTACGCGCAATATCGGTATTCTCGCGCACGTCGATGCCGGTAAGACCACCCTGACCGAGCGGATCCTCTTCGCCACCGGTCTCGTACACCGCACCGGCGAAGTCCACGACGGCACCACCGTGACCGATTTCGACCCCCAGGAGCGGGAGCGCGGGATCACCATCTTCGCGGCCGCGGTGAGCTGCGAGTGGGGCGGTCACCGGCTCAACCTGATCGACACACCGGGTCACGTGGACTTCTCCGACGAGGTGGAGCGGTCGCTGCGCGTCCTGGACGGAGCGGTGGCCGTGTTCGACGGTGTCGCGGGCGTCGAGCCGCAGAGCGAGGCGGTGTGGCGCAGGGCCGACGAGTACGGCGTACCGCGGATCGCGTTCGTGAACAAGATGGACCGGCCCGGCGCGGATCTCGACGCCGTGGTCGCCTCCATCCGGGAGCGACTCGGCGTGATCCCGCTCGTGGTCCAGCTGCCGATCGGCGCGGAGGGCGACTTCCGCGGCGTGATCGACGTGGTGGAGTCGTCGGGTGAATCGGAGAGGGCCCAGGCGGCACGGCAGCGGCTCGAAGAGCAGGTCGCCGAGCTGCACCCCGACGCACTGGAGGAATGGGGCGACATGTCCGACACGACCCTGCGGAAAGCGCTCCGTGACCTCACCCTCTCCGGCGAGGCCGTGGTCGTGCTCTGCGGCTCCGCCTACCGCGACAGGGGCATCGAACCCCTGCTCGACGCCGTCGTCCACTACCTGCCGTCACCGGCGGGCGATCCCACCAAACCCCTGACCGCGCTCGCCTTCAAGGTGCACACCGCGCGGACCGGCCGCCTCACCTACCTCCGTGTCTACGACGGAACGCTCGCGAAGGGAGACATCGTGCTGAACACCGGCACCGGGCGTACCGAGAGAATCGCCCGCATCCTGCGGCCGCGCGCCGACCGCAACACCGACGTCGACCTCGCGCGGGCCGGCGACATCGTCGCCGTGGCCGGTGTCAAGGCGGCCCGGCCCGGCGCCACCCTCGCCGACCCGCGGCACCCGGTGCTGCTGGAGGCGCCGCGCACGGCCGAGCCGCTGGTCTCGATCGCGGTCGAGGCGAGCACCCGCACCGGCGCCCAGCGGCTGCCCACCGCCCTGGCCACGCTCGCCGAGGAGGACCCGTCGCTGGTCGTCCGCACCGATCCGGAGACCGGGCAGACGATCCTCGCCGGCCTGGGCGAACTGCACCTGGAGGTGGCCGTGGAGAAGCTGCGGCAGGCGACCGGCCTGGCGCTGACCACCGGCCGTCCGCGGGTCACCTACCGGGAGACGGTCGCCGAGGGCGCCACCGGCGTGACCTACCGGCACGTCAAGCAGGACGGCGGCGCGGGACAGTTCGCGGTGGTCGTGCTCGACGTGGCGCCGGCGACCCTGGAGGAGGGGTTCGTGTTCACGTCCACGGTGGCCGGTGGGCGGGTGCCGGCCGAATTCGTCCGGGCGGTCGAGGCGGGCTGCCGGGAGGCGCTCGCCGAGGGCCCGCTCGGCGGTCATCCGGTCACCGGTGTCCGGGTCACGCTGAGCGACGGTCAGACGCATCCCAAGGACTCGTCCGAGCTCGCGTTCCGGGCAGCCGGCCGGTTCGGCCTGCGTGCCGCGCTGCGCGCGAGCACGATGCGCCTGCTCGAGCCGGTCGCGGAGGTCACCGTGAGTGCACCGTCGGACGCACTCGGCGCGGTGCTCGGCGACCTCGCGGCGCGTCGCGGTCACATCGTCGATTCCGGCGTACGCACGGTGACCGCCGTCGTCCCGCTCGCCGAGCTCTTCGGGTACGCGACGTCGCTGCGCTCCCGCACCAGCGGCCGTGGCACGTTCAGCTCCCGCCCAGCGGGCTACCGCCCGGCGGCGTGACCGGCCGACGGCCCGCGCGCGTCGCGGCCAAGCTGACGCTGACGGCTGTATCGCGCGCCGCGATGCAGCGCTGACCCGATCGTCGGCTCCGTCGGCCCGGGGTTCGGTCGTGGACCGGCCGGGCGGCGCCCCGTGGGCGGTGGGCCGGCGGTCCGGGGGTGCCCGCGGCCGATGGGCCGGCGATCCGGGGGTGCCCGCGGCCGATGGGCCGGCGATCCGGGGTGTCTCAGCGCGGTGGGCTGGTGGTCCGGGGTGTCTCAAAGCGGTGGGCTGGCGATCCGGGGTGTCTCGGGCGGCCCGATTGACCCGTGAACGCCAGCCGCGCCGGGCGAGCTGGCGCTCACGGGTCTCTCAAGCCCGCCGAGACACCCGTGACCACCAGCCACGAAGACGATCCCACCGGAATCGACCAGCGGGGTCAGCGCTGAGCGCCAGCCGGGCCTGTCCCGGCGCACTCGGGAACGCGCCGCACTCGGGAACGCGCCGCACTCGGGGCCGGCGTCAGCAGGTGCCGACGGTGACGGGTGGGGCGAACGGGCCCAGCCGCACTTCCTGCCGGGGTGGGTCCTCAGGGATGGGGGCCGCCCCGGCACCCGCGATCGGGCGGGGCTGGCTCGGCACGACCCGCCCCGAGCTCCCGCCACGCCCCGGATACATCAGCAGCCCGTTGATCGGATCAGGCACCGCGTCCAGCGCCGCGCGCACGGCCGGCAGCTCCCGGTAGGAGGCCCAGCCGTCCTCACTGCGGAACGCGATTTCGAAGAGCACTCCCCAGGAGTGCCGATGCCACGTCCAGTCGTAGGCGCCGTGCGAGATCGCCGCCTCGACCAGGACATTGGCGTGTGTGTCCTGCCAGCGCGCTCCCGAACCCCGCGCGCCGTCCAGGACTTCGACGGACCACCAATGCAGTTCCATGGTGCTTCCACGCTACGCCCGCGAAACCCCCTCATGCGTGCCAACCGCGGGCGTGCACGCCGTGCAGCGCGAGCCTTCCGATCGGGTCGACCAGGTACGGGTCCGTGGTCACCCCCGCCTCCGCCGGCTCCAGCCCGAGCAGCACCCGCATCAGCAGCAACGGGGTGCCGGACGCCCACGCCTGCGGCGAGCACGCGGTCGGGTACTCGACCGGGATCCCGGTGTCGTCCCGGGAGTACCCGACGAAGACCTCGGGCAGCCGGTCGCCGAAGTGCCGGGCCGCCTCCAGGACGGCCACCGAGAGACGGCTCGCCTCGCAACGGAACCCGTACCGGGCCAGTCCCGCCGCGACCAGCGCGGTGTCGTGCGGCCAGACCGTGCCGTTGTGGTACTCGACCGGGTTGTAGGCGAGCTGGTCGCTGGCCAGGGTGCGGACGCCCCAGCCGGAGAAGAGCCGGTCGCCCATCAGGTGCCCGGCGATCCGCCCGGCGTACTCCTCCGGGACGATGCCGCTCCAGAGCAGGTGGCCGATGTTCGAGGTCAGGGTCGGCACCGGCTCCTTGTCGCCGTCCAGCGCCAGTGCGTAGAAGCCCTGGCCGGGCAGCCAGAAGGCCTCGTGGAAACGGTCCCGCAGCTCGTCGGCGTCCCGGTCGAGCCGGTCCGCGAGCTCCGGGTCACGCCAGACCTCACGCGCCAGCCTGGCGGATCGCCGCCTGGCGTCGTACGCATAGCCCTGGATCTCGCAGACGGCACGCGGACCTCGCGCGATCTCGCCGTCGGGGTGCAGGATCGCGTTCCAGGAGTCCTTCCAGCACTGGTTCTCCAGGCCGCTCTCCTCATTGCGGCGCTGGTACTCGATGAAGCCGTCGCCGTCCAGGTCGCCGTGCTTCTCGATCCACTCCAGCGCCGCCCGCGCGGCCGGCTCCAGCTCGCGGATCAGCTCCCGGTCGCCCGTCCAGCGTTCGTACTCGTCGAGCACCACCAGGAAGAGCGGGGTGCTGTCGGCCGACCCGAAGTACGGCGAGTGCGGCCGCTCGCCGAAGTGGGTCAACTCGCCGTGCCGTACCTCATGAAGGATCTTTCCCGGCTCGGCGTCCCGGAAGTCGTCGAAGCCGTCCGCCTGCTGCGCGGCCAGCGCTCGCAGCGTGGTGCGGCACAGCTCCGGGGCGAACGGCAGCGCCTGATAACTGGTGATCAGGCTGTCCCGGCCGAAGAGCGCCATGAACCAGGGCAGCCCGGCAGCGGGCAACGACGAGTCGGGCGCGACGTCGGGGCGACAGCGCAGCGCGGCGAGATCGACGAGAGTCCGGTGGTAGATGCGGCACAACTGGTTCCAGTCGGTGTCCAGCCGGGGTGCCGCGTTCAGCCACTCCCCGAGCGAACCCGGCACGTCCGGATGGTGCGAGCGCTTCGCCTGCGGCCGGTGCCGCTCGGTGGCCACCCCGACCTCGATCGCGGCCCGCCAGGACTCCCCCGGCTCCAGACTCGCCCGATAGGTGAGCGTGGACGCGGTCAGGAACGCCCCGGGCGCGTGCACGATCGTCTCCCGCAGCAGGTCCGATCGCTCGTACCCGAGGATCACCCGCTCGCCGTCGATCCGGTGGTAGAACCGGCCGGCCTTGCGCAGATGGTCCTTGATCTCGAAGATGTCGGCGAAGTCCGCGGCGAAGAGCACGGTGATCTCGGCCAGCAGCGTCTCGGTGCCGTGGTTGTCCAGCTGGAGCTGCTCCTGCATGCCCTCGCCGACGTGGCGCCGCCGCAGCAGGGCCAGCGGCGAGTTCCGGTAGATCGAATCCGTCCGGGCCACCAGGAAGAAGAGCGCCTCGTCGTACTCCACGGCGTCCCCGGAGAGCGCGTGCAGCTCGCCGCCGTTGAGGCGTACCTGCCATCGGGACAGGTGGCGCATGTCCCGGTAGAACAGCCCGGCCGGCTCGTCCGGGCGCGCGTGCACGTCGCCGGCCAGATCGCTGACCACGAAGGTGCTCCCGTCGAGAATGCTCACCTGATTCTCCCGCACGGCACCCGGATCCCCCCTCCGCGAATTCGTAAACCCGCAGGTGAGAAGCAACTTTTCCGGGGTATGCGGCGGCCGTGACAGCCTTACGCATCGCCATGATCGCACCGCCCTTCTATGAGATCCCACCCCTCGGGTACGGCGGCATCGAGCTGATCTGCGCCGAACTGGTGGAGGCACTCGTCTCCCGGGGGCACCGGGTGACCCTCTTCGGGGCGGGCACCCGCAGCCGCACCCGTGCCCGGTTCGTCAGCACCAATCCCCGGCTGCAGCACGACCGGCTCGGGCAGGCCGTACCGGAGCTGCTGCACGCGGCCCGGGTACGCCGTCTCCTGCAGGACTCCGGCGGGGCCTTCGACATCGTGCACGACCACTCCGCCGCGGGCCCGCTCACCGCCGGCGCCCGCGTCACGCCGACCGTGCTGACCATGCACGGACCGGCCGACGGCGAGTTCGGCGACTACTACGCCGACCTCGACCCGGCGATCGGGCAGGTCGCCATCTCGGACTTCCAGCGGCAGCTGCGCCCCGGTCTGAACTGGGTCGGCACCGTGCACAACGGGGTGGACCCGGACCGGTTCGTCCCCGAGCACCACCCGGACGGCCCGGTGCTCTGGCTCGCCCGTTTCAACGCGGAGAAGGGCCCCGACCTGGCCATCGAGGCGTGCCGCGCGGCCAAGCTCCCGCTCGTGCTGGCCGGCAAGTGCAACGAGCCCGCCGAACGCCGCTACCTGCACGACGTGATCGACCCGATGCTCGGCCCGGACGTCGACCTGGTCCTCGACCCGGACCGGGAGGCCGTCCGGAGGATGCTCACCGCGGCCCGCTGCCTGATCCTGCCGATCCGCTGGCACGAGCCGTTCGGCCTGGTCATGATCGAGGCGATGGCCTCGGCGACCCCGGTCGTGGCCCTGCGCCGCGGCTCCGTCCCGGAGATCGTCGACCACGGCGTGACCGGCTGGATCGGCGACGACCCGGACGACCTGCCCGCCCTGCTGCGCCGCTGCCGCACCATCGATCCGGCGGCCTGCGTGGCCCGCGTCCGCCGGCACTTCTCCACCGGCATCATGGCCCGCGGTTACGAGAACGTCTACCGCTCCATGATCATGCGCGGCCTGCCACTCACCGAGCCGGCCGGCACCTGACCGTCGCCGGACGTGAACCGGCCCGGGTCCCGGCACGTGGTACCTCTGCCCACAGCCCAGGGACACATCTGCCCACAGCCCAGGGACACATCGACGGAGGTCCGGAAACCATGCCCGACACACGCCCCGGCGGCACGCCGTTCGACCGAGCGGTCCTCGCCCGCCTGCTGCGGAAGGACCGCGAGGTTCTGCACGACCTGTCCTGGGCCCGCGGCGGCCGGGGTGTCGGCGTCGGCGAGCGGGAGGTCGTCGCCGGGCCGCCGCGTACCACTGCGGAGTCCGCCCTGATCGAACGCCAGGTCCTCGGCACCCTGGACAGGTTCAGCCACGCGGACGCCCGGCGCGCCCTCGAGTCGGTCTCCGCCACCGGCACCCGGTCGTACCGGTACCTCCGCCAGGTCCAGGGCACCGCCGACCGGATGACCGCGCCCGAACACCTGCGAACCACACTGCGCCTGCTGGAGCTGGACCGCGGCGTACCGAACCACCCGGCCCTCGCCGATCTGCGCGCGACACTCGAAACACCGGGCAGGACCCTTCCGGACACCGTACGGGAGGCCCGGCAGCACGCCGAACGCCTGCACGCGGCCGACCCCGACACCCGCGACAGCGCGTGGGCCCGGGAACTCGCCCGGCATCTCCCCGCTCCGGGGCGGGGTACGCCGTTCTCGGAACCGGAGTTCCAGGCCACACTGGAGCGGGATCGCCCGCTGCTGCATCAGGTGTCCGAGGCCCACGGCAACAGGCCGGACACCCCTTCCGTCGTCGAGCGCGCCGTCGCCGACAGCCTCCGGGCGGGCGGACTCACCGCCGCCATGACCGTCCTCGAGGTCACGGCCGCCACCGGCACGGAGACCTACCGGTATCTCCGCGAGATCGCGGGCACCGCCCGGCAGATGACCCCGGCCGAGCACTTCACGACCACGCTTCTGCTGCTGCACTCCGACCGGAACGGCGACATCAGACCGTTCACCCACCGTCTGGAGGCCGTGCTCACCAGCGGCACGAAGACCCCCGCCGAGGCCGTACGGGAGGCGAAGCCGATCGTCGACGCGATCCACGGCGCGCATCCCACCACCGCCCAGAGCCCCTGGGCCGAGGAGTTCCGCAGGCAGTACGCTCGCCACACCCCAGCATCCCGGGCCGTGGCCGCGCAGCAGCTCTCCACCACCGGCGACCGCACCCGGGACACCCGCCCGGCGAACCCGGAGCGCTCCCTGACCACACCGGCCTCCGCCACCAGCACCGCCCCACCGCTGGTGCGCTGAGGCGTTCCGTCGCAGGCCCCGGTGTCGAACCGGGCTGTCCGCCCTTATGAGGGGCAGCCGAGACCCGCGCTCGCCTGCGTCGTCACTCACAGTGGATGGCATCGCGGAGGAGGTGGGATTCGAACCCACGGGGCCCGCAGGGGCCCACGCCGTTTCCAGCGGCGTCTCCGAAGCCGGGCCGGCTCCTCCAAGTCGGGTCGGCCGGATTCGAACCGGCCGCCTCCCGCTTGCAAGGCGGGCGCTCTCCCTGATGAGCTACGAGCCCCTGCGTACCCGGAGCGCGATTCGAACGCGCACTGCCACCGTCCTGAGCGGTGTGCCTCCTGCCGTTGGGCTACCCGGGCAGATGAAAAGCGTGTCCCCGGAGAGATTCGAACTCCCGACACCCGGATCCGTAATCCGGTGCTCTATCCGCTGAGCTACGGAGACGAGACTTCCATGCCATCCACTGTGGATTTGTCAAGAAACGCGGACTTGTCGGGAAACGCACGCACGGGCAGCAGGATTCGAACCCGCATCCGACAGCTTTGGAGGCTGGCGCTCTGCCGTTGAGCTACACCCGCGGGAAAAGAAGAGCCGCCCTGTCCCAGACTCGGGAGGGGCGGCGGATCGTCGGGGTGGAGTCCCTGATAGTGGTGTAACGCGGTTGGCGTGATCGTCGGACATCCTGTCCGGCATAGAACGCGGCCATCGCGTGATCTTTCGAGCGAACGTCTCACGGAACTCTCGAAAGGGATCAACCACGATGGCCGCACCACACATCATCGACCCTGCCGGCCTGCTCGGCCAAGCACTGACCGACGCGTCACCGGATCTG